>JALCPO010000001.1 GCA_022650455.1 Oscillospiraceae bacterium
AATCCTGTTTGCTACCCATGCTTTCGTGCCTCAGCGTCAGTTAAAGCCCAGCAGGCCGCCTTCGCCACTGGTGTTCCTCCCGATCTCTACGCATTTCACCGCTACACCGGGAATTCCGCCTGCCTCTGCTCCACTCAAGCCAAGCAGTTTCAAATGCAGTCCATCAGTTAAGCCGATGGTTTTCACACCTGACTTGCTCAGCCGCCTACGCACCCTTTACACCCAGTAAATCCGGACAACGCTCGCTCCCTACGTATTACCGCGGCTGCTGGCACGTAGTTAGCCGGAGCTTCCTCCCTGGCTACCGTCATTATCGTCACCAGGGACAAAGGTTTACAATCCGAAGACCGTCTTCCCTCACGCGGCGTTGCTGCATCAGAGTTCCCTCCATTGTGCAATATCCCCCACTGCTGCCTCCCGTAGGAGTCTGGGCCGTGTCTCAGTCCCAATGTGGCCGTTCAACCTCTCAGTCCGGCTACCGATCGTTGCTTTGGTGGGCCGTTGCCCCGCCAACCGGCTAATCGGACGCGAGTCCATCTTCCAGCGGATTGCTCCTTTGATCCCAAAGCCATGTGACTCTGGAATGTCATGCGGTATTAGCGTCCGTTTCCAGACGTTATCCCCCTCTGAAAGGCAGGTTCCTCACGCGTTACTCACCCGTCCGCCACTAAACTGTCTCAAAGCAAGCTCCAAAACAGTTCCGTTCGACTTGCATGTGTTAGGCACGCCGCCAGCGTTCGTCCTGAGCCAGGATCAAACTCTCTAAAATATGGTATAAAAAAGCCTCTCGGCCGTTCTATCTCTTTTAGAGCGTTCCGGCTCTCTTCGATACACTAACGTGTATTTCTGCGTGATTTTTTTTAGGAGAGTTCTCTTCTCTCCGTCCAGAAGTACTTGCATACTCTCTGTTGAATTACGGGTTCCTTTTTCCTTACTCGTTGTTTAATTTTCAAGGTCCCATGCGGCTTCCCGGGCTCTTATCCCCCGCTCTGCCGCGGCGCCCTTCCTGTAAGGCGCTTCACTATAATACCAAACCATTTCTCTGTTGTCAACCCCTTTTTTAATCTTTTTGTAAAATTTGCTGAAATCGAAAACAATTGCCCTGTTTTCCGCCTTTTTCGCATCAAACGGATAATCTGCGCATGCGGGGGGAAAATTTTGAAAAAGGAGCTGATCCATGTGAGCACCAAGCAGAAATACATCTGGCGGATTTTCGTGATCCTTCTTTTAAACCTTCTGGTCATTGCCGTCGTTATCAAGACGGGAAGCTCAGTAGAAACCCTTTCCAAAGTCGGGTCCACCGGGACGGAAGTCCGGCAGATCCAAACGAGGCTGAAACAATGGGGTTATTATAATGGTGCGGTGGACGGAATTTACGGTTCCGGAACAAAAAGCGCGGTCGTCACGTTCCAGCGGAAAAACGGCCTGACGCCGGACGGCGTCGCGGGGCCGGCCACGCTCGCGAAGATCGGCCTGCCCTCGGGGGGAGGCGGCGGAGCGGGCGGCTTCAGCGCGAGCGACGTCAATTTGCTTGCCCGGGTCATTTCCGCGGAAGCCCGCGGGGAACCGTACACCGGGCAGGTGGCGGTCGGCGCCGTGATCCTGAACCGGATCGACCACCCTTCGTTCCCGAACACGCTCGCGGGGGTCATTTACCAGCCGGGCGCCTTCTCCTGCCTGGACGACGGGGGCATCAACGCGCCGGTCCAGGACTCCGCCTACCGTGCCGCGCGGGACGCCATGAACGGGTGGGACCCGTCCGGCGGAGCGATCTATTACTACAACCCGGCCAAGACCACCAACCAGTGGATCTGGTCGCGTCCTCTGATTACCGTCATCGGGAGCCACCGGTTCTGCAGCTGATTTTATCCAATCTGTAAAATAACACCTCGGTAAAACAATCGGGAGCGGGAAAATTCCCGCTCCCTTTTCTCTTCTTTTCGCCGCAAACCGACCGATCCGCCGGAACCCGGTTATTTTTTGAATCCCCGGAACAGCTTTGCAATCTGATCCGTATAGGCCTTGTTTCCGCTGTCGGTTGCGGAATTCTTATAGATCATCAGATACTTTTCATTGTCGGAAAGAACGGCGCCGATCTTCTGCCCCAGAAGGGTAAACCCGCCGTTCGCCCTGACCTGGGAAAGCACTTTCTGCGCGGCCGCGTTCAGCTTCGACGGGTCGTATTCGTAGAGCTCGAGGGTCACGTTGTTCTTTCCGCCGCCGTAACTGTACTGATACCGCACGCCGCTGACCGCGCCGATGATGTCCGCGCGCATTTTTTCCGCGGTGCCCGTCACGGAAGCGTTCCCCTGCAGGTATTTCTGCAACCCGGAGAGACTGTCCGGCACGCTGTCCTCTTTCACTTTCTGGGACAGCGCGGACGGCGCCTGCGAGGACGCCGCCGAAGACGCGGACTGCGACGACGCGCCTCCCACGTCTCCCACGCCGCACGCGGAAAGCGACAGCAGAACCGCAGCCGCCAGGAAAATCATCCAGAATCTTTTCATATCAAAATCCGCCTTTTCTTGATCTTTCTATCCCTGCCGGACGGCCCGCCGGGCCGCTGTTTTCCCGGTCCGTCCGCGTTCTTCTCATTATCCGATTTTTTGCCCCGTTTGTCAAGGACGCGACGATGCAAAGCGTCCTTTGGCCCGCCGTTTCTCTCGCGTACAAATTTTTACCTTTGTATGGCGGGACAGAGTGAAAAAAAGCCCCCGGAAAGAGCATTCCGACTCGCTTCATGTTTTCAAAGCGCTTAGCGCCGTTTCTTTTGACGCTGACTTTTCTTTGCGAGAAGAAAAGTCAACCGCCCAGGGTGACGTCGCAGTCCTGATACCACCGAAGGGCGTCGAGAAACTGCGAAGGCTGAAAATCCGGCCAGTAGTCGTGAATAATATAGAAGTCGGCATAAACCGACTGGGCGGGAAGAAATCCGCTCAGGCGGCGCCGGCCGCCCCACCGGATGAGCAGGTCCACGCGGGGAATCTCCGCCGATTTGAGCCGCCCGTTCTCTTTCAGCCCGTTCAAATCCCATTTCCAATCGTAATTGACCAGAAAATTCAGGTTGATCCTGCCCCTGCCGAATCCGACCCGGTGGTTCGCGTACGCTTTCAGCTCCACCGGAAACGCGGGGGACTCCGTGTTGCCGACGACCAGCAGGTTCGCGTCCCTGCCGCTCAGGCGCTTCACGGCTTCCACGCATGCCGCGGTGAACGCCTCGCGCTGTTCCGCTGCACGCTTGTTGTTGTCCTTCGTGAACCCGTAAAACGTGGCTTCCCGAATCCCGTACTCCAGCATCAGCTCATACAGCTGAAAGCCGGGTTCAATTCCGAACGCGTAGCCGTCCTGCTTTTTGTATCCGTTCCGGACCGCCCACCTTCGGTTGCCGTCCGGAATAACGCCGATATGCGACGGGATTCTTTTCAACTGTTCCATAGCAACCCTTTCCTACCGCCGTTTTTGTTATAATCAGGGTTATTTTATCCTTCCTGTAAAAAAGTACTCCACCCTGCGCGTTTTTTCTTCCATCCGGCGGAAAACCTCACCCTTTCTTGGTGCAGAGATACGGCGCGCCGGTGCCCGCTTCGCACGCGGAGGTATAGCAGCGGATTTTGCAGTCGATATTATCCAGGCATTTCCGGAGATCGGCAATTCGCCGCACTACGGCCTCCCGGTGCCCCACCAGCATTTCCCTGCGCTTTTCCAGGGTGGAATCTCCTTCTTTGCACCAGTCCACGAACTGCTTGATCTCCTTGATCTGCATCCCGGTCTTTTTCAGGCAGCAGATCAGCGCCAGCCATTCGAAGTCGCTGTCCTGAAACGAGCGGATTCCCCCCGGCGTCCGTTTCACGAAAGGCAGAAGCCCCTCCCGTTCATAATACCGCAGGGTGTGCTCCGACAGGCCCGTCTTTTCCGCCGCCTGCGCGATTGTGTATCCCATGCGCTCCACCTCGCCTGTTAAAATTCTGGCGGCGGAATTCCGGCAGTTTTCCCGGGACTTCCGCCGCGTCTATACTTAATTTAGACGGATGCGCGCGCAAAGTCAAGGGATTCTTTCTTTGCCCCGCGCTGGATTGCGGAACGGGATTGACTTTGCGCGTACTCGAAGTATTATAATTAAAAAAGAATCTATTTTTGGAGGTGTCGGCATGAACTACTTTATTCCCACAAAGATCCTGTTCGGCAAAGGGCAGCTCGGAAATCTGCACACGCAGAAGCTGCCCGGCAAAAAGGCCCTGATCGTCATTTCTTCGGGGCAGTCCGTCCGCCGGAACGGCTACCTGGCGCGGACCGAAAAAGAGCTGGAAAAAGCGGGAGCGGCCTACGCGGTTTTTGACAAAATTCTCCCCAACCCCGTAAAATCGCACGTGATGGAAGGCGCGGCCTTCGCGAAAAAAGAGGGCTGCGATTTCGTCGTGGGCCTCGGCGGCGGCAGCAGCATCGACTCGGCCAAGGCGATCGCCGTCATGGCGGCGAACGAAGGCGACTACTGGGACTACGTTTCCGGCGGCACCGGAAAAGGCAGGGCCGTCCCGAACGACCCCCTGCCCATCGTCGCGATTACGACCACGGCGGGCACCGGCACGGAAGCCGACCCCTGGACGGTGACGACGAAAGAGGAAACCAACGAAAAAATCGGCTTCGGATATGAAAAGACGTTCCCCGTCCTTTCGGTCGTCGACCCGGACCTGATGCTCACCGTGCCGCCGCACCTCACCGCGTTCCAGGGCTTCGACGCGCTGTTCCACAGCACGGAAGGATACCTCGCGAAAACGGCGAACACGTTCAGCGACCTGTACGCGCTCAAGGCCATCGAGTTGGTCGGAAAAAGCCTTGCCGCCGCCGTGAAAAACGGCTCCGACGAAAAGGCGAGGGAAGGCATGGCGCTGGCCAACACGCTTTCCGGCATGGTGGAATCCCTTTCATCCTGCACCTCGGAGCACAGCCTGGAGCACGCCCTCAGCGCGTACCACCACAACCTGCCGCACGGCGCGGGGCTGATTATGATCAGCAAAGCCTACTACACCCATTTTGCCGAAACGCGCGCCTGCGACGGGCGCATGGTCGACATGGCGAAGGCGCTCGGCAAAGCGGACGCGTCGCAGGCGGCGGATTTTGTGGACGCGCTCTCCGCCCTGCAGAAGGCCTGCGGCGTGGCCGCCCTGAAAATGAGCGACTACGGCATCGACAAAGCCGACCTTCCCAAATACGCGAAGAACGCGCGGGAAACCATGGGCGGGCTGTTCGGCGTCGACCCCGCCCCGCTTTCCGAAGCGGACAGCCTTGCTATTCTGGAAGAATCCTACCGCTGACCGCATGGCGCGAAAGACGGACCGCCCCCGGAAATCCGGGAACGGTCCGCTTTTTTGTGCCGGGCCGCCCTTTCCCGGCGGTCACTTGACGGAACCGACGATGCCCGCGACGAACTGCTTCTGCATAAAGAAGAAGATCAGCCCCGTCGGCAGGGTCGCCAGCACGATTCCGGCCATAATCATCCCGTAATCCGGCGTGTAGGAGGAACCCATCGCGGACAGGATCAGCGGAACGGTGCGCTTCCGCGGCTCCTGCAGGGCAACCAGCGGCCAGAGGTAATTGTTCCAGCTGGTCATGAAGGTGACAATGGCGCCCGCCGCATACGTCGACCGCATGACGGGCACATACATGTGGAAGAAGATTCCCGGCTCGTTCAGCCCGTCGATCCGAGCGGCTTCCAGAATATCTTTCGGGAAGCTCTTGGTGTTCTGCCGGAAGAAAAAGATCAGGAACGCCGTGCAGATGTAAGGCACGATGACCGAAAACATGGTGTTCAGCCCGACACCCGCAAACCCCGCCTTGCCGGCCGCGCTGAACATGCGGTACAGCGGGATCATCAGCGCGCAGAACGGAACCATCATGGAAAGCAGCAGGATGTTGAAGACGCGGTCGCGCGCCCTGCTGCGGAAAATCTCGAACCCGTACCCGGCGACGGAAGAAATCAGCAGCGCCAGAACCGTGGTAATCACGGCGATCCACACGGAATTGGCAAGCGAGGCGCCGAAGGCGAGGTCGCTGTGGAACAGATTCGCGAGATTATCCAGCAGATGCGCCCCGAACGTCAGCTTGCCCGCATTCACTTCCCGCGCGCTGTTCGTGGCCGAGATAATCATCCAGAAAAACGGGAAAATCGAGAGAACGGACGCAACAATCAGGAAAAGATATTTCAGAGCGGTCAGCGTTTTTTTCTTCATTGGTTTTCTTTCCCCCCTACCTTCATCTGGACCATGGAAAGCAGCAGGATCAGGACGACGACAATGAACGCCACCGCGCATGCATACCCGAAGTTCGGCGTGTACTTGAAGCAGAGGTTGTAGATGTACTGCGAGATGGTGACGGTCCCGTTCGCCGGCCCGCCCTGCGTGATGTTCTGCACCTCGTCGAAAAGCTGAAGGGTGCCGATGGTCGACGTGATGGTCGTAAACAGGATGACCGGCTTGAGCAGGGGCACCGTGATGCGGGTGAATTTCGTCACGGCATTCGCCCCGTCGATCTCGGCGGCCTCGTAAATGCTTGGCTCAATGCCCTGCATGCCGGAAAGGTAAAAGATCATGTTGTACCCCGTCCAGCGCCAGGTGATGGCGATAATGATGAGGATCCGCGCCCAGAACGCGTCCGTCGTCCAGAGGATGGGGGGCAGGCCGGTATGAATCAGCATCTGGTTGAAGATGCCGTCGTTGGAAAAAATGTTCTTCATAATCAGCGAATAGGAAACGAGCGAGGTGATGCACGGCAGGAAAATGGCGACGCGGAAGAAGGTGCGCCCCTTCAGATTCCGGTCGTTGAGGATCACGGAAAGGATCAGGGCCAGGATCAGCATGATCGGCACCTGGACGACCAGATAGATGAGGGTGTTGCTCAGGGCGGTGGCCACCGTCCGGTCCGAAAAGAGCCGGGCGTAATTCGTCAGGCCGCCGAAATGGGCGTTGACTCCCTTGCCGGTCTGGAACGACATGACCAGGGCGCCGACCATCGGGGCAAAGACAAAAATGCTGATGAGGACGATGCTCAGCAGGGCAAAGGCCCAGCCCCAGCGGTTCAGCCTGGTCCCCAGGGTATGGCGTCCGGTTCCGCCCGGCCCTTCCCCCGCCCGGGGAACCGGACGCTTTTCTTTTTCTGCAACCGCAGTTTGATTCACACGGAAAACCCCCTTATAAAAAAGCGGCCATCGCCGCGGAACGGCAATGGCTGCCCGGCTGCTGTGCGTTTTTTCCGCCCGTCAGCCGGCGGCGGAAAGGATTCCTTCCACTTCGGTCTGCGTATTCTTCAGGGTGTCGTCGACGGACGCGCCTTTGACGATGCTCTGAACCGCTTCCGTCATCTTGCTCTCGATATCGTAGGTGGAAGTGCCGTAGTTGACGGCCGGAATCTTCTTGGTCCATTCAATCCAGTTTTTGTAGATCGGCTGGTTGCTGAAGAAAGCGTCCGGCGCGCCGACGTTCTGGCCGGAAACCGCGTCCTGGTACGTGCTTACCAGGCTGATGTCCTTGCACAGGCTGTCGAGAAGCGCCGTGTCGGACGCGAAGGTCTTGCTCAGGAAATCCTTCGCCGTATCCTTCCCGGGGACCTTGTCGATCACATACCAGCTGGCGCCGCCGCAGTTTGTGGCGTTGACGGAATTGGCAACGTTCGTCATTTTCGGGAACGACGCGACGGCCCATTTTCCGGACTGGTCGGAGGCTTTCTTGATGCTGGACGCGTACCAGCAGCCGTTCACGGCCGTCGCCACCTTGGCCCCGTTTACGGCGGCCACGCCGGCATCCCAGCCGGAGGCGGTGACCGTAATACCTTCCGTCTGCATCTTTTTGTAAATGGTAAGGGCTTCTTTCAGGGCGGCGTTGCCGGCGATATCCGCTTTGCCGGAAGCGTCCACATACCATTTGCCGGCGGACTGCATCATCATGCGGATCAGCCCGAGGTCGCTCGGGTCGACGGAAAGCATCGCCTTGCCGGTTTTTGCCTTGACGGCCTTGCCGATCTCGATGAACTTATCCCAGGTCAGGTCCTGCATGTCGGCGTCTTTGTAACCGGCTTTCTGAATCAGGTCGGTGCGGTAAAAGACGCAGGCGACGCCGCTGTCGAAGGGGACGCCGTAGACTTTGCCGTCCTGCGTCATGGTTTTCAGCTTGTAGGCCATGAATTTTTCGGGCTTCGTGACGTCGGAAAGATCGCTCAGCGCGTCCGGGTAGGATTTCAGGTAATTCTGGATCCTGTAATCCTCGATCAGGACGATGTTCGGCATGCCGTCCACGTTGCCGGACTCAAAAGCGGTGTTCAGCTTCGCCACAATGTCGTTCTGCGCCATGCTCACAACGTTTACGGAAACGTCCGGGTCGATTTTGGCATAAGCCGCCTTCGCCTCATTGGCCGCTTTCACGTTGAACGTGTCGTCCCAGGCCCAGATCGTCAGTTTTTTGGCGGTGCTTCCCGCGGAAGAAGACGCGGCCTGCGAATTCGGCGCGGCCTGCGAACCCGCCGACGAACCGGCGCCGCCCCCGCCGCAGGCGGCCAGACCGGCCGCCATGACCAAACTCAGAAAAGCCGCCGCGATGCGTTTTCCTTTCATTACGGACCCCTCCTAAAAATTTTTGGTGTTTCTTCACAGTTTCCAAAACTGTATCTCCATGTTATCATGATTTATGACAAAAAGCATAGGACTTTTTTCGGAACTATTGAGAATATTTTTAGGAGATTGTACAAACCGATGCCGGGTAATTTGGAACTTTTTTGAGATACCGGGACTTTTTTCAGGTTGTGTTTCCGCCTTCGCGGATCAGGGGAAGCGTCACCCGGACGGAGGTCCCGTGCCCCGGCTCGCTGAAAATCTTAACGCCGTATTTCTCCCCGAACAGCAGGCGGATCCGCGCGGACACATTCGGGATGCCGACGGAACGGCATTCGTCGTCCGGGCGGGCGGCGACCAGGGCGTCCGCCTTGCCCTGCGGCATACCCACGCCGTCGTCGATCAGCTCGCAGACCAGGCCGCCGCCGTGGCAGTCGATGAACAGGGAAACGACCCCCTGCTGCCGGTCGGCAAAGGCATGGAAAAAGGAGTTTTCCAGAAAAGGCTGCAGGAGGAGCTTTGGGATCAGGCATCCGGCCGCGGCGGGGCTTACGCAGATATTCGTCTGAATCTGCTGCCCGAAGCGGATTTTCTGAAGGAAAATATAGTTTTCCAGATTTTTCACTTCCTCGGAGACCGGATGGAACTTCTGGCTGTCGCTGATGGCGCTGCGCAGCAGCAGCGTGAACGTGTCGATCCCCTTCACGGCCTTCTCCGCGCTGCCCTGCCAGATGAGCCATTTGATCGACGTCAGCGTGTTGTAAATAAAATGGGGATTGATCTGCATCTGCAGCGTATGGATCTCCATGCGGCGCTTTTCCTGCTCCAGGGAAAGCAGCCGGTGCACGTCGCGGTTGATGTGCTCGATCATGATGCTGAACGCGCTGGAAAGGCGCTGCACCTCGTAGCCGCCGCGGATCACCCCGATGCGGTCCGGCAGACCGTCCTTCGTCACGCTTTCCATCGTGCGGACCAGCTTGTTGATCGGCCGCGTGATCTGGTTGATGAAAAAGAACAGGATCGCCAGGACCGCCGCCGTGACGATCAGGCAGACCGTCAGAATATAGGCGCTCCCGTTCTGTTCGTTCAGCGCCCGCGTGTAGTCGAAGACGCTCACGGCGTACAGGTTCCAGCGGGGGATGGCGCGCGCCAGAACGAGCACCGGCTTGTTCTGAAGGATGACATAGCGGCTCGTTTCGTTTTTTGCGTCCATATCCCGGACGACCCGCGCGAGTTCTTCATCCTTCCGGCCGATGGCCGAACGGTCCATAGACGACACAATGTCGCCGGACCCGTCCAAAAGCGTGAGGTTGTTCGTGCTGTTGCTCAGGTTGTCGAAAAAAGCCCGCAGATCGCTCTGCTTCATTACGACATAGGCGTAGCCGTACACATCCCGCGTGCCGGGGTAGGTGAGGGCCTTCAGCGCGACGAAGGAGCTGCCCTCCCGGGAATTCCGGGTGATGTCTTTCCGCACAAAGCGGTACAGGATGCGGTTGGGGGACGAGCGCGCGTCCTGCGTGACCCGGCTGCTCAGAAGCTCGTCCACCGGAACCGAAAGGCTGGTCTGGTTGGTAACGTAGCACTGCCCGTTGACGCCGACCGCCGCAACGTCGTAAAACGTGGCGGGCTTGACGGCTCCCAGTTCCTTGGCCATGTCGTAAACCAGCACAAAGGCTCTGGGGTTCTCCTGCCGGAACTTCAGGTACTGGGAAAAAGACCAGCTGTTGTTGATCGTCAGTTCCACGTCGGTAATCTGGTCGTTCGCCGCTTCCATCTTTGCCTGGACCATGGTCAGAATCTGCTGGTTCGACCGGCTCATGGTCTCCACATACCCTTCCTTCGTCATGCTGGAAGCGGTGCCCAGGGTGAAAACGGAGACAATCACCACGCCCAGCACAACGACGCACGCGATTTTTACCGCCAGGCGGCCCGGATGCACGGCCCGGAGCCATTTTTTCAGACACATCGTCTATCCCTCCGCTTTCCGGCAGCTTCTCCGGTAGTCGCGCGGAGTGCTCCCGGTCTCTTTTTTAAAAACCCGGGCAAAGTAGCTTTGGTCCGTGTAGCCGACCGCGCCGCACACCTCCGAAACGGAAAGCGTCCCCTGCCGCAGAAGCTCCATCGCGTGGCGGATCCGCTCGCGGTTCAAATACTCGCTGAACCCCTCCGAATGGTGGGAGCGGAAGTAGGCGGAAAGGTACGAATAGTTGAAGTTGAACCGCCGGGCCAGGCTGGTCAGCGTAAGCGGCTCGCCGTAATGGCCGTCGATGTACCGCAGGATGTCCCGCATGGTGCCGCCGTTCCCGCCAACCTTGTATTTGCCGACGATCGTGCGGAAATCCGCCTGAAGGACGGAAAAGACCCGGGCGAATTCATCCGCGTAGGAGCACGAATAGAGTTTCAGCAGGCACTCCCGCTTCAAATAGGAAAGGCT
The DNA here is from genome assembly GCA_022650455.1 of Oscillospiraceae bacterium. Lineage (GTDB taxonomy): Bacteria > Bacillota > Clostridia > Oscillospirales > Acutalibacteraceae > Thermocaproicibacter. The sequence continues at coordinate 11,031 of JALCPO010000001.1, forward strand.
GTCCGCATTCAGCCCCTGGTCTTCCAGAACGGAGAGCAGCTGGTACCAGGCGTCCTGAACGAGCGTCTTCAGCTCCATTTCGCCGGGCCACCGCGCGGAAAGGGCCCGGCGCATGTAACCTTCCAGCAGGTCCAGCGCCTTTTCGACCTGCAGGGCGTCGAGCAGCCTCGTGTATTCCAGCAGGTTGAACCGGGCCTGCCGCTCCGGCTTCCGGAATTCTTCCGCCGCCATGAAATGCCTGTTTTTATAGTAGAAAAACTGGTCCAGATTCCTGAGAAACGGCCCGCCGTAAATTTCTTTCATCCTGGAGATGTCCGAAAAAACCGGGCTGGCAACGTAAAAGGTGCGCGGCTCCTGCTCCGCGATTTTTTCCGCCGCCCGCCGGAGCGCACCGCAGAGGCTTTCCTTTTCCGACAGCCGGAAATTGACGACCAGAAGCAGGACGGATTCGTTGACGACCAGGTGCTCGCAGGAAAAACCGGAAAGCTCCTGCTCCGCCGCCCGGGCCAGAAGCGCTTTCTGCCTCTCCGCCGCTTCGGCGTCCCGCCCGAACAAGCGGGAAAGGTCCGTCCCGACCAGAAGGAAACCGTCCTCCCGAAAGGCCCCGGCAAGCTGCTTCCGGGTCCCCTCTCCGGCAAAGCCGGTGAGAAGCTTTTCCACGGCCCCGGCCAGCGACCGGTTCCGCCGGCCGCGCAGCGTCAGGCCCGGGATCCGGGACGCGGCCTGCTTCATGCTTTTCAGAAGATTGTCCGGGCTCAGCGTCGGCTTCAGGATATAGTCGGACGCGCCGCTCTGGAACGAATCCCGGACATAATCGAAATCGCTGTAGCTGCTGAGCACCACGACCGGAATCTCCGGGTGTTTCGCCCGCAGCGCTTTTTCCAGCTCGATGCCGTCCACGACCGGCATGACGACATCGGTCAGCACAATGTGCGGCCGGAGCTTTTCCACCATGGCAAGGGCGTCCTTCCCGTTGCAGGCTTCCCCAACGATCTCGAAGCCCGCCGCGTTCCAGTCGATCATATTGCGGATACCCTGCCGCGTAATGTACTCATCCTCCACAATCAGCACCTTACACAACCCGTCCATTCACAACCATCCCCGTCAAAACTTCTTTTTCTGAATCTTACTACAAAATTCCGGGAAGTTCAATTGCCGGAGCTTCCGCCCGGGAAGGGGAAAAACGGAAAATGCGCCCGGGGCAAAATTGCCCGGACGCATTTTTTCTGCCCGCCGCGCGGGAAGTCAGCGGATTTTTCTGACGGAATCCCGCAGGATGATTTCGCACGGGAGAACGCTCTGAAATTTCTTTTCCGGATCCTTCAGCATCTTCACCATAAACTCCCCGACGGTCCGTCCCATCCGGTAGCTGGGGTGGGGGACGGAAGTGACGCCCACCCCGAACGGTTTGGTCAGGTCGGTATCGTCAAAGCTCACCAGGGAAAAATCCTGCGGAACCCGGATGCCCTGCCGGCGGAAAAGCCGCAGGGCCTTCGCGGCGACCAGATCGTTGTAGGCGATCATGGCGGTGCAGGTCTCCGCGAAATTTAAAATTGCCGGGTCGAAGCGGCGGTCTTTCCCTTCCGTGTCCCAGAAATAGTCGTAATCTTCCGTGGAAAACCAAACGATCCGGTCTTCCCGGACCGGGACGCCCGCCTCACGGAACGCGCGCGCGGCCCCTTTCAGGCGACGGTACCCCTGCATGTCGTCAAACTTGAGGAAGGCGCAGATGTCGCGGTGCCCGTTTCCCAGCAGGCACTTCGCCGCCTGGTACCCCCCTTCCTCGTCGTCGGCAAGGACGCAGGACGCGCCGACCTCGGGGTGGCATCCGTCAAAAAATACGATGGGTATTTTTCTGCGGAGAAATTCGCTGTACAGGTCGAGGTTGACGCAGGGCAGCATGCTTTTGCACGGCTCGATGATCAGGCCGTCCACATTTTTTTCGAGGAAATTCTCCAGGCATTTCCGTTCGCCCGCGAGCGTGTTCTGGTCCTCGCAGATCAGGATGTTGTACTCCTGGGTGGAAACGACCTCGTTGATGCCCGTAATGATATTCGGAAAAATGTTGTACCGCTTGAAGAGCTCGGTGCCAAAGCCGAGAAGCCCGGTTTTTGTTTTCCGCCCGGGCTCGCTGCAGACGAACGACCCTTTTGCCTGCACCGTGTAGAGCAGGCCCTCCCGCACAAGCTCCGCCAGCGCGCCCCGGACGGTCTGCCTGCTCACGTGATACTGCCGGGAAAGTTCCGCCTCGCTGCCGATTTTTTCCCCGTTTTTCAGCTGCCCGGAAAGGATCCGGCTTTTGATGTCTTCCTTCAGCCGCAAATACTTGTACGCCATACGCACGTCCCATTCAAACCTTTTTTCAAACAGGTCTATTATAGTGGAAAACCGGCCGCAATTCAAGATTTCCCGGCCCGCGGGCGGGAAAGCCTCCGTTTCCGCAAATATTTACGGCTCTTCGGAAAGATCAATCTCATAGAGGCGCGCGGTCTTCGCCGCTTTCCGATGCACCCGGAGCGTCCCTTTCGCGGTGTCGAGCACCGGGGTCTCCGTTTCAAAGGAAGGGTACAGGACCCTGACCTCCGCCTTTTTCCCTTTCACCTGGGGCAGCGGGATTTCGGCCGTTTCCCCGCCGCGGACGCGCCATACCGCGAGGTACAGCTTTCTGCCGCAGCCGAGGCCGAGCGCCAGCCAGTCCTCGTAGAAGCTCGGAAGGCCGAGGGGCCAGAACGGCAGGCTGTCTTTGATGTCCGCGCGGATGGATTTGTAGCAGGCGATCCCCTCTTTTACCAGATGGAACCGCTCCGGGCTGAGCTCCGCGAGGTGCCCGCTCTGATGGATGCGCAGCAGCATGGCGTTGACCATGTTGACCACGACCTCTTCCCGGTCCCCCGTCCTGAGGGGATACGACCAGATGGCGCACTGCTCGGGGTTGACCCCGACCGGGCTGGAAACCGCGATGGCGGCGTTTTTCATGTAATCCGTCTGATCGCTCGAGGACTGGATGCTGTGCCGGCTGAGCATGGCGTAATCCATCCGCATCCCGCCGGAGCCGCAGTTTTCAATGACCAGACCGGGGTACTTGGCGAAGATGCCGTCCAGCCATTTCAGGTAGGCGCGGTCGTGTTCCAGCAGGCCGTCGCCGAAGCTGTCCGCGTGAAGCTCCGTGCCGACGCCGCCGTTGATGTTGTAATCCATCTTGATGTAGCCCACCCCGTATTCCCGCACCATGCGGTCCACGGTCTTTGTGGCGTAGGCGCGCACTTCCGGATTGCGGAAATCGAGCTGGTAGCGACCGGTGTCGCTCACGGGCCTGCCGTGGCGCACAAAGAACCAGTCCTTCGGCAGCTTCTTCGCCAGGGGGGCGTCGCGCCCCATCACCTCGATCTCCAGCCAGAGGCCGGGGATCATGCCTTTGGAGCGGATGTAGCGGATCGGGATCTCGATGCCGCCGGGGTACCGCTTTTCGGACGGCTTCCATTCGCCGACCCTGCCCCACCAGTTTTCGTCCGTGTACCAGCCGCAGTCGATGCAGAAGTACTCGCACCCCGCTTCGGCCGCCGCGTCGATCAGCGGGATGAGCTTTTCCGTGGTGGAATCGCCGAAAAGGCAGTTCATGTAATCGTTGAAAATAACGCCCAGCTTTTCGTTGTCCTCGTTTTTGCGGCGGATGCGGCGGCGGTACCGGATCATCTCGTCCGCCGAGGTTTCAAACGAGCCGCGGACCGCCGACACGGCGACGGGGACCGTGACGAAGCGTTCGCCGGGTTTGAGGGATTTGTGCCACTGGCATTCCTGCTCGGTCGGGCCGCAGAGCTGGAAATAGATTTCCGCCCGCGCCGTGCCCTCCGTGGTGATGACCATGTCGCGCGTTTCCGGGTCGGGCAGGAAATCGCCCGCGCTGTCCCCGACCTCCCAGTACCAGGAGCCGTTGTTCTCAATCTGCCACAGGTAGCAGACGCCGGCGTCCGTATTTTCCAGGCTGCCCATCGGCAGATACTCTTCGGAGGACCAGGTGCCCGCATTATAGGCGTAAATCCGTTTGGTGGACGCCATCATGTCGATGGGATTCAGCCCCATCTGCGGCAGGGTGTAAGCCTGCCAGCGCGCTTCGTCATACCAGGAGTTGTGCGCTTTCCGGACCAGCATTTTTTCCTCCCACGGCTTGGAGCCCGGCAGCGAAGCGCCGTAGTAGGCGAACGAGGTGACATACTCCAGCTCGCGGGTGCGGGTTCCCTTGTTTTCCAGCTCCGTCCAGGAGCGGACGGCCCGCACCCCGTCGTAGAACTGGATATGGCTCGTGACGAAAAGGCCGTCCGTCTCCTGCGTGATCTCCAGCTTCCGGCCCAACGCGTTGCGCGTGTCCTTCATGGATCGGTAGCGGAGCAGGGCCCCCGGCACCGTGCCGGTATGCTTCATGCCGTGGTGGTCGGTGTTGTCCATGCCGGATTCCGCAAGGTCCACCAGCTTAAACCCGTTTTTCAGGCTTTCCGGCACCGCGCCCCCGCGGTAGGGAACCGGGGAGAAATAGAGGAACCGCGCGCGTTTTCCCTTTTCCAGCTCAAAGACCAGATTGAGCCCGTTTTCTTCGATCCGTACGGTTTTTCCCATCGCTGCAATCTCCATTCTTTCACAATTTGTCATTTTCGCCGCCCCGTTTCGGGGCTTCCCTCCGCCTCCCGGTCCGGGCAGCTCCTGTCCGGCTGTGTTTGCAAACATGTATGGACTTGATTCCCTGTTTTTGAGCGGATTTGTCATTCTGCTCGTGTCTTTTCTGTCCGTATCATGGAATCAACGTGTCCATACATCGATTGCATTATAACACGGAATCGTATCGTTTTCAATCGATATTTTTAAAAATTTTATATAATAATACAAATATTCGGAAAACAGCACAGTTGCACGGTCCGGATTTTTGTTTTTTAATCTGTATTATTTTTTTAAAATATTCATTCAATATTTTTAATACATGTATCTAAAATATTGAAACAAAAGAAATCCATCCCGCGCCCCGGAGCGGGATGGACAAAATAGACCCGACGGAATGCCGCGGGAAACGTTTCACGTCACTGCGGCCGGCGGAAGCGGAGCTTTTTCTCCGCAAGCAGCGGCAGCAGCTTCGCGGAAAGGAAGGAAACCGTCGGCACCGTCACGACAACGGCAAAGCTGCCAGTCAGCGCCTGGATGATTTCCGTGGCGATCTGGTTGGAATTCATCACCTGGTTATACGGCATGTTGTACGTGTAGATCTGGATCAGCCCCACCAGGGAGGAACCGGTGAACGCCAGGATCAGTGTGTTGGCCATGGTCCCCAGCATGTCCCGTCCCACATTCATTCCGGAAGCGAAGAGGGCCTTCCGCCCGGCGTCCGGGTTTCCCCGGTACACCTCGTTGACCGACGAAGACACGGAGATGGCGACGTCCATCACCGCCCCGAGCGACGCGACGAGCACGGCGGCGAAAAACAGGCCCCCGACCCGCAGGCCGCTGTGGGAAGAGATCGCCAGCAGCGACTCCGTATCGGAAAACGTATAGCCCGAAGTGCCCGTCAGCGAGGTGAAAACCAGCTCGATGCCGGCCGAAAGCAGGACCCCGCCGAACGTCCCGAGAACCGCAATCAGGCTCTTCCACTCGAAGCCGCCGACCAGCAGAAGCGTCACGCAGGACGTGACGGCGGAAAAGATGAGAACGGCTGCCTCCGGGGGGACCCCCCGGTACAGCAGGGGAACAAAAACAAAGATCACGCTGGTCACGGTAAAGCCGATCGCGAGGACGGACCGGAAGCCTTTTTTCCCGCCGACCAGGCAGAGCAGCAGGACAAAGAGCGCCGCCATCAGGTACAGGTAGGGGGTCCGGTTCGGCGTGTTGACGTTGATGTTGACGGTTTTTCCGTCCCCCGTGGCGCTGACCGACACGACGGCGGTCTGCCCGGCTTTCAGGTAATAGTTCACATCGTAATTCAGGTTGTTCGTGATGCGGTAGCTTTTTCCGCGGTAGGCGCCCGTCAGGACGGTAATGGTCACGTTCTGCGAACCGACCAGAAGCTCGGGATGTTTTTCATCGTGCTTCACGTTCTCGGAATCGACGGAAACGACCTTCGCCGTCTCAAACGAGATGGTGTCATGCCCGGAAAGGCGGTACGGATTGTAATAGGCCTGGTGGCGGCTCAGGCCGTACGCGAGGACGATGTAGGCGATGAGCAGCAGGAGCGCGGCTCCCGCCTTCCATAAATTTTTTATCTGCAGATGCGGCACGGTGTTCTCCTCTTCCTCTGTTTTTCGAAGAAAGACAACCTCATCGCACTTCGCAGTGAAATGAGGTTGTCTGGGATTCTTTTGTCACGTCCGGGCGGATTCTGTTAATTTCCGGCTTTCTTCCTCCGGACAATCACCGCGACACAGCAGGCGGCAATCAGAAGGGCGCCCGCGGCGATGATGAAGACCACCGGGGTATTGCCGTCGTCGTCGCCCGTCGGCGGGTTGGAAACCGTCGAGACCGGCTGGGTCGTGGAAACCGGCTGCGTGCCGGACGCCGGGTTGGAAACCGTTCCTCCGCTGCCGCCCTTCGACGAAGAGGCCGGAGCCTGCGTCTTGCTGATGGTGTAGGTATCAATCGGCGTGTCGGAATTCGTCGCGTAGGTCGTCAGGGTGAACGCGCTGTCCGTTACCTTCGCATAGGTGTATGTGGGGACATTGTTCTGCCAGCCGAATGCGCTGAAAGAGTGGTCCTGGCTTGTGTTGTATGTATAATATTTGCTGCCGCTGCCGGAGTCAAGCGTGAAGTACACGGTGCCCTTCGGGTCCGTTACCTTCTGGGTTTTCTCCGTGCTGACGGGGGAGCCTGCGAGCATCTGGTAGGAACGGGTGTAGTAGTGGTCGTGGCCGTTGAGGACGATGTCGACGTCGTATTTGTCCATCAGCTTCGTCCAGTTCTGGCGTATGAACATGACGTCGTCGTCGGCACTGGTGGCGCCGTCATGGTTTGCCTCGCTGTAAGGGGCCTGGTGGAACGCCGTCACCTTCCACTTTACGCCCGGGTTGGCGCTGATCGCCTTGCTCATAAACTGGTCGTGCGCGGAAACGCCGTAGAAGTTGTTTCCTTCGAGCACCATGAACAGAGTGTTGCCGTAACGGAACCAGAAGTCGCCGTTGCGGTCGGGCACGTTATTGGTAACGGTCTGCCCCAGCGGGGAGAGGTTCGGCTGGTTGTAGTGGTAACTGTAATATTTGCCCATCTGGAAATCGTGGTTTCCGGTGAAGGCCGCCAGGATATGCGTCTGCAGGTAGTCGGCCGAAGCGATCGGGTTGAAGAACCCTTTGTATTCCGTCTGCTGCTGATAAACATGGTCGTAATCGTTGACCTGGTCGCCCATGGAGAACAGGAAGTCGGCGGAAGGATACTTGGCTGTGACCTTCCGGAGCGTGTCCGCCCAGCCGGCCGTGTCATGCGGAACATTTTTGCTTGCACCGATCTGGGGGTCGCCGAAAGCCGCGAACGTGAAGCCGTCCGCCGCGCTTCCTGTCCGGAACGTATAGTCCTTGCTCCAGGTCGTGCCGTCGCCGACGCGGTAGGTGTACGACGTGTTGGCGGAAAGGCTGACCGTCACTTTGTTGGAGTACTCGTCCGTAAGCGCCGTCGTGCCGTCCTCCGCCTTGAAGGAGCTGATCGGATGGTCGGTATTTGTGGAAACCGCATTGTCCAGGTATCCCTCGGTCGCCGTCACTCTCTCGAGGGCCGCATATTTTGTGGAGCCCGCCGGGAACGCGCCGCTTTTTACGTCGTCGGTTTTCGCAATCTGAAGCTGCCCGGTCTTGGAGCTGGCGCTCTGCCAGCAGAACCGGACCTCGGTCTCGCTCCCGCCGATTCCGATATTGATGTTATACGGATCATCGGCTGACGCGGCGTACGCTTTCGTGCCCTGCGCACCGAAGCCGCAGCCCGCGACCGCAAGGGCGCAGAAAACCGCCAGAGCGGTCCGGGCCGTTTTTTTGCCAAGAAACATGAATTTTTACCTCCTCGTTCTGCAATACCGCCTGAATTTCATTTGCCAACAGCGCTATTGTACCGTAGGAGGCTTCCGGTTACGTTACGATCCCATTAAAAGGGCCTTAATTTTGGCGAAAATCCGAATCGCCCCGCTGGGATTCTGTGCGGCGCGGAAACCAACGGTTTCTTTCCGCTCTCTTTTTCCGGAATCCCGAAAAGTCCAATCGATTTTTAACCGGGTTTTAAAATTTCCGGAATCTGTTTCGGCCGTTTGCATGATAAGATAAAAAGGAAGAAGGGAGCCTTCTCTCCCGCGGCACGGCGTTCCCCTATTTTTAGAAAAGGCTGATGAATCCATGCAAATTCCCGCACGTTTTCTCCCCGTTTTTTCCCGTATCTCCGGAATGATCTCCCGCCTTACTTCCCGCCTTCCGAGAAAGCCGGCTTCCAAACGGTTCGTTTCCGGCGCGCTTATTGTTTCTTCCTTCGTTTTTGCCGTCTGCGCGGGGATTCTTCTGTTCCGCCTGGTCATCCTGCCCCGGCAGGCGGACGCCTCGCTCGACTCGGCCCGTTCCCTGTACCGCGGCGGCCCTTCTTCCTCCTCTTCGTCGAAACCGGGCTCTTCCTCTCCCGCCAAGCGGAGCACGCTGTCCTTCGCACAGCTGCGGGCAATCAACCCGGACGTGGAAGGGTGGATCACCATCCCCGGAACGGTGGTCGACTACCCGGTCCTCCGCGCCCCCGCCTCTTCCCCCGACTATTACCTGACCCACGACTGGAAACGCGGCACGACAAAATACGGCAGCATCTACCAGTATCCGCTGCCGGCCAAGTCCCAGGGCGAACGGAAAAACACGATCCTGTACGGGCACAGCATGAAAAACGGCCAGATGTTCGCCGACCTGCTGCAGTATGACGGCCTCGCCTATTACCGCGCGCATCCCGTCATCCTGTACCAGGAGAACGGCAGCAAAGCGTACTGGAAAATCTTCGCGGTCATCAAGGCAAACACCGACCCCGCGCAGGGCGCGCCGTTCGATTACCAAAAAGCCTGCTTTTCCTCGGCGGACAGCTTTTTAAAGTATCTCTACGACGTCCGGGTCCGGTCGGTGGTGCGGACGCCGGTCGACCTGAAAACATCGGACGAGATTCTGTCCCTCTCCACCTGCTCCTATGAATTCGACGGATTCCGCACCGTCGTTTTCGCCCGGCGCGTCCGGACCGGCGAAGACGCGGAAGTGGACACCGCCGCCGCGGAAACAAACGGCAGCGCCCTTTACCCCGACTGCTGGTACCGGACCTTCGGGGGAACAAAGCCCTCCCTGCCGGATTTCCGCCAGGCCGTCAAAAGCGGCGGGTTCCTGCGCCTCGCGGGCTGACCGGCAAGCCGCACGGAAGCTCACCGGGAACCGGGCGGAACTTGCGTTCCAGCAAGCAAGTAAGGGGCGACGTCGGCGCGCCGCGCAGCGAGTGCGCCGATATGGGGCCACGGTTTTGCGCAGCGGAATGCGGCCGCGCCCGGCTTTGGGCACAGAAAAGGGGCTCAGTCCGTCTCCAGAAATTTTTTCAGCGGGCGGAAGATCAGCACGCCCACAACCAGGGAGATCGCAAAATCCGGCAGCAGGAACGAGCCGTTGTATGCCAGCGAATACAGGAGCAGGTGGCCGCTCCATTCCTTCGGCAGCCAGGAAGCGTAGGCCGTGACGCCGGAAATCACGTGGAACACAAAGCGAAGGAAAACCGCCGTCGTCATGCCCGCGACGTACCGTCCGAACCCTTTGCCGTAAATTCCAACCAGACCGAGGGCGGCGAACGCCAGGAGATAGTCGAAAATAATGGAAGCCGCAAGGGCCGCCGGGGTCAGCCCCCAGGAAAGCGCCTCGCCCAGGTCGAGCAGAAGCTGAATCACGCCGTAGGTAAAGCCGGTGCAGAGCCCCCACTTGGGGCCGTATTTGTAGCCGATGAGCAGAACCGGCAGCATGCTGCAGAGCGTGACCGATCCCCCGAGCGGAAGCTGGAAGATCTTCACCAGGCTCAGCGCCGTGGCGAGGCCGAGCATGACGGCGCTTTCCACAAGCCGCAGAACCGCGGGGTTCCCGCCTAACGTTTTGTTTTGACTGTCCATTTTGAAACGCCTCCAATAAAAATTCGTCCGGAAGTCCGCCCCGGAGAATCAGAAAAACGCCCCGCGAATGCCGCGGGGCGTCTGCTTTCGATTTTCCTACGCTGGCATTATCCAGATCAGGTCGAGGGTTGGAAGCGTCGGTCCGCTTCCTCTCAGCCGGGAACACCCAGCACCCCGTATTCCGTTTTACCATATCATACCGCAGCGGTCAGGTTTTGTCAAACAGCAGATCCTTCAGACCCGCCGCGGAAGACACAAAAACCGTGCCGCCCTCGCGCCGCATTTCCTCTTCGGTGCCGAACCCGTACAGCACGCCGATAAAATCCGTCCCGGCTTTGCGCGCGCCGGCGGCGTCGAATTTGGTGTCGCCGATCATGACGGCCTCGCGGGGGGCGCAGCGCGCTTTTTCCAGCACGGGGCGGATCAGCTCTTCCTTGCCGCCGCTTTTGTCGCTCTCGTCCGCCGCGGAGACAAAGTCGAAATACGGGGCGAGACGGAAATAATTCAGGACGATTTCCGCCATGGAGAGCGGTTTGGAAGTCGCCACAGCGACCGCCGCGCCCGCTTCCCGCACTTCCCGCAGGATCTGCGGGATGCCCTGGTAAACCGAGTTGTGGTAGATGCCCCCCACGTCGTAAATTTTGCGGAAGTACGCGACCCCTTCCTTTGCCTGCCGCTCGTTCATGCCGCAGAGCGAAGTCAGGCTGTCCCAGAGCGGGGGGCCGATGAACCGGCGCAGCATGTTTTGGGGCGGAATGGGCATATTCATATGTTCCAGCGTCTTTTTCACGCATTCGATGATGCCCGGGCCGGAATCGGTCAGGGTGCCGTCCAGGTCGAACAGGACGACTCCGTATTTTGCTTTTACCGGCACGACTTTCTGGCCTGCGCTTTCTGGACAAAACGTTCCGCTTTCACGCTGACCCGCTCATGCTCCCCGGAAGCGATCGGCCCCGCCTCATCCTCCGCGGAAAGACGGAAGCGGAACTTCCTGCCCTCCTGCTCCGTCAGCACGGCCGTCACGGAGATTTTCGCCCCGCACGGCGTGGGGGCCGTGTGACGGACCGTGATCTCCGTGCCCACGGTGGTAATGCCTTCCGAAAGATACCCCTGCGCGAGTTCCGCCGCCGCGCCTTCAAACAAAGCCGACACGACGGGCGTCGCCAGCACGGGAAGCGACCCGCTGCCGACTTTTTTCGCCAGCATTTCCTCCGTGACGGTGTATTCCTTTTTCAGCTGTGTCTGAGCCATGATCCTGCCTCCGTATTCCTCTGTCTCTCTGTTTTCGGGATCCCGTCTGTCCCGGCACCGTTCTTTCCACCGGATCGGCCGATCCGGTGGAAAGAACGGTGTTCCGAGGTTTTGTTTTTATTATAACATAGCCCTTCCCGGATATCATTCCTGATTTTCCATAATGCCGCACCTCAAAACGCGGAATTTTTATGGGAAATGTTGACTTTTCCATAATATTATTATAGAATAAAAGAATAGAGCTGCGCAAAAAATCCGCGCCGGCCGGCGAACTTTCGCCGCGGAAAACCGGGCGGAATCTTCCGAACGGAGGGAAGCCATGAATGGAGAATAAGGCAGTCGTCATTGCAAACCGGACAGCGGAAGGAATCAGCGTGATCGATATTCAGGTTTACAACGCAAACGGCAGGCTTCTGGCCCGGCCGACCAAACGCCTGATCGACAGCATCAACGATCTCCCTCTCCTGGACCGGGAAAAAGTCAAATCCGCGGTCTCGCAGCAGTACGGGATCCCGATGAAGAACGTGACCTTGTCCTTTTAGGCGGCGCCTGCCGGAGCGGGCGCTTTTTTTCTGTATCTTTCCCGGATTCCATGCTATAATGTTCTTAGTTTTCCCGGCGCGCGGGGGCGGCCGGAGTGCGGAGGTGTACGGATGCCCGAAAACGGTGCGGCAGGGAACCGGCCCGGCCGGATCCACCTGATGGACGAGCTCCGCGGTTTCGCGGTGTTCTGCATGATCTTTTACCACGGGTTTTACACGGTCGGCTTTCTGTACCATATTGACCCGGGGGCCTTTTTTTTCCGTTTTTTCATGCCGGCCGAGCCTTTCTTCGCCGGGCTTTTCATGTTCCTTTCCGGCATCGCGTGCAACCTTTCCCACTCCAACCTGGCGCGCGGCCTGAAGCTTCTCGCCCTTGCGGCGGGCGTGACGCTGGTCACATGGATTTTTGTGCCCGCGGATCTCATCACGTTCGGCATCCTGCATTTCCTCGCCGTCTGCATGATTCTGGCCGGGCTTTTCAAGCCCGTTCTGGACCGGTACCGCTTCTCGTGGGTCCCGGTCGCCGTCTGCGCGGTGCTGTACGTCCTGACAAAAAACGTGGAAGCGGGGTATTTCGGGCTGACGAAAGAACTTTCCGCCGCCCTGCCGCAGGCGCTGTACGCAGCCAACTGGCTGGCTCCGCTTGGCTTTCACGACGCCGCGTTCCAAAGCGCGGATTATTTTCCCCTGTTCCCGTGGATTTTTGTCTATGCGGCGGGCATTTTCGTGGGCAAACTGGCGAAGGCGGGAAGATTCCCGGCGTTTGCATACCCGCCGCGGTTTCCCCCGTTCTCCTGGATGGGCCGCCACGCGCTGATCCTGTACCTTGCGCATCAGCCCGTCATCTACGGCGTCTGTCTGCTGATCAACCGGCTGGCGGCGCGGTTCCGGTAAAAGCGCGCGGTTCCGGGGAAAATCCGCATGGTTTTCCACCATGGTCGAAAAAGCTGTTGAAAACTGAGGAACCGGAACGGGGGAACGGAAAATGGATCATCTGAAAATCGTGCCGGCGGCGCCGGAGCAGGCGGGGGAGCTTGCCGCACTGGCAAAAATCATCTGGGAAGAACATTTCACCCCGATCATCGGCGCGGAGCAGGTCGCCTATATGCTGGAAAAATTCCAGTCCGGGCCGGCGATGCGCGGGCAGATGGAGCACGAGGGTTTCCGGTACTATTTTTTCCTGTGGGATGGAGGAAAGGCCGGCTATACGGGCATCCGGAAAGACGGCGCTTCCCTGTTCCTCAGCAAGCTGTATGTCCGCAAAGAGTACCGCGGCCGGAAAATCGCTCGGGCGGCCGTCGGTTTCCTTCTCGGCCTCTGCAGAAAAGAAGGCCTTGAAAAAATATGGCTGACCTGCAACCGGCACAACACCGGGGCGCTCGGGGCATACCGGGCGCTGGGCTTTTCCGTCACGCGCCGGCAGGTAACCGACATTGGGAGCGGCTTCGTGATGGACGACGATGTGCTGGAACTCCCGGCGGGAGGTTGCCCGGAACGGGCAAAATGTTTATAATAAGACGAACCCTGAAAAACACACGGAAAAAGAAGGATAGCAAGATATGAAACTTGGAATCGTGGGACTCCCGAACGTGGGGAAGAGCACGCTGTTCAACGCCATTACGAACGCGGGGGCGCAGGCGGCGAACTACCCGTTCTGCACCATTGAGCCGAACGTCGGCACCGTCGCCGTGCCGGACAAGCGCCTCGACTGGCTTGCGGACCTGTACCACCCGCAGAAATACACGCCCGCCACCATCGAATTCGTCGACATCGCCGGCCTGGTCCGCGGCGCGTCCAAGGGCGAAGGGCTCGGGAACAAGTTCCTCGCCAACATCCGCGAGTGCGACGCCGTCGTGCATGTCGTCCGCTGCTTCGAGGACGACGACGTCGTCCATGTCGACGGGGGGATCGACCCGAAACGGGATATGGAAACCATCAACCTTGAGCTGATCCTTTCCGACCTGGAAGTGCTTGACCGCCGCATCGAAAAAACGAGGAAGCTGCTGAAGGCCGACAAAAAGTACCAGGCCGAGCTGGACTTCTTCCAGCGCGTGAAGGAAACCCTCAACGCCGGAAAAGCCGCGCGCACCGTGGAGTGCACCGAGGACGAGGCCGCTCTTCTGTCGTCGGTCTCGCTTCTGAGTAACAAGCCGGTCATCTACGCCGCCAACCTGGGGGAAAACGACTTTCAGGGCGGCGTGGAAAACAACCGGTATTTCCGCACCGTGAAGGAAGCCGCGGATGCCGAAGGGGCGGGCGTCCTGCCGATCTGCGCCGAAACCGAGGCGGAAATCGCGGATATGGCTCCGGAGGAGAAGAAGCTGTTTCTCGCCGACATGGGGCTTGAGGAATCCGGCCTGGACCGACTGATCCGCGCGTGCTACCGTCTGCTCGGGCTCATCAGCTTCCTGACCGCGGGCGAGCCCGAGGTTCGCGCGTGGACCATCCAAAAAGGTACGAAGGCCCCGCAGGCCGCCGGGAAAATCCACACCGACTTTGAGCGCGGCTTCATCCGCGCGGAGGTCGTTTCGTTCGGCGACCTGGTCCAGTGCGGCACCATGGCCGCCGCAAGGGAAAAGGGGCTCGTCCGCTCCGAGGGCAAGGATTACGTGATGCAGGACGGCGACGTGGTCCTGTTCCGTTTCAACGTATCGTAAACCGGGGCGCCCGCTTCCCGGCGTTCGTTTTCGGCCGGGCGCGCGGGGGAAAGTCCACGTTTTCCCGGGAAATAAAAAAAGATTAAAATAAAATTAATAATTATTACTGATTCCTCTTGATTTTCCCTCTCCCCGTGTTATAATAAGCATAAACCACCGCCAAACCGGGAAAACTGGATTCTTAATAAGGAGGAAATCATGATGGAATTTAAAGGCAGCAAAACGGAAGCAAATCTGTGGGAGGCTTTTGGGGGCGAGTCAAAAGCGCGCAACCGCTATACTTTTTACGCCTCGCAGGCCAAAAAAGAGGGTTACGAACAGATTGCGGGCATTTTTGAGGAAACCGCGAACAATGAAAAAGAGCACGCAAAGCTCTGGTTCAAATACCTGAACGGCGGCAAGGTCGGCGAAAACACGCACGAAAACCTGAAGGCCGCCGCCGCCGGCGAGCATTACGAGTGGACGGATATGTACAAGCATATGGCGGAAACGGCGCAGCAGGAAGGCTTTACCGAGATTGCCAACACCATGCGCCGCGTTGCCGAAGTCGAAAAACAGCACGAGGAACGCTACGCCAAGCTGATTAAAAACCTGGACGAAAACCTGGTTTTCCAGTGCAAGGAAGACACCGTCTGGGTCTGCCGGAACTGCGGCTACGTCTTCGTCGGTAAGGAAGCGCCGGCCGTCTGCCCGGCATGCAGACATCCGCGCGCGTATTTCGAGCGCAAGGCGACCAATTATTAATCCGGTTCTGGAGCGGCGCTTCGGCGCCGCTTTTTTTATTGCCGTTTTAAAACGCCGCCTAAAAGGGGCTGTTGCAAAACAGCCTCGCAAAAAAATAATGCACAAAAAATGCGCCTTGATTGGGCTTCTAAAGCCATCTCAAGGCGCATTTTTTTGCTTTGTGAACTATTTGTTTGTGCAATTTGCTATCACAAATTCATTTTGCAACAGCCTTTTTGTTCTTTTTTAAGACGCCTGAATGGTCTGGCCGCTTTCAAATTTCGCCAGATACTGCATCATGGAATCCACATCGCTCTTGACGCAGAGGCCCTGAACCTTGCCGTTGGTCAGAACCGTGTAATGCCGGGAATCCGCCGGGTAAAATTCGATCTTGTCCGTTCCGGCCCTGTCGAAATAACCGTACTGGATCGTCACGGCCGGGCTTCCGGAAGGCTTGTTTTCCGCGTCGGAGAAGATGGTCAGGCCGATCAGCCTTTCATACAGATTCCGGTAATTGGTGTCGTACTGGAGGGCTTTTCCGCCGTTGCCCGTCACCTGGTACGTGTAGGCTTTTTTGTCCTGCGTGGAAGAAGCCGCGTTTTCTTTCCGCGTCACCTGGATCACGTCCGTCTTTCCGCCGGACGTGACCGCGACGGATTTCACCGTCTCGATATTCGGCAGGAAAATCAGCTTGCTCCTCAGGCTGAACAGGTTCTGGGAAATCAGCCCGTTGACGCTGTCGGCGGTGACGGAATAGACCACGTTCACGCCTTCCACCATGGCATAGTAGTTTTTCCCGCTCTTCGCGCCGACAATCAGCTTATAATTTTTCTTGTCCGCGGTGAACTCCGCCGTGACGGTGGGGTTGGTAAAACCGTATTTCTCCAGCGCCGCCGCGTCCGGCTTCACCGCCGCAACGGAGTCGGCGGTCAGCGTCGTAAGGTTGGACTCGAGGGAGCTCAGGCTGTTCGAGTCCGCCGTGTAGGAATCCGGGGCGACGATCGCGAGGCTGTCGTCTTTCTTTTGCAGAGTCACCGGCTTCGGAAAATTGGAGCCGCTCAAAACGATCTGGGTAAAGTCCGGGCCGGCGGAACCCGTCGCCGCATCCGACGACGTGGAATCGGAGCTTCCCGGAATCGCGAGCATCTCTTTCGTGATGAAATAATTTTGGTCTTCCAACAGGCCGGCGTCGACGCTGACGACATAAACGTTGTCGGAATTTGTTCCGCACATATAGTAGGCGGAGGAATCCGTCGCGGTGGCGTTGCCGACCTTATAGCCGAACGTGGAGCCGTCCTTGAATTTGACCTCCACCGTCGCCTGGGGGCTCTTCAGGCCGTAATCCCCCAGGTTGCTGACGGTGCCGAGGTTCTTGGTCGCCGACAGGCTGAACCCGTTCTGCACGACGGAGCCGGTCTCGCTGGTGTTGACGGGGCATCCGCTCAGCTCTTCCACCGTGTAGGCGGCGGAAGACGAAGAGGCGGACGAGGAACCCGAGGCCGCCGAAACGGCGCCGGATTTTTCCGGAACGAGGGTGTAACTCCCTTTCCGGTTCGTAACCTTCATGGAGACAATGTCCGCGCTCGACTTGGAGATCAGCTGGATATCCGGGGCCGAGGAAGCGGAGGATGCGCTGGAGCCGCCCGCGCCGGTTTTGGTCAGCGCGAAGACCGCCCCGCCGAGGACAACGGCGCAGACCGCCACCACAACGATATTTCTGGTGCCGCGTTTCATGTTACAGAAGCCTCCTCTTGCGGTGCACGATAATTCCGGCGATCGCCACCAGAAGCGGAATCAGCACGGTGAACACCCCGTAGCCGAGCACGGCGGAACCCGCGGAACTCAGGGTGATGTCCTTCGCGTAAAGCTCGCGGCTCGTGGACGTGATCTTCGTGGATTCGTCGTTTGTGCCGGTCGCGTACCGGGAGAGGTCCACCAGGTAGGAGCCGTTGCCGAACGCCGGGGCGCCGACAATGTCGCTGCCGAACATCAGGGTGGAGCCCGAAACGATCAGGTTCGCCTGGTAGGATTTCCCGCCCGCTTTTACCGTGTCCTGGGAAAGCGCGGCGATGTCGTGCGCCGCCGTCTGCGGGTTGGAATCGTTCTGCCCGTTCTTATACAGGAACGAGGTGTCGTTGGACTTGACGAGCGAATACGTCGTTTTCGTCCCGACGTTCTGCGCCTTCACGGTCACCGGGCTGGCATAGGGGGCGAGGAAATAACCGTAATCCGTCTTGGAGCCGCCCAGGCTCAGCGTCGTCTGGATGTTGGCGAGGATATAGAGCGCGTTGCCGTAGGTCTTCTGGGAATCGGTCTCTTCCACCGCCGACTCGGAATCCACCCGCAGGCCCCACTCGTCCAGGTAGGAGGCAAGCTTGGGGAGGGAGGACTGTCCGGCGCTGTATGTGATGAGCACGGAACGGTTGCTCGCCAGCTTGGTGTCCTTGAGGAAGCTCTCGATCTTCGCGATCTCGGCGTCGGTATAGTCCGTCGCCGGGCAGCCCAGAACGAGAAGCTGGGTCTTATCCGGAATCTTATCGGTCAGAAGGTTGAAGTCCTTCGTTTCAAAGCTGTTGTTCTGAAGCAGCTTCTTGTAGCCGGTCGCATCCATTTTCTCGCTGTGGCCCGTGTCGAACGCGGCGACCGGCATAGTGTCGGAAATCACCGAATTCAGGGCCGAGGCAAGCGCGGAATCCACGTTGGAAGTATAGGTCTGGGTGGTGTAGTCGCTGCTGTACTGCGTGGTGAACAGGTCGTTCGCCGTCAGGACGCGGTAGCGTTTGTCCGACTTGACCACAACGTCGCCCGCCGCGATGCTGTCGTTCTTATATTCCGCGGCAAACGTCGGATCCTTGTCGAGGTCCTTGTACTCCACCTTAATGCTGGAGTTGCGCTCCGCGATTTTGGAGACGAGGCGGCTGACCTCGCTGTAATCGGTTGCCCCGTTGCTGCTCGCGGCAACGGTGTTGCTGTCGCACGCCTGCTTGGTGGCGCACACGGTAATGGTTGCGGGAATCTTCACCCGGTCCACGACCTGCACGGCTTCCGCCGAAAGCGTGTTGTTCCCGCTTTTGGTCACGTCCAGGTTAATGGACGGGTAGCGGTCGCTTAAAATCCCCACGAGCACGTTGACCAGAATCACGACGGCGATGAAGCCCGCGGTAAACGCCGTGGCGGTGCTGCCGTGCTTGAATTTTTCACTCTGAAAAAACGAGGGGCCGTCTTTCTTCTTTTTCTTTTTTCCGGCCGGCTCTTCCGTCTGGGCGGGTTCCCCCGCTGTATTCTCTTCCGCTTTGGCTTCCCCGGCGTTTGTCTCCGCCTGTTCCCGCGCGTCTTTCTCCGGGTTTTCCGGCTTCGCGGGGATGCCGTTCTGCGGTTCTTTTTCCTGATTCATCTTCATTGAGCCCCCTTAGCCCCATCTTCTGCTTTCAAGCTTGCGGGCGGTCAGAAAAGCAAACACCGCGACAACGCTCAGGAAGAACACCACGCTTGAAAGATTGAAAATCCCTTTTGTAAACGGCTGGTACCGGGAATCGAACGAGATCCAGTTCACCAGGTTCTGAAGCGCCGTGTTGGAAATACTGCTGGAAAGCTGCCCCACCAGAAGGAGCATCATGGTGATTCCGAACGTGCCGATGGCCGCGACGATCTGGCTCTGCGTGAGCGAGGAAATAAAGTTCCCGATGGCGATGAGCGCCGCGCCGCACAGCAGCGAACCCAAAAACGTGCACAGGATCTTCGGCCAGTCCGGCGCCGAGAAGAACGTGATGATTACCGCCGGGACGAGGCTCGCCGTCAGCGCGGCGGCGAACGTGAGGAACGCCGCGAAAAACTTGCCGAACACGATGGAGAGAACCCCCACCGGCGCCGTCAGCAGGCCCTGGTCGCTCTTGGTGCGGATCTCCTCGCTGAAGGTGCGCATCGTGATGATCGGCAGAAGAATCATCATGATCCAAGTGAAAATGGAGCTGTAAACGTCCGGGATATAGTCGGACGACTGGTACAGCAGCACCTGCGTGTAGAAGAAGCCGAACAGCAGGAGCATGACGCCCGTAAACACATAGCCGATGGGCGAAAGGAAATACGCCTTCAGCTCTTTTTTGGCAATTGCCTTCATCTTTTACCGCCCGTCCTTTCCGAATCTTTTCCGGCGTTGTCGCTCAGGTACGTGGAGCCCGTCAGGCGCAGGAACACGTCCTCCAGCGAAAGCTCGGAGCTCGTCATCGACAGGATCGGCCAGCTGCGCTTCGCCGCGATGCCGAACAGCGGGCGGCGAAGGTCCGTTCCGCCGCGCCCGTCGATCTCGTACTCGCAGACGCCCGGCTCCTTCTGGCCGAAGTTGCGCACCGCCAGCACGCCGTGGATGGATTTCAGCGCCTGCTCGACCTCGCGGGACGCGCCTTCCAAACGCACGACGAGCTTCTGCTCGCCGGACTGCCCGCCGTGCTCCAGCTCGAACGGGGTGCCGTCCGCGACGAGCCTGCCCCGGTTGACGATGATGATGCGGTCCGCCACGGCCTGCACTTCCGGCAGGATGTGGGAGCTTAGAATGACCGTATGGTTTTTGCCCAGATTTTTAATCAGGTTGCGCACCTCGATAATCTGCTTTGGGTCGAGGCCCACGGTCGGCTCGTCCAGAATCAGCACAGGAGGGTTGCCGATGAGCGCCTGGGCCAGGCCGACACGCTGCCGGTAGCCTTTGGAGAGGTTGGCGATCAGCCGGTTGTAAACGTCGGTGATCCGGACGAGGGCGCAGATTTCCCGAAGATGCTTTTCCCGGGGAAGGGTCACTTTTTTCAGCTCGTAGACAAAGTTGAGGTATTCCTTCACCGTCATGTCGACGTAGAGGGGCGGAATCTCCGGCATGTAGCCGATGCGCTTCTTCGCCTCGTTCGGGTCGTCGAGGGTATTGAACCCGTCGATGGCCACCGAGCCCTCGCTCGCCGAGATATAGCCCGTGATGATGTTCATTGTGGTGGATTTTCCGGCGCCGTTCGGCCCGAGGAACCCCACCACGGTATTTTCGCCGACGGAAAAGCTCACATGGCTCAGCGCCATATTTTCCCCGTAGCGTTTCGAGAGGTTTTTCACCTCAATCATCGAAATCATCCCTCCTGTTTGCGGTCTTGCATTACTTTTCTATTTTATCAATTTCCCATTCGGAAAGTGTAAACATTTCTTGAACTCTTGTCCGCTATTTTATAAAGATTGGGCAGGAGTTCCTCGCGGGGCGGTTTGACAGAAAATCGCAGAGCCGGTATAATGAAACCCAAGAAAAACGAGAGGCCCCCGTTTTCCGCGCGGGACGGGCGGCGCAGAAAAACGCGCGGAGAAACGGTGGAATAACATGGCCGAAATCAAACCTTTCCGGGGTCTGCGCTATACCGCGGAAGCCGGGGATATCGCAAAGCTGACCTGCCCGCCCTACGACATCATCCGGCCGCAGGAACGGGCCGCATTTCTCGGGGAAAACCCCAACAACGTCATCCGTCTGGAACTTCCGGAGGGGGAGGACCCCTACCGGCAGGCGGGCGAAACCTACCGCTCCTGGCTGAAAAACGGAATCCTGCGCCGGGACACCGACCCCGGCCTGTACGTGTACGAAGAGGAATTCGAGGCCCGCGGCTACCGCAAAAAGGTGAAAGGCTTCCTCTGCCGGGTCCGGCTCGAGGAATTTTCGAAAGGGATCATCCTTCCGCATGAGGAAACCCTCTCCAAAGTCAAGGAGGACCGGTTCAACCTGATGAAGGCGACCGGCTGCAACTTCAGCCCGGTCTATTCCCTTTACATGGACGAAACCCACGCCACCACCGCGCGGCTGGACGCCCTCTCCTCCGGGAAGCCGCGCTACGAATTTTCCGGCGGGGCGGTCACGCACCGCATGTGGCTGGTCAACGACAAGGAAGCCATTCGGGCGATCTGCGGCGATTTTGAAAACCGCAGATTATATATCGCCGACGGCCACCACCGCTACGAAACCGCGCTCAATTACCGCAACTGGCGGCGCGGACAGGGCACCGCGACGGGCGCGGAGGACTATGTCATGATGATGCTCGTCGACATGGAGCACGACGGCCTGGTTGTGTTCCCGACGCACCGGCTGGTCCGCGGGCTGAAAGATTTCAGCGCCGAAAAGCTGCTGAAAGCCTGTGAAGGCCGGTTTGAAGTCGCTCCGCGGGAAAACACGGACACCATTGAGCCCGCACTCGAAGACCTGTACCGCCTGGGGAAAAAGGCGTTCGCCTTCTACGGCGGCGGAAGCGGCTGGACCCTGCTGGTCCTGAGGGACCCGGGCGCAATGGATGAGATTCTGCCCGGCAAAAGCGAAGCCTACCGGAACCTGGACGTTTCCGTCCTGCACAGCCTGATTCTGGAGCGGTACCTCGGCATCGACCGGGAAAACATGGCGAACCAGGTCAACCTGGCTTACACCCGCTCCTTCCGCGAAGCGGTCGCCTCGGTGCAGAAGGGCGAAAGCCAGTGCGCGTTCATCCTGAACCCGACCCGCGTGGAGGAGATCCGCGACGTCGCCGCGGCGGGGGAGAAGATGCCCCAGAAATCGACCTATTTCTACCCCAAACTGATCACCGGCCTGGTGATGAACCCGCTGGACTGACCGGCCGGCGACGTGGAAGCTGGGCCGGTTTCCTGTAATTTGTATATTTCATATTTGATAATACAGTGAGGAATCTTCCCGCAGCCTTCTGCGGGAAGATTCCTTTTTTACAGCTTCTTTTCTGCGGCCAGCCGGGCCACTTTGAGAACCAGCGCCAGCGTTTTGGCGTCGACGATCTCGCCGGACACGGCCATGGCGACGGCCTTTTCGAGCGGGATTTTCTCCGCTTCGAGGAATTCTCCCTCGTCAAGGTCGTTTTCCCCGCGCGACGCCGCGCGGCAGGCGTAGAGAAAAATGACCTCATTTGTGTAGCCGGGGGAAGGGTACAGGCGCCCGAGGCCGACATAGTTTTTCCCGGTGACGCCGGTCTCCTCGCGCAGCTCGCGCTTTCCGGCTTCCAGCGGGTCCTCGCCCTTTTCCAGCTTCCCGGCGGGCAGCTCCAGGACGACCTCATGGTAAGGGTAACGATACTGGCGCACGAAATACAGCTCGTCCCGCTCCGTCAGCGCCGCGACGCTGACGCCCCCGCCGTGGTCGACGCATTCGCGCGTCGTGACGCGGCCGTTCTCCAGCTCCGCCCGGTCGACATGAAAATCGAGGATTTTGCCGCGGTAGAGGTATTTTTGCTCCAGTGTCTTTTCCGTCAGTTTCATCAAATTGATCCTTTCTCCGGCCTTTTGAAAAAGGCCTCGGCGAAAACTTTCACGTCCGGTTTCGATCAAAATTTCAACCGTATCCCCGGGGATGCTTCGCGCCGGCCGGTTTCGCCCGAAGATTTTCAACGTACTCGGTCAAAACGGTGGAAAAGGGCCCGTTTTCCCCGCTTTTATAGTACATGTCGTAATATCTATGATTTTTGATACAAATAGGTATAATTTTTATTGACTGCATAAAGCTCGCCATACAGTTTGGCGGCTCGGTCGCGGTAAAAATTCATGGCGTTGGAAGCCGCGTCCACCAGGCCCAGGCTTCCCCCGGCCGCCTCCGCGTCGGACGCGATTTTCTGCAGAGCCGCGTCTTTTCCGCTTTCCCAAGCCTGCTGGTCGGTTTCAATCGTTTTCCATTTGCCGGGCTCCGCCTGCAGGGCTTTTTTCAGGGAATCGTACGCGTAGGTAATTTCCTTTTGCCAGACGCCGGCATATTTTTCGGAAACTTTTACCATGTCGGTATTGGAAACCGCGTTCTCCATCTCGGCGAGGTACTGCTTGTCAATGGGGTTTTTCTTGAATTTCGCGCCGAACTCCGCATCATCCGTCTGAATCGAGCGGACCGGCTCGTTCTGGGAAACGGAGCCGCCCTGCGGCCCGGCCGCGGAAGACGCTTCGGACGGGGCCGGGGAAGCCGCCCCGGAGCCCGGCGCATCCTGCGAAACGGCCGATTTCGCGGAAACCGCCGGGCCGGAAGACGCCGCCGGGGAGGAAGAATCCGGATTTTTCCCGGAACAGCCCGAAAGCGCAAGGGCGGCGGCCAGGATCAAAGCCGGAAAAACCATGTTCTTTTTCATGGGTGCCTCCTTTACTCGTTCGGTTCCGTGTCGTCCTGCCGTTCTTCGGACTGCATTTCCTCGGGGGATTCTTCCCCTTCGCAGGCGCTTCCGTCGTCCTCCGGCTCGGCGGTCTCCTCTTCGTCGTCGCTTCCGCCGGCGACGCGCGCCACCGTGACGACGCGGCTGTTTTCCGTGACGCGCATCAGCAGGACGCCCTTGGACGGCCGCGCACAGATGCGGATGGAATCCGCGTGGATGCGGATGATGATGCCGTTCGAGGAAATCAGGATGACGTCGTCGCCCGGGTCCACCACCTTGATGGCGGCCACGTCGCCGTACTGCGCCACGCGGTAGTTCAGCAGGCCCATGCCGCCGCGCTTCTGGAGATGATAATCCGAGATGGGGGACAGCCTGCCGAAGCCGGTTTCGGAAACGGTGAGGACGAGCCCGCCCTCGCGCAGGATGCTCATGCCGACGACGCTGTCGCTGTCCTTGAGCGTAATCGCCTTGACGCCGCGCGCGGTGCGCCCCATGGCGCGGACATCGTTCTCGTCGAACCGGATCGCCATGCCGTAGCGGGTGGCGACCAGAAGCTCGTCCTGCCCGCTGGTCAGGCGCACCCAGGAAAGCTCGTCGCCGTCGTCGAGGCTGACGGCGATGACGCCGCCCTTGCGCGTCGTGTTGAAGTCGGAAAGCGCCGTGCGCTTGATGATGCCGTTCTTTGTAACCATCACCAGGTAGCTCTCCTGGTCGAATTCCTGCACGCGGATCATGGACGTGACCTTTTCATCCTGCGCGATTGGAAGCAGGTTTGCAATATTGATTCCCTTGCTGGTGCGCGAGCCCTCCGGCACCTCGTAGCATTTCAGCCGGTAGGCGCGGCCGAGGTTGGTAAAGAACATGACGTAGTCGTGCGTCCCGATGACGAACATTTCCTCCGCCACGTCCTCCTCGCGCCGGCTCATGCCGCTCACACCGCGCCCGCCGCGGCGCTGGGTGCGGTAGACGTCGAGGTTCTGCCGCTTGACGTAGCCGAATTCCGTGAGGGTCAGCATGCACTCCTCGTCCGGGATCAGGTCCTCGATATCCATCTCGCCGCTGACGGTTTCGATCTCGGTGCGGCGCCCGTCGCTGAATTTCTCCTTGACGGCGAGGGCTTCCTTCTTCACGATTTCCAGCACGCGGCTTTCGTGCGCGAGGATGTCCTGGTAATCCGCGATTTTTTTCAGCAGAGCGGCGAGCTCCTGCTCCAGCTTTTCGCGTTCCAGGCCAGTCAGGCGGCCCAGCGGCATCTGCACGATGGCCTGCGTCTGCACGTCGTCCAGCCCGAAGCGTTCGGTCAGGCGCCGGCGCGCTTCCGGAATCGCCTTGGAGGAGCGGATGATGCGGACGACCTCGTCGATGTTGTCGACGGCGATCTTCAGCCCTTCGAGGATGTGCGCGCGATCCTGCGCTTTTTTCAGCTCAAACGCGGTGCGGCGGCGCACCACGCTCTCCTGGAATTTGACGTACTCCTGCAAAATCTGCTTTAACGTGAGCGTTTTCGGCTCGCCGTTGACGATGGCGAGCATGATGACGCCGAAGGTCGTCTGCATCTGCGTGTAGGTGAACAGCCGGTTCAGCACGATCTGCGGCGAAGCGTCGCGCCGCACGGAAATCACGATGCGCATGCCCTCGCGGTCGGAATGGTCTTCCACGTTCGTAATGCCGTCGATGCGCTTTTGTTTGACCAGGTCGGCAATGCTTTCGATCAGGCGTGCCTTGTTCACCTGGTAGGGAAGCTCGGTGACGATGATGTGGAACCGGGCGTTTTTCTCCTCCTCAATCTCGGCGCGGGCGCGCACGACGACCCTGCCGCGGCCCGTCGCGTAGGCGGCGCGGATGCCGCTGCGGCCCATGATGATGCCGCCCGTCGGGAAATCCGGCCCCTTGATGTTCTGCATAAGGTCGTCCAGCCCGGCGTCCGGGTTGTCGATGAGGGTGCAGACGCCGTCGATCACCTCGCCCATATTGTGCGGGGGGATATTCGTCGCCATGCCGACGGCGATTCCGGTGGAGCCGTTGACGAGCAGGTTCGGGAAATGGCTCGGCAGGACCACCGGCTCTTTCAGGCGGTCGTCGTAGTTCGGCTGGAAATCGACCGTTTCCTTGTCGATGTCCTGCAGCATTTCCACGGCGACTTTGCTCATGCGGGCCTCGGTGTAACGGTAGGCGGCCGGGGGGTCGCCGTCGACGGAACCGAAGTTCCCGTGCCCGTCCACCAGCATGTAGCGCATGGAGAAATCCTGCGCGAGGCGCACCAGAGCGTCGTAGACCGAAGCGTCGCCGTGGGGGTGGTAGCGCCCCAGCACGGAGCCGACGGTGTCGGCGCATTTGCGGTACGGCTTATCCGGGGAAAGACCGTTTTCAAACATGGTGTACAGGATCCGGCGGTGCACCGGTTTCAGGCCGTCGCGCACATCCGGAAGGGCGCGCTGTACGATGACGGACATGGAGTAATCCAGAAACGCCTTTTTGATTTCCTTTTCCAGATCCACATTTACGATTTTGGAGTTTTCTTCTATTTCGTCCATTCGCGCGTACCCTCCTGCTTAAATTTCCGTTTCAGCCGTTCCGCAAGCAGGTCCGCGACCCGCTTCCGTTCTTCGCCGTTCATCGTCCGTTTCGGGACGCTCCGGCATTCGCCGATTCCCGTGTACAAAAGGAACACGGAGCCGTCCTCGTAGGCGCTGTAAAACATCTCGTAAGGGATTTCCGCCTGGTAACGCTCCGAGCGGATCTCCACGGAGTTCTCCCCGAAGCATACCTTCCGCGCCGGAGGCCCGCAGCGGCCCGCGTCGAAATCGTTCGCCGCGTGTTTTCGCGCCGATGCTTCCACCGTCGGCAGATACATGAAAAAAAGGAAAACCCCGCATACCGCAAGCAGCGCGCCCAGCCACGGAGCCGGCCTGTAACGCAGGTGCCCCGCCGCCAGAAGCACGGCGGCGAACCCGATCAGCACTGCCCCCATGAATTTTATGGCAAAACGGTACGGCTGCGGCATCAGCAGCTTCAGCTGCGCCGTGCGGCTGGCGATAAAATCTTCGCGCGTCATCGCGAAATTAACCGTGACCGGTTCCACTCGAATTCCCCCTTTTTCTGCCGGAAAACCGGAAATAACGCCGTTCAAACGCTCCCCGGAACCGGGCGGAAAGCCGTGCGGCCTCCTCTTCCGAAAGGCCCTGTTTTTTTACGATCAGCAGGCCGCGTTCCTTCCCGGCGGCCGCGGCGATCAAGCCGTCCGTCTCCACGCAGACGGAAAGGTCCGTCCAGTACTCCGTGATGCGCTCGCATTTGCTTTCCACAACCGCGCGGTCGCGGAAAACCGTTACCGTGGACGGCAACGCCATCAGCGGGCAGGACCGGAACCACAGCGCGGCCTGCCGCGTTTCCCGGACGGGCTGCCAGAACCAGACGGCCACGGCCGCGGCGAAAGCGACCGCCGTAACGGCGGCGGAAACCCAGGCGGTTCCAAAAAAATTCAGGCTTGCCGGAACCGTCGAAGCGGCCAGCGCCGCGACCGTCAGACAGGCCGCCGCCCGGACGGACCGCCTGCGCATCGGCGCGGCGAAATATCGGACCGCGGCGGCCGCGGCGCTGAAATCTTCTTCCGTCAGCGTCTGGGTCACGGCAATGGGTTCTTCGTCTTTCCTGTTTGGCATGGGGACCTCCTTTTTACGACTGCGTCCCTTTCGGCCTGGTTCCCGCGAGAATCATCGCTTCCACATAAGGGAGAACGGCCTCGTCGACGCACCGGAGCGGCAGGATCAGTGTCCGCGTCTCCCGGTTCTCCGTCCGCTTCCGGTCCGGCGGGATCAGCAGGATAAGATCCGGCAGGCGGACGCACTCCGCCGTACCGTCCAGGGGAATTTTCAGCCGCTCCGCGCTGTTGTCCGCTTCCATGCGGTCCGGGTAGATTTTCAGGCGGATCTCCCGCCCGGTGACGAATTTTTCCGCCGCCCGGTGCAGCTTCCGTCGGAGGTACAGCAGGGCCGCCGCCCCAATGGCGGCATAGAGCGCCGCCCAGAAATACATCCTGCCGTCCCCGTTCCGGACGGCCTGCGTCAGAAAGAAAAACGCCAGAACGAGAAGTACGAGAAAGGCGGCCGAAAAGACGGCGCCCCATTTGCCGGAAAAGCTCCTGCGCCTCAGATACCGGTAAACGTCCTGTTCTTTCAGCACATACGAGAGGGCAACCCCCGTCTGCTGCTCTTCATACGCCTCCGTATCGTCCGAAACCAGTTCCGCCCGGCTTCCGGAATCCATACGGGGCTCGGGACTTCGTTCCGGGCTTCCATCTCCGGCAGGGTCGGGATCCTTTTCCGGGGGGGTTTCCTTGTTTTCGTTTTCCGTAAAGAACGTAACCATCATCCTGTTCCTTTCCGGCCTTTTGAAAAAGGCCCTGCGAAAACTTCTTTATCCTGCCGCGATGGGCAGACTCAAACAGATCGGTTCCATAAGGGATATGTTGCAAAAGCTTCTTTTGAAAGACAAACGCGGTTTCTTTTTGCCTTCTTTTTCTAAAGAAAAAGAAGGTTATACATCGAGGTTTTCTACGAATCTTGCGTTTTGCTCAATGAACGCGCGGCGCGGCTCTACTTTGTCGCCCATCAGGACGGTGAAAGCCTCGTCCGCCGCCGCGGCATCCTCCACCTCCACGCGGAGCATCATGCGGCGCGCGGGGTCCATGGTCGTTTCCCAAAGCTGATCAGGGTCCATTTCGCCGAGGCCCTTGTACCGCTGAATCTCGTATCCGGCCTGAAGCTCCCCCATGATCTGGTCGCGCTCATGATCGGTATAGGCGTAATAGTGCTTTTTGCTTTTCGTCAGCCGGTAAAGCGGGGGCTGCGCCAGATAGACATGGCCTTCCTCGACCAGCGGCTTCATGAAGCGGAAGAAAAACGTCAGAAGAAGCGTGCGGATATGCGAACCGTCCACATCGGCATCGGCCATGATGATGATCTTTCCGTACCGGAGCTTGGTAAGGTCGAAATCCTCGCCGATCCCGCAGCCGAGCGCGGTCACGATCGGCTGGAGCTTCTCGTTGCCGTAGACTTTGTCGAGCCTTGCCTTCTCCACGTTCAGCATCTTGCCCCAGAGCGGCAGGATGGCCTGATACTTCCGGTCGCGTCCGCCCTTCGCGGACCCGCCGGCGGAGTCGCCCTCGACGATGTAGATTTCGGTTTCTTCCGGGTTCCGGCTCTGGCAGTCGGCCAGCTTGCCGGGGAGGGACGCGTCTTCCAGCGCGGATTTCCGGCGCACCATCTCGCGCGCCTTGCGCGCCGCCTCGCGCGCGTGGGACGCGGCGAGCGATTTGTCGAAGATGGCGCGGGCGGTCGCCGGATTCTCTTCCAGGTACCGGGAAAGCTTTTCGCCCACCATGTTGTTCACGAGCGTCCCGATCTCGGTGTTGCCGAGCCTCGCTTTCGTCTGGCCCTCGAACTGGGCTTCCTTCAGCTTGACGCTGAGCACCACCGTGAGGCCCTCGCGGAAATCCTCGCCGCTCAGGTTTTTGTCGCTGTCCTTGAGAATGTTGAACTTGCGGCCGTAGTCGTTCATCACGCGGGTAAGGGCGCGTTTGAACCCGTCCTCGTGCGTGCCGCCGTCCGTCGTGCGGATATTGTTCGCAAAAGACAGGAGCAGCTCGTTGTAGCTGTCGTTGTACTGCATGGCGACCTCCGCGGTGGCGGAGTCGTCCGGCGCGACGGATGAAAAATGAATAATATCCGGGTGAATGACCTCGACGGCCTTCTTCCTGTTGATATACTCGACGAAGCTGCTGATGCCGCCGGTATAGAGAAAATCGTCCTCACGGCGGTTTTCCTCGTCGCGCTCGTCGGTCAGCACGATGCGGACGCCGGCATTCAGAAACGCCTGCTCGCGCAGACGGGTCTGGAGCGTCTCATAGTCGAATTCCGTGGTTTCCTTAAAAATCTCGGCGTCCGGCCTGAAGCGCACGAGCGTGCCGGTCTTTTCGGTGTCACCGCGCTGCTCGAGCCCCGTCACGGCCTTCCCGCGCTCAAAACGCTGGAAGTAGGTTTTCCCGTCCTTATAGACCTCGACCTCCAGCCACTCGGACAGGGCGTTGACCACCGAGGCGCCCACGCCGTGCAGGCCGCCGGAAACCTTGTAGCCCCCGCCGCCGAATTTTCCGCCCGCGTGCAGCATGGTAAAAACCACCGTGACGGTCGGGATGCCGACCTGATGGTGGATGCCGACCGGGATGCCACGGCCGTCGTCGGTCACGCAGATCACGTTTCCGGGAAGAATCCGGACGACGATCTTATCGCAGTAGCCCGCGAGAGCCTCGTCGATCGCGTTGTCCACAATTTCATAGACAAGATGGTGAAGCCCGCGCGGTCCCGTGGAACCGATGTACATGCCCGGGCGTTTGCGGACGGCTTCCAGACCTTCCAGAACCTGTATTTCACTTTCGTCGTAATCCTCATTCGCCTGAGTCACTTTGCTGAATTCCAAGTCCAACCCTCCAGTATCTGTGCGATTGTTGTCAATATCCGGGAATCCGCCCGGCCGAAGCTTTCCTTCCTCCGGCGGCCGCCGTTCAAAGCGGCCGGTAGCGGACGGTATAGGGAATCAAAAAATACGCGGCGGCAACTCCGGCGGCCGTGACGGCCAGAAGATAGAGCAGGTTCATGTCCGGAATGCACAGCAGAAACCAGTCGACGCCGAACAGAACCAGCAGCGCCGCCGGCAGAAGCGCCGCAAGGCCCCGGCCGGCCGAAATGCGGAATCTTTTCCCGCAGTGCGGGCATGTTCCGGTTTTGGCCCCCATACTCCGTTTCACGTCGGGGTAAAGAAACCGCGCCCCGCAGTACGGGCAGAGGGGAAGCTTCATCCGGATTCTCCTTTTCCGCGCATATTCGTATCGTAAACGTGCGTCGCCGTGTCCGGGCGCGGGCGGGGAGGCGCCGGTTTCTTCAAATGGACCAGAAAAACCGAAACCGGAAAGAAAACCAGAAACGGCAGGAAAATACCCGTCAGGGTAATGGGAGCGAGGCTGCTGCCGAAAATGAGGCCGGCCAGAAAGAACACCGCGCCTACGGCGACTGCAAAAAGCCCCAGCCGGTAAACCAGCGGGTCGAGGCGAACGTTGGAAAGGCCCCCGCACTTTGGGCAGATATACTCGCCCCGGCGCTTCAGAACCCATGCCTGCGCAAAATTCAGCCGATCCCCGCAATAGGGGCATTTCGGTTGTCGAAACCGTTTCATAGCTTTTCCTTTCCCTGCGCGGGGATTTCACCGGGAAACCCCGAGCGTTTGAGCAGTGTGGACGTGGAGATCTGCGAAGTGTAAACCGTCGTGCAGCCTTCCCGGTCGCGGCAGAGAACGAACGATTTCGGCATTTCGGATGAAATGCTTACCACGCGGCCCGCCTTCTGCGCCGCCGCAAGATAATCGCGCGTCGTGTTGGAGATTGTGGACGTTTCCAGATCGAAAATCCCGACCACGTCGCTCATGCGGACAACCATGTCCTGCCCGAGATGAAGAAACATTTTTCCCGCCTCCGCCGTTATTTTTCCAAAACCGGGACCCCGTTTTCCACCCGGAACACGCGCCCGCACTCCGGGGCGCGGGCCGCTTCCGGCCCGCAGCAGGTGATGAACACCTGAAACCCGTCCAGCCGGTTAAGCAGATAATTCTGGCGCTCCGCGTCCAGTTCGCTGAGCACATCGTCCAACAGGATCACCGGGGTCTCGCCGGTGATCGCCGTCAGCAGCTCCGCTTCCGCGAGCTTCAGCGCAACCACCGCCGAGCGTTTCTGCCCCTGCGAGCCGTACGCCCGCGCGTCCATTCCGGAAAGTTCCACCGAAAGATCGTCGCGGTGCGGCCCGACGCCGGTGTATCCCGTCGCAAGGTCGGCCCGGCGCGCTTTCTTCAGCGCCCCGGCAAATTCCGGGGCATTTTTCTCATAGCCCAGCTTCAGCGTTTCCCTTCCGGCGCACATCCCGGAGTAAAACCGGGAGGCGGGCCCGGCGAGTTTTTCCAGGTACGCCGACCGCGCGCCCATGATCTCCGTCCCCAGGCGGACCAGGCGGGCGTCCCAGACATCCAGGGTGTCCAGAAGTTCCGCGTGGGACGGGATGTCTTTCAGCAGCGCGTTCCTCTGCGTCAGAGTCCGGTTGTATTCCGTAAGCAGCGCGGCATAAACGGGCCGAACCTGACACAAGGCGGCATCCACGAAATTCCGCCTTTCGGCGGGGCCCCCCTGCAACAGGGAAAGATGCTCCGGCGAAAAGACCGCCGCGCGGAACTCCCCCATCAGGGCCGCGCACGATTTTTTCGGAACCCCGTTCAGCTCCGCCGAACGCCGGCCGTTGACGATTTGGATCCCCGCGGACTGTTCCCGTTCCGCGCCGTAGAAATCAAGCCGGATTTTTGCGGAAGCGCAGCCCCGCCGCACCATTTCGGCATCTTTTGCGCCGCGGAAGGAACGCCCGCCGGTAAACAGCCAGATTCCTTCCAGCAGGTTCGTCTTTCCCTGCGCGTTGCCTCCGCGGATGACGTTCACCCCCGCGCAGGGGACGAGCTTCCCCTCCGGAAGGTTCCGGAAATCGTTCCACGCAAAGCGCAATACTTTCACGCGCCAGACACCTCATATACTTTACCGGCATATTCCGCACGGTCGCCCGGCCTCATTTTTTTTCCGCGCATCCGGCAGACCTCTCCGTTGACTTCGACCTGTCCCCCCTGGATCGCGACCTTTGCCTGTCCCCCCGTGGCAAAGGCCCCGCGGAGCTTCAGAAAGCGGTCCAGCCGGATCCATTCCGTTTCCGCGGGACGAACGGCGCCGTCTTTCGTATTTTCCATCTTATTCCCCGCCGTTCTTGAGCCGGACCGGGAGAACGAGGAACAGGAAGGACTGCCCCTCGCACGGAAGGATCTTCATCGGGCTGAGCGGTCCGTTGAGCTGGATGCGGACCTCGTCGCACTCCGTGTTGTGGAGCGCGTCCAGCAGATAACGGCTGTTGAATCCCATTTCCACGTCGGAACCGGAAACCTTTGCCTCCAGCCGGTCGTTGGCGCGGCCGATCGCCGTGGAACACGAAAGCCGGATGCTCCCGTTGCCGAACAGGCAGCGCACCGGGCTGCGCAGCCGTTCCGTAATCAGCAGGGAAACGCGCTCCAGGCTGCCGATGAAATCGGAAACGGAAACGCGGACCTCCGTGGAGCTTTCCTTCGGAAGGGAGGCGCGCCAGTCGAGAAAATCTCCTTCCAGAAGGCGGGAAATCACGGTATAACCGCCGATGCGGAACAGAATGTGGCGCATGCCGATCAGAAACTCAACCTCGTCGTCCCCGTCACTCAGCAGCTTCATCACCTCGCCGAGCGTTTTTCCCGGTACGACGAAGCTGCTTTTTTCACCGCCCGGAATGGGTTCTTCCCGGATGGCGAGCCGGTACCCGTCCACGGAAATCAGCCGGATGGTTCCGTCGCCGATCTCGAACAGCGTCCCGGTGTGCACCGGTTTGGCGTCGCTTTCCGCCACGGCGAAAAGCGTCTGGCGGATCATGCTTTTCAGGGTGGAGGATGGCATTTTGACGCTCGTTTCCCCGTTGATCTGCGGAAGCTCCGGGTATTCCTGCGCGGGGATGCCCACGACGGAAAACTTTGCTTCCCCGCTTTCGATCTGCGCGACCTGCTTCTCGTCCGCGGAAAACGATACGGCCTGGTCCGGGAGCCTGCGGACGATATCTCCGAACAGCCTGGCCCCCATAACGATGCTTCCGCTTTCCTTTACCTGCGCTTCGATCTCCGTCGTCATCCCGAGTTCGAGGTCGAAGCCGCAGAGCCGGACGGAATTGTCCCCGGCGGTCAGAAGGATTCCTTCCAGGGCCGGAACGGATGATTTTGCCGAAACGACGCGCTGAACATTCAACACGGCTTCGTTCAGCTTTTGCCTGTCGCATGTAAACTGCATATTCAATCGCCTGCTTCCCTTGTTTTACAAGATAGAAAGTGTTTTTTTCAGTATCAGGAGTAGTGTGTGCGGAAAGGTGGAAAATATGGGAAAACCGGGACGGCGTCCGTCCTTTTCGTTGATTTTTTTCCGACAGGCGTGTGAACCGGTTGTGGAGAAAAATACGAGAAAACGCGGCAATCCACTTTATGTTGAAAACTTTGTGGGAAAAGTTGAAAACTTGTTTAAAATTCTTTTATCCATTCAAACCGTTTTTCCGGTACTTTTCCACCGGATTGTGAAACGTTGAAAGAGTTTCCGACCGGACGGTCGAATTTACCGGTCGCGGATGTTTTTGACGATGTCTTCCACGGTCGCTTTTGTTTTCTGGTCGTGCGCGGCGTTTTTCTCCACTTGCTGGATGGCGTAGACGACGGTGGAATGGTCCCGGCCGCCGAATTCCTTCCCGATTGCGGCCATGGGCATCTGCGTGATTTCGCGGATGACGTACATGGCAACCTGCCTCGCGCTGGAGATATTGGCCGAGCGCCGGGAAGAACGGATGTCTTCCCCCGTTGTGCCGAAGGTGCGGGCCACCTCGTCGATAATTTTTTCCACGGTGACGGGGGTGGGCTGGTCGTTGTTGATGATGTCGCTGATGGCGGCCTGCGCCGTCTGGATGCTGAACGGGTCGCCGTTGAGCAGGTGGAACGCCTTCATTTTCTTGACGGCGCCCTCCAGCTGCCGGATGTTGTTTTTCAGGCGGTTGGCGATGTATTCGATCACGTTGTCCGGAAGCTCGATTTTGAGAAGTTCCGCCTTCCGTTTGATGATGGCGATGCGGGTCTCAAAATCGGGCGGCTGGATGTCGGCCGTGAGGCCCCATTCAAAGCGGGTCAGCAGGCGCTCTTCCAGCGTGGCGATGTCTTTCGGGGGGCGGTCGGAGGTGAGAACGATCTGCTTTTTCGCTTCGTACAGGGTGTTGAAGGTATGGAAGAATTCCTCCTGGGTGGAGTCCTTGCCGGCGATGAACTGGATATCGTCGACGAGAAGAATGTCCGCCCGCCGGTACCGCTGATGAAAGTCGCCCGTGGTTCCTCTGCGGATCGCCTCGATCAGCTCGTTGGTGAATTCGTCCCCTTTAATATAGATGATGTCCATTTCCGGGTAGGTATGGCTGATCTGGTCCCGGATGGCGTAAAGGAGGTGTGTCTTGCCGAGACCGGAGTTTCCATAGATGAAAAGAGGGTTGTACAGGGACGCCGGCTTATTGGCGACCGCCATGGACGCCGCGTGCGCAAATTTATTGGACGGGCCGACGATGAACGTATCGAAGGTAAATTCGTAGTTTTCGCTCGTAGGGATGGTCTCTTCCGCTTTTTTCGAGGGTTCCGTCTCTTCGGGAATCACGATGCGGATCTGGATCTCCTGGCTGAAAATCTGCCGGAATGCTTCTTCCAGAAGGTCCATATAATAATGTAGGACGGTCTGGCGGTGCAGTTCGTTCGGGACTTTCAGCACGGCGACGCCGCCCGAAAAATCCAGGGTCACGGGTTCGATCCGGCTGATCCACGTGGAGAAGGCGATTTCCGTGATCCGGCTTTTGCAGTAGGCGCATACCAGATTCCATACTTCCGAAAACGATTCCATTCTGACTTCATACCTCATTTTTATCGAGAGAAAATTCCAATTCTGTTTTCCGGCTCAGGCGGGAAAGGCAAAAATGCGAAAAGATTCCTCATACTTTATTTTTCGATAAAGCACAAAGTCCCATTTACTATCATAGCATAATTTTTATTGCTTTTCAAATCCCCTTTTTCGGCTCCCGCGGAAGTTTCCGGGGCGCTTCGCCGGGAGGAAGCGCCCCGGAAACACGGAAAAGCGCAAAGAAATTTTCGATTTTTCTTTTCATTCCGCTTATCTTGTGGTATCATAAACTTTATAGGACCGCCGGTTCCCGCCTTTTTTTGGGACAGGCCGGCGGAAGCCCGGCGCGGTGCCGCGGGACCGCATGTCTCGCGGCAAAGGCGGCAGGTTGACAGGCCGCCGGAAAATAAGATATAATGCAAGGCGCAGGGTTTATGCCCGAAAGGAGGGTTTTCGATGTTCAGAACGTATCAGCCCAAAAAGTTGCACCGCCAGAAAGAGCACGGTTTCCGCAAACGCATGGCGACCAGCAACGGACGGAAAGTGCTTTCCCGCCGCAGAGCCAAGGGAAGGGCCCGACTGACCTACTGAAAAACGCCCACTGTTCCGGGATGAGGTGCCGCAGACTGCGTCCGTCCCATTTTTCAGCAGACGTGTGGGCCGCTCCCGGCGGCCTTTCTTTTTCGTTATTTTAAAATGGTTAGGTTGCTCATGACGAATTACTTGCCGATCAAGGAAAATAAGGATTTTCAGAAAGCCTACGCCAGGGGGAAGTTTTACGTCAGCTCCGTGCTCGTTTCCTATGTCGTCCGGAACCGGCGAGGAACGCTGCGCGTCGGCATTACCACCAGCAGAAAGATCGGGAATGCCGTCAGGCGGAACCGGTCGCGCCGGGTGATCCGCGAGTCGTTCCGTTCCCTGGCGGGCCGGGTGAAGCCGGGGTACGACCTGGTTTTCGTGGCAAGGGCGAAAACGCCGTTTGTCAAATGCTGCGACGTGCGCCGTGCGATGGAGAGACACCTGCAGAAGGCCGGACTTCTGTTATGATGAAACGACTTTTGATTTCCGCGGTCCGATTTTATCAGAGGGCGATTTCGCCCCTGAAAAAGCCGTGCTGCATCTATTACCCGACCTGCTCCAACTACGCGATCGAGGCCATTGAGCGGTTCGGCGCCTTCAAAGGTTTTTTTCTTGCGTTATACCGTTTTTTACGCTGCAATCCTTTCAGCAGGGGCGGGTACGACCCGGTTCCCGAAAAGAAGGACAGGGCGTCGAAGCGAAAATAGAGGAGAAATTTCCGCATGAACGATATTTTCAATTTTTTCGGCAGCATCCTCGGGTATCTGCTGTGGTGGCTCTACGTCCTCGTAAAAAACTACGGGGTGGCCATCGTCCTTTTCACGGTGATCATCAAGCTGCTGCTGTTCCCGTTCTCCGTAAAACAGCAGCGCTCCATGGCTTCCACCGCAAAGCTTTCCCTGAAGCAGAAGGAGCTTCAGAAAAAATACGCGAAGGACAAGCAGAAGCTGCAGATCGAAACGCAGAAGCTGTATGAAAAGGAGGGGGTCAACCCGACGGGCGGCTGCACGACCATGCTGTTCCCGTTCCTGGTGATGTTCGGCCTGTACTACACGGTGCTGAACCCTCTTTCCAACGCGCTGCACCTTTCTTCCGGCGCGATCACGAAAGCCGTGGACATGCTGAACCATGTCCCGGGCATGGGGAATACGTTCAACGCCCAGTACGCGCAGATTGAGATCGTCAAGAATTTTTCCACCCTGAAGCCGTATCTGACGATGTTCGGAACGGACGAGCTGGGCCGGCTGGAGTCCTTCAGCCACGGGTTCAAATTTCTGGGCCTGAACCTGCTGGATACCCCCTGCGACCCTTCGAACATCTTCGGGACGCTGTTCCGCTCCAACCTGTGGGTCATTCCGGTTTTATGCCTGGTCACCTATATTCTGACGCAGTATTTCACCTTTAAGCTCCAGCCCGGGATGCAGCAGCAGCAACAGCAGGGCTGCATGAAGGGCATGTTTTACATTATGGCGTTCGTATCCGCATGGTTTGCGTGCACGGTGCCGGCGGCCGTCGGCTCTTACTGGATCATTTCGTCGATCACCCAGTTTTTCCAGACCATTGTGCTGAACGTCTGGTACAGTCCGGCGGATCTGAACGCGGAAGCGGAGGCGCGGCACGTTGCGCTCCGGGAGCAGGAAGAAGCCGCGGTCAAGCCTCTGCCCGTCAACATGCGCAGGGCGCCCGCCGCACAGAAAAAGACAACGAAGACGGAAAAACGCCGCAGATGAATGCCTTCGCACAGGACGATGATTCCTTTTCGGGGAGGTACGGAAAATGAGAGAAGCGATAGGAACCGGCGAAACGGTGGAACTTGCCAGGGAAGCCGCCTGCAAAGAGCTTGGCGTGGAATCGTATGAAGCGGAATTTGAAATTTTGGAAATGCCGACGAAAAAAACGTTCGGCCTGTTTGGCGGAAGTCCCGCCAAAGTGCGTGTCTATATTGAGGACGACCCGGCCGAATTGGCGGCCAAATATCTGGAAAACGTGCTTCCCTGCATGGGGGTCGCCGGCGTAAAAGTTAAGATCGATAAGGAAGAGGGCGGGGCCCTGCTTTCCCTGGACGGGGACGACATCGGGTTTGTCATCGGGCACCGCGGGGAGACGCTCGACGCCCTGCAGTACCTTGCGGGCCTGGTTGCCAACCATAAAGGAAACGGGTATTTCCGCATTGCGCTGGATATTGGCCATTACCGCGAAAAACGCCGTCAGACGCTGGAATCCCTGGGGAAGAAAATGGCCGAAAAGAGCCTTCGGACGGGCCGCAACGTTTCGCTTGAGCCGATGAACCCCTACGAGAGGCGCATCATCCACACGGCGGTGCAGACGGTGGCGGGGGCGAAATCCTGGTCGGAAGGCGAAGATCTGGAACGCCATGTCGTCATCGGACCGGTTGCCGGCGAGCGCCCGCAACGGCGCGGTCCCCGCGGGTTCGGCGGCCGCCGGAACGACGGCCAGCACCGGCCTCCCTACCGGCCTTACCGCAAGCCGTACGAAAGAAAGAGCCGCGCCCCGGTTCCGGGGAACGGTCCGGGTCCGGCGCCGCAGGGGAAGCCCAGGCAGGAGCCTGCCGCGGAAGGTTCGCCGTACGGAAAGACCGGCCTGAAAAAATAAACAGATTGAGCGAGGGCGATTCCGTTGTGAATTGTCCTCGTTTTGGTACAGGGTATCTTTCGGTCCAAGGGCACTCGGTGCCGCCCTGCCGGAAAGGACGGTTGAGTTTTCAAATGGAACGTATTGTTTATCATCCCTCCGGGGATACAATCGCGGCGGTTTCAACGCCGCAGGCGCCCGGGGCCATCGGCATCGTCCGCATTTCCGGTCCGCGCGCGCGCGAGGTTGCGGGCCGGGTCTTTGTTTCGGCGCACGGGAAGTCGCTGGATGGGATCCGGGGCTACACGGCGCTGTATGGGAAGGTGCGGGATGCCGGAGGCGACATCGACGAGGCGATCGCCCTGAATTTCCGCGCCCCGGCGAGCTTTACCGGGGAAGACGTGGTGGAGCTTTCCTGCCACGGCGGCCTTTATGTTATGCGCCGCCTGCTGAAAGCCGTTTTGGAGGCGGGCGCCGTGGCCGCGGGGCCCGGCGAATTTACGCGCCGCGCTTTTCTGAACGGGAAAATGGGGCTGACGGAAGCGGAGTCCGTGATGCAGATGGTCTGCGCCCAGGGCGAGCAGGCCGCGAAAACCGCGCTCGCCGGACGCGGCGGAATTCTGGAAAGGCGGATCCGGGCGGTGCGCGACCGGCTCACCGGGGCGGCGGCGCACCTTGCCGCGTGGGCGGACTATCCGGAGGACGACATTCCCCAGGTGACGGGGGAAGAGCTGGACGGTGCCCTGACCGCGACGAAAAGCGACCTGGAGACGCTTCTGCGCCAGTTTGAAGCGGGGCGCGCCATCCGCGAAGGGGTGGAAACGGCGATTGCCGGCCGCCCGAACGTTGGAAAGTCCACCCTGATGAACCTTCTGGCGGGGTGCGAGCGTTCCATTGTGACACAGTACGCCGGGACGACGCGCGACGTTGTGGAGGACACGGTGGTTCTGGGCGGCGTTCCGCTCCGCCTGGCGGATACCGCCGGGATTCGGCGGACGGAGAACCCGGTGGAAAGCATCGGCGTCGACCGGGCCCAGCGGAAAATCCGCACGGCGCAGCTTGTTTTGGCGGTGTTCGACGGCTCGCAGGAGCTCGACGCGGACGACCGCATGCTTTTGGACGAGCTGGCCGGTACGCCGTGCATTGCGGTGGTCAATAAAAGCGATCTGCCGCAAAAAATAAACTTAAAGTATATTAAAAGCAAAATAAAACGAATTGTAATTATTTCTGCCGTGTCGGGAACGGGTTTGGACGAACTGCGGGATGCCGTTCAGGATGTTCTGGAGACGGCGAAGCTTGACCCGTCGCAGGGAATCCTGTTTACGGAACGGCAGCGCGACGCGGCGCGGCGCGCGCTGGACTGCGTGAACGAAGCGCTGGACGCCCTGAAATCCGGAATGACGTTCGACGCGGTGACGGTTTCGATTGAGGCGGCGGTTCAGGTTCTGTTGGAGCTGACCGGCGAACGCGCGACGGAGGCCGTCGTTGATTCCGTATTTCGCCATTTCTGCGTCGGAAAATGAGGAAGTTTCAGACTTTTCTTTGCAAAGAGAAGTCTGGTTAAAAGAAACAGCTTTGGACAGAGCCTGCAAAATTTCGGTCCGGCGGGAGCCCGGAAGCGGTCCGGGGCTGTATCCCGCTTTGCTAAATCGGGGCCCCATGCCGGACACACTCGCTTCGCGGCGCGTTCGGCGTCGCCCTTGACTTGCTGCGCTTGTCTGCGGCTCCGGGCCGCTTTTGGAAACATCCGTATTGATTTTTATCGTTAAAGTTTTCGCCCGGCCTTTTTCAAAAGGCCGGAAGGAGGAATCGGATATGAATTACAGCGCGGGGAAGATCGACGTTGCGGTCGTCGGCGCGGGCCACGCCGGCATTGAGGCGGCGCTCGCCTCCGCCCGCCTCGGCTGCCGGACGGCGGTCTTTACCATCAATCTGGACGCCGTCGGGAACTGCCCGTGCAACCCATCCATCGGCGGGACGGCAAAGGGGCACCTGGTGCGGGAGATCGACGCGCTCGGCGGGGAGATGGGCCGCACCACGGACGAATGCTTCATCCAGAGCCGGATGCTGAACCGGGGGAAAGGGCCCGCCGTCCACTCGCTCCGCGCCCAGATCGACCGGCGCGAATACGGGAAGATCATGAAGCACAAGCTGGAGCTTCAGGAAAACCTGCTGCTGAAACAGGCGGAGGTCGTGGATGTCTCCCGCGGCGAAAACGGCGCATGGAACGTCGCGACGCGCATGGGCGCGGTCTATGAGGCGAAAGCGGTCATTTTTGCGACCGGACCTTATCTTTCCGGGAAGATTTTTGTCGGCGAGGTTTCCTACGAAAGCGGCCCGGACGGAATGTTTCCCGCCGCCTACCTGACCGGTTCGCTGAAAAAGCTCGGAATCCGCCTGCGCCGCTTCAAGACCGGGACGCCCGCGCGCGTGCTGAGGTCCAGCATTGACTTCGGCGGCTTGGAAGTGCAGAAGGGCGACGATCCGGTCGTGCCGTTTTCCTACGACACGCGGACGCCCGGAAAAAACCGGGCCGTCTGCTACGTGACGTGGACCAATGAGAAAACGAAGAAAATCATCCTGGACAACCTGAACCGTTCCCAGCTTTTTACCGGCGGCATCACGGGGATCGGGCCGCGCTACTGCCCGAGCATCGAGACGAAGATCCTGCGCTTCCCGGACAAAAAGC
Source organism: Oscillospiraceae bacterium (assembly GCA_022650455.1). Taxonomy (GTDB): domain Bacteria; phylum Bacillota; class Clostridia; order Oscillospirales; family Acutalibacteraceae; genus Thermocaproicibacter. Next base: position 51,882 of record JALCPO010000001.1, read on the forward strand.
GGCATCAGTTCTTCATCGAGCCGTGCGGCCTCGACACGGAGGAAATGTATTTGCAGGGGATGAGCACGTCGCTCCCCGAGGACGTGCAGATTGCGTTTTACCGCACCATCCCCGGCCTGGAACACGTTGAGATCATGCGTACGGCGTATGCCATCGAGTACGACTGTGCCGACCCGCTCCAGCTGAGCGCGACGCTCGAGTTCAAAGACTTCCCCGGCCTTTACGGGGCGGGGCAGTTCAACGGGAGCTCCGGGTACGAGGAAGCCGCCGCGCAGGGCCTGGTCGCGGGAATCAACGCGGCGCTGAAAATCCTCGGCCGCGAGCCGATGATCCTGGACCGCGCCGGGAGCTATATCGGCACGCTGGTCGACGACCTGATTACCAAGGGCACGGAGGAACCGTACCGGATGATGACTTCGCGCAGCGAATACCGCCTGGTGCTCCGGCAGGACAACGCCGACGAGCGCCTGACGCCGGTCGGGCGCCGGGTCGGGCTGATTTTCGACGACCGCTGGGAGCGTTTCCGGGAGAAGGAAGCACAGAAAAAAGAGGAGCTGGCGCGGGTCCGAAACACGATCCTGCCGCCGGCAAAAGCACTGAACGAGCTGCTTGTTTCACATGAAACGTCGCCCGTTTCCTCAGGCGTGAGGCTGGCGGAGCTTATCCGCAGGCCGGAGCTGAACTATGGGATTCTGTCCCCGGTGGATGCGGGCCGGCCGGAGCTTCCCGCCGCGGTTTTTGAGAACGTGGAGATCGAGCTGAAATACGAGGGATATATCAAACGCCAGAAGGCGCAGATTGCGGAAATGCGCCGCCTGGAAAACCGCAGGCTTCCGGCGGACTTGGACTATGCAAAAATGACCGGCCTCCGCAGGGAAGCGCAGGAAAAGCTTCAGCGCATCCGCCCGGCGAGCGTGGGGCAGGCTTCGCGGATTTCCGGCGTCAGCCCGGCGGACATCTCGGTTCTGCTGATCTGGCTCGGCAAAGGGGAGGGGAAGGCCGTATGAGCGACGCCGCGTCCCTGTTTTCCTCGTATGCTTCCCGGTACGGGATTTCCGTGACGCCGGAGCAGGAAGAAAAATTCCGTGCTTATGCGCAAAGGCTCGTGGAATGGAACCGGAAAATCAATCTGACCGCGGTGACGGACCCGGAAGGGATCGCCGCGAAGCATTTCTTTGACAGCGTCCTGCTCCTGAAATATGCGGACATCGGCCATGGGGAAACGGTGATCGATATCGGGACGGGAGCGGGATTTCCGGGCGTTCCGCTGAAAATCATGCGGCCCGATCTGAAGCTGACCCTGCTGGACAGCCTGCAAAAGCGCCTTACTTTTCTGAAAGAGCTGTTGGAAGAGCTGGATGTTTCGGCGAAGCTGGTGCATGCGCGCGCCGAGGAGGCGGCGCGGCGGAAGGAATACCGGATGCAGTACGGATTTTCCGTTGCGCGCGCGGTCGCGCCCATGCCGGTCCTGTGTGAGTATTGTCTTCCGTTTTTAAAAAACGGCGGTGTTTTTGCCGCCATGAAAGGCCCGGACGCCGAAAAAGAAAGAAAAGATGCGGAAAACGCCGTCCGGCTTTTGGGCTGTACGCTGGAAAAGGCCGTGACCTATACCCTTCCGGCCGGCGACGGGCGCAGTCTGCTGCTGATCCGCCGGACCGGGGCGCTCGCGCCCTTGTATCCGCGGCACGGCTCCAAAATAGCGAAGCAGCCGCTTTTTTAGAAAAGTTTTCCACAAAGTCTCGCCTCAATGCGGAAAACTCTGCGGAAGCGTTTTAAACCGTCTTATTTTGTCTTTCAGAAATTTTTTCGGCACCCCATATTGTTACAAAATTTGCCGCCGACCCGTGCTATGCTTGTACCAAAAGGACAGGCAGGGGGCGGTGGTTTTGCTTCACAGCGAAAAGAACCGGGTGGTCGAGATTGACATTGACCGGATTCTTCCCAATCCGGCACAGCCCCGGCGATTCTTTGATGAACAGGAGATGGAAAACCTTTCGCAGAGCATCCGTGTCAGCGGGCTGATTCAGCCGCTTCTGGTGCGGCATGTGGCGGGGGGTTACGAGCTTGTCGCGGGGGAACGCCGTCTGCGCGCCTGCAAATTGGCCGGGATGAAGACGGTTTCCTGCATTGTGAGCGACTGTTCCGCCGACGCGAGCGCAGTCATGGCCATGACGGAGAACCTTCAGCGGCAGGACCTCGGCATGTTCGAGGAGGCAGAAGGAATCCGCAGGCTGATTGAAACGTGGCACGTCACACAGGAAGAAGCCGCGTACCGGCTGGGGAAAAGCCAGTCGGCGGTGGCAAACAAGCTGCGGCTGCTCCGGCTCGGCGAAGAGGAGCGCAAAAAGATCATTGCCGCGGGCCTGACGGAACGGCATGCGCGCGCCCTGCTCCGCATCGACGACAAGGCTCTCCGCATGCGCTCTCTCTCGGTGGTCATCGACCGCCGGTATAATGTGCGGCAGACCGACGAGTACGTCTTGAAGCTGATTGCGAGCGAGGAAACCGGGAAGCAGCACCAGACTTTGATTATCAAGGATGTCCGTATCTTTCTGAACACCATTTCGCACGCCGTGGAAACCATGAAACAGAGCGGTATCAGCGCCCAGACGCTGAAAAGCGAGACGGAAGAGTATATTGAATGCATCGTGCGCATTCCAAAGGCGCAGGCCACCGCGGGGGGCAAAAAACCCGCCTGAAACAGCTTACAAGTATTTACTCCTATTTCCCTATATCATTTCCCGCAAAACGGGCCGGACGGAAACGTCCGGCCCGTTTTGTGTCCGCAGGCGAATCTGGGCCCGCTTCCGCGCGGAAGAATTTTTCTTGATACGACACCCGCAATTTTTCCTCAGCGATAGGGCGTGTGCGCAGGCTCAGCCTGCTGTTTCACGTGGAACATAATGAAAAAACACAGCATGGATGCGGGAGAAAGGCCGTTTCGTGATTTTCGGCCCCGCGGTGAAAATGTGGATTTTCCCTTTATCTTGCCGGAAAGTCGTGATATAATAAAAATAAACTTTTCGGGGTGCGGAAGCCCGGATCGTCCGCCGGGTGTGGAAGGGGAAATGGGATTGGGAAAAATCATCGCGGTCGCCAACCAAAAAGGCGGCGTCGGCAAGACGACCACGTCGGTGAACCTTTCCGCCGCAATGGGGCTGAAAGGGATCAAAACGCTGCTTGTGGACATCGACCCGCAGGGCAATTCCTCCAGCGGAGTCGGCGTGGACCGCAGAAAGCTGAAAAATACGATCTATGAGGTCCTGATCGGCCGCGCGGAATCGAAGGACGTCCTGATCCATACCGGGTTTGCAAACCTCGACCTGCTCCCGTCCAGCATGGACCTGGCGGGCGCGGAAATCGAGCTGGTCGATATGGAACGCCGGGAATCCCGGCTCAAGGCCGCGCTTGCGCCGCTTGCCGCGGATTACGGCTATCTTTTCATCGACTGCCCGCCGTCGCTCGGAATCATCACGACAAACGCGCTGAACGCGGCGGATACGCTCCTGGTGCCGATCCAATGCGAGTATTATGCGCTGGAGGGGCTTTCGCAGCTGATGAACAGCGTGCGGCGGGTCAAGCGGCGGTACAACGGGCATCTGGATGTCGAGGGCGTTCTGCTCACCATGTTCGACGGGCGGCTGAACCTGACGCAGCAGGTGGTGGGGGAAGTCAAAAAATATTTTCCCCGCAAGGTGTTCGGCACGGTTATCCCGCGCGCGGTGCGGCTTTCGGAAGCGCCGAGCTTTGGAAAGCCGATCCAGTATTTTGACAAATCGTCCCGCGGGGCGCAGGCATACGACGCCCTTGCGGAAGAAATTATCCGCATGAACGGAAGGCAGGCGTAAGGATGGCAAAAAAGCGAGGACTCGGCAAGGGCCTTGACGCGATCTTTGCCGAGAACGATACCGAGGAAGAGAATACCGCGGTGATGCTGAAAACCGATGAGCTGGAACCGAACCGGGACCAGCCGCGCCGGGTGTTCAACGAGCAGGCGCTCAACGAGCTGGCGGATTCCATTTCCCGGCACGGGGTGCTTCAGCCGCTGCTGGTGCGGCCCCTCATGGGCGGAGGGTACCAGATCGTCGCCGGGGAACGCCGTTGGCGCGCCGCGCGGATGGCCGGGGTGGAAGAGATTCCCGCCGTCGTGCGGGAGCTGTCCGACAGCCAGGTGACGGAGCTTGCGCTGATTGAAAACCTGCAGCGGGAGGACCTCAACCCGCTGGAGGAAGCGCAGGGTTATCAGTCCCTGATGGAAAGCTACGGGATGACGCAGGACGGGGTCGCCCAGACGGTGGGCAAGTCCCGGCCGGCCGTGACCAATGCGCTCCGGCTGCTGAACCTTCCGCCGGAGATGCAGAAAAAGGTCAGCGCCGGCTCCATTTCGGCGGGGCATGCCCGCGCGCTGCTCAGCTTTCCGGATGAAAAGACCATGCGGGAAGCGGCGAAAGCCGCGGAAGCGGGGGCTTCCGTGCGGGAGCTGGAAAAAATGGCGCAGAAAGCGAACGCCGGACCGAAAGAAAAGAAGCGCCGCAGCAAGCTCCATTATTACGAGGAAGCGGAGCTTGCCCTCAAGGAGCATCTGGGGCGCAAGGTGCGGGTGAGCGGGACCAGAAAACGCGGGATTCTTCAGATCGAATTCTACGGCGAAGACGATCTGACCGACCTGATGAAGCACTTTGCGGGCTGACCAGACTTTTCTTTGGAAAAAGAAAAGTCTGGATCAAAAAAAACCGAGATTTAAGATCATTCGAAATGTGCTTTCTCCGAAAGAAAAAGCCCGGATCAAAAAAACAAAACGAGATTGTGAGAGAAGGGCATTTTGAAACAGAGTGTTCTAAAAAAGAATAAATCATTAATTAAAAGGATCGGATTTTTACCGTCGGTCCTAATAAAGTTCGGAAAATGTGAGAAAATAATTTTTATCTGAAAAAAATGAAATCGAATTCCAAAGGTTCCACTGCTTTTTTAATCGGGGAAATAAAAATTTCCGTCCGGCCGGGATCGGGCGGGCGATGAGGAGTCGGAAAACATGATTGACATAAAGCTAATCCGCAGCGACCCGGAAAAGATCAAGGCGGGTGCAAAGAAGCGCAATTACGACGCGGACCGGATCGTCGACGATATTCTTGCCATTGACGCGAAGCGCCGCGAAATCACGGCGAACGTGGACGCCATGCGCGCCGAGCAGAATGCGGCGGGCAGAAAAATCCCGCAGATCAAAAAGGAAGGGGGCGACGTTTCCGAATTGATGGCGCGTATGAAGACTCTGGCGGCGGAAGTCAAGGAGAACAGCGCAAAACTCAATGAGATCGAGGAAAAGCAGAAGACGCTGCTGCTCAGCCTTCCGAACATGCCGGACGAAGACGTTGCCGCGGGCGGAAAGGAAAACAATAAGCCGCTGCGTTACTTCGGGGAAAAGCCGAAGTTTGAGGGATTCCCCCCAAAAAACCATGTGGAGCTCTGCGAAAGCCTGCATCTGATTGATTACCAGCGCGGCGCGAAGCTTGCCGGGGCTGCGTCCTGGGTTTACTGCGGGCTGGGCGCCCGCTTGGAGTGGGGGCTGCTCAATTTCTTTATCGGAGAGCATCTGCGCGACGGTTATGAGCTGATGCTCGTCCCGCATATGCTGAACTACGAATGCGGCTATACCGCGGGGCAGTTCCCAAAATTTGCGGACGAGGTGTACTGGATCGCCAATCCCACCAGTACGGAGAAAAAGTTTCTTCTCCCCACGGCGGAAACGGCGCTGGTCAATCTTCACCGCGGCGAAATCCTCACCGCGGACGAGCTTCCGAAAAAATATATCTCCTACACGCCCTGCTACCGGCGCGAAGCGGGAAGCTACCGCTCCGAGGAACGCGGAATGATCCGCGGCCACCAGTTCAACAAGGTGGAAATGGTCCAGTACACGAAGCCCGAGGAGTCCGACCGGGCGTTTGAGGAGCTGGTCGCGAAGGCGGAGCGTCTGGTGCAGGAGCTTGGCCTGCATTACCGTGTGAGCAAGCTGGCCGCGGGCGACTGCTCGTTTTCCATGGCGCGCACCTACGACATTGAGGTCTGGATCCCGAGCATGGGCATCTACAAGGAAGTCAGCTCCGCTTCCAATGCGCGCGACTACCAGGCCAGGCGGGGCAACGTGAAGTACCGCGCCGAGGACGGAAAGCCGCGGTTTGTCCATACGCTGAACGCGTCCGGTCTGGCGACGAGCCGCGTATTCCCGGCCATTGTGGAACAGTACCAGAACGCCGACGGGAGCGTTACCGTTCCGGAAGTCCTGCGCAAATATGTTGGAACGGATGTCATTCGCCCATGACGGAGGATGTTATCGCGGAGTATTCCCGCGGCCTGCGCGTCCCCGTCTACGACGTGGGGCCGGAAAACCGGCTGAAATTCGGCTCTGCCCTGCGCCTGGTCCAGGAAACCAGCGAGCAGCATCTCGGCGTGATGCGGGTCGGTTATGAGAAAATGAGGGAAAAGGCCGGGCTGGTGTTTTTCATTATCTCCACGCGGGTGCGCATCGGCCGCATGCCCCTGCACAACGAGAAAATCGTCATCAAAACCCACCCGCGCGGGCGGGGAGGGGCGCAGTTTTACCGCGATTTCCGGTTTTACGGGGAAAACGGGGAGCTTCTGGTCGACGTGATGCAGACTACGGTCCTCGCCGACGCGGAAAGCCACAAAATAAGGCGGCCGCAGGCGCTCAGGCCGTTCGGAATCTATCCGGAAAATGTGGTCGGGCCGGAAGAGCGCATGGAGCGCTTTTCCGTTCCGGCAGGACTGCCGTTTGCCGGGGAGCGGCCGGTGTTCCATTCCGATCTCGACGCGAACGGGCACATGAACAATTCCGTGTACGGCGACGTGGTGTCGGACTTTCTGCCGCCCGCCGTGCGGAAAACGGCGCGGGAGATCCAGATCAACTATGTTTCCGAAACGCCGGAGGGCGACGCGCTGAAAATTTACGCGGGGAAAAGCGGAGGGAAGTTTCTCATGCGCGGCGAAAATGCAAATGGCGTCAGCTTTACGGCGAGCGCCTCGGGAAAAAACGGAGGCGCCTTATTTCTTCCGGATGCTTGATTCCGAAATCCGGAAATGTTACAATACTGTTTATTATATTAAGAAAAATGAATCGCAAAAAACAGGAAAACAGGCTTTGGCCCGTCCTGCGGCAAAGAGGCTGAAATGGGAGGAACGGCATGTTAAATACGAACTATGCGGAAAAGTTTGTAAAAGAAGCCCTCACGTTTGACGACGTTCTGCTGATACCGGCGGAATCGGATGTTTTGCCGAAGGAAGTGGAGCTCGGCACGCAGCTGACGAAAAAAATCCGCCTGAACATCCCGCTGATGACATCGGCGATGGACACCGTCACCGAGACCCAGATGGCCATTGCGATCGCGCGGGAAGGCGGCGTGGGCATCATCCATAAAAACATGCCGATCGAGCGGCAGGCCGATATGGTCGACCGCGTCAAACGCTCCGAGAACGGCGTAATCGTCAATCCGTTTTTCCTTTCCCCGGAACATTCCGTGCATGACGCGGAGGAGATCATGGCGCGGTACCGCATTTCCGGCGTCCCGATCTGCGAAAAAGGAAAACTGGTGGGCATTATCACGAACCGCGATTTGCGGTTCATGGAAGGCGGCGATTTCGACCAGCCGATTTCCAACGTCATGACGAAGGACCACTTGGTGACGGCTCCCATCGGCACAACGCTCGCGCAGGCGAAGAATATTCTCCGCCGCCACAGGATCGAAAAGCTTCCCATTGTGGACGCCGAGGGAAAACTCAGGGGCCTGATTACGATCAAGGACATCGAGAAAGCGGTCCAGTACCCGAATTCCGCGCGGGATAAAAACGGCCGCCTCCTGTGCGGCGCGGCGATCGGCGTGACGAAGGACGTCCTGGACCGTGTCGCCGCCCTGGTGGAAGCGCAGGTGGACGTTGTTGTGCTGGACTCCGCCCACGGCCACAACAGCGGCATCCTGAATACCGTCCGGCAGGTTAAAAAAGTGTATCCGGAGCTTCAGTTGATCGCCGGGAACGTCGCCACCGCCGAAGGAACGAAGGCGCTGATCGACGCCGGAGCGGACTGCGTGAAGGTCGGCATCGGGCCGGGTTCCATCTGCACGACCCGCATTGTGGCCGGCATCGGCGTTCCGCAGGTCACGGCCATCTACGACTCGGCCTGCGCGGCGCTGGAAAGCGGGGTCCCGGTAATTGCCGACGGCGGCATCAAATTCTCCGGCGACATTGTAAAGGCGCTTGCCGCGGGGGCGAACGTCGTCATGATCGGGTCCCTGTTCGCAGGATGCGAGGAATCCCCGGGCGAGACCGAGCTGTACCAGGGCAGAAGGTTCAAGGTTTACCGCGGCATGGGAAGCCTGGCCGCGATGAGCCAGGGAAGCCGCGACCGCTACTTCCAGCAGGACACGAAGAAGCTGGTCCCGGAAGGCGTCGAAGGCCGCGTCCCTTACAAGGGGCCGCTTTCCGACACCGTGTACCAGCTCATGGGCGGACTCCGTTCCGGCATGGGCTACACCGGCTGCGCCGACATTGAGGCACTTCACACGAAGGCGAAATTCTGCCGCATCACGGGCGCCGGCCTGCGCGAAAGCCATCCGCACGATATTCAGATCACCAAAGAAGCGCCAAATTATTCCGTTTCCATTTGAGAAGGGACACGAAAAAATATTTTGGGGGTTTGCTTGACAATCCGAGCCAAAATAGCGTATAATAAATAACGCTCCGCTATGTTAAGGAGCGCAAATTTGGCGGCATAGCTCAGTTGGCTAGAGCATTCGGTTCATACCCGAAGCGTCGTTGGTTCGAATCCAATTGCCGCTACCAACGGCCCGGTGGTCAAGTGGCTAAGACACCGCCCTTTCACGGCGGTAACACGAGTTCGACCCTCGTCCGGGTCACCACTTTTGCGCGAATCCGCGCAAATTTTTTTAGGACGCATAGCTCAGCTGGTTAGAGCGCTCGCCTCACACGCGAGAGGTCTTGGGTTCGAGTCCCGATGTGTCCACCAAAAGAAACGCACCCCGCATGGGGGTGCGTTTCTTTTGCGATTCATCACGGACGAGAACCCCGGCGCAACCCGGGAGAAAGAAGCTGCCCTTTCGGAGCGTTGCAGAAAAAAAGGGACTCGCGGAACGCGGGAAAAAACTGCCCGAGTCCCGATATGTCCATTCCTGTTTGACGGATTCACAGCATGCCTGAGGCTACGAAGCTGAAATGTTTCGTAGCCCTTTTATGTTGTCTTTCTTACGGTTAGAACCTAATTCAGCATATGCAAAGCGTAATCGCTGCGACCTCAATTTGCCCTTCGGACACACGCTGCGTAAGGATGAGTCCGTTCAAGGACAATGTCTCTTTGTCCGGCAAAAAACAGGATTCTGTTCGGCTGACTTTAAGAAATGCTTTGAAAAAGATAAATCCGGGCGAGACGCAAACAAAAAGCATGCTTTCGTCGATTCATATATTAATTTGCTGACACTGTCGCGTTCATCGAGTTCCTTCCGCAGATATTTTTAAATTCCGTTGGAACATTCCCTTTTAGGATGTTATATCATAATCTAAGGTGGATGAATGATGGAAAGCACGGAAAGGGGCAAGGACATATGTGCACGGCAATCACTTTTCAATGCGGGCAGATGCAAAATTTTTTTGGCCGGACACGGGACTTTTCTTATCCAATCGATCCGCAGATCTTTATAGTCCCGAAAAATTTTTCATGGCAAAGTGCTCTGGATGGAAAAATCTTCACCGACTCTTACAGCTTTATCACAATCGGCCAGGAAGAAGCCGGAATGCTCGGCTTTTTTGATGGAGTCAATGAGAATGGATTTGCCGCCGCCGCACTGTATTTTACCGGATATGCCGAATATGGTACGGGTCCGGACAACAGCGGAAAGGAACCGATCTCATCTCTGGAATTTCTTCATTTCATTTTAGGAAGATGCGGGTCGGTGGAAGAACTGAAAGGGATGCTGCCGCATGTCGCGATCATAGGCCTGCCGGACCCCGTCACTCAAACTGCGGCGCCGCTGCACTGGATTGCGGCGGACCGAAGCGGAGCATGTATCGTGATGGAACCGACGGGACGCGGGTTCCAACTGTTTGACAATCCCATTGGCGTGTTGGCGAACAGTCCGGCTTTTCCGTGGCAAGTGACGAATCTTAGGAATTACATGGGAGTTTCTCCGGAGCAGGAAAGCCAAGCCGACTGGGGAAAGGTCAAGCTGACCCCTTTTGGGCAGGCCGCCGGAACAAGACTGCTGCCGGGAGGGTATACTTCGCCGGAACGGTTTGTTCGAACGGCATTTCAGAAAACGCATGTGCTTCAGCCTGAAAATGTGAACGAGGCGGTTGTGACCTGCTTTCATATTATGGACAGCGTCACCGTCCCCAAAGGGGCCGTAGTGACGGACAGGGGGACCTATGATTATACTCAGTACACAGCTTTTTCCAATATCGATACGTGTGAATACTTTTTCAAAGCCTATGGCGGCAGTGCAATCGAGACCGCAGGCCTTTGGGGTCACGATCTCAATGCCGACCATATCATTTGTTTCGGTCCATTAACGCAGCAGCCGGTTTTCATGCGAAGATAGTCCGCTGGGTCTTGTTTTTTTGTTCATTCCACCGTCAGCATATAATTCTATGCTATTATTTTGAAAAAGGATAAAAAGGAATCATGTCATGACGTTAGAAGAACTCAGGAAGATTGACCATGCAGTCCAAAAAATCCCATACCCGTTCGGCAGAAACTATTTGGCCTTCCGGACAATCATCCGAGGGCTTATCGATTCGGGACAATCCGTAACGGGCGCGATCCGGCAGTATGCAGACTGGAAATATCGAATGCATAAATAAAGGAGCGGATTTCCTCACAAGCCGATTTTTGTGCACCGTTTGTGTGCCGGGGCGTTTTTATGCCCGGGCAGATCCGGATACCGCGGAGGACTCAGCGCACGAAATTTTTGAGGACGTCCAGCACATGCTCCATGTTTTCGTCCGTCCCGATGGAAATGCGCAGAAAGTTGCGGATACGGGGCTGGTTGAACCAGCGCACCAGAATTCCGTTTTCCCGCAGCTTTGCAAACAAGGTCGCCCCCGGGACGCGCGGGTGCGAGGCAAAGACGAAGTTGGCTTTGGACGGGAGCACGGTGAAACCGAGCTTTTCGAGCCCCCGGCTGAAGCGCCCGCGCGTCTCCGCGATTTTCCCGTCGATCCCGGCGTAATACGCGGCGTCCGACACGGCGGCCGCCGCGGCCGCCGCGGCGATCCGGTCGACGGGGTAGGAGTTGAAGGAATTCTTCACCCGGTTCAGCCCCGCGACCAGATGCGGCTGCCCCAGCGCGTAGCCGACACGCAGACCGGCGAGGGAATGGGACTTGCTGAACGTGCGGATGACCAGCAGGTTCGGGTATCGGCGGATGAGGCCCGCGACGCTCCGTCCGCCGAAAGCGATGTAGGCTTCATCGACGGCGACGACCCTGCCGGCGTGGTACTCCAGCAGCCGGCGGATTTCGCCGGGGTCGAGGAAGATTCCGGTGGGCGCGTTCGGGTTGGGGAAAATCACGCCGCCCGCGGGCCGGAAATAATCCGCGACGTCGATTTCAAAATCCCGGTTGAGCGGGACGGTTTGTACGGGGATGCCGTAAAAGCCGGCGAACACGGGGTAAAAGCTGTAGGTGATGTCGGGGAACAGAAGCGGCAGGACGGCGTCAAAAAAGGCGCAGAAGGTAAGCGACAGCACCTCGTCGCTGCCGTTGCCGCAGAAAACGCAGTCCGGGCCGATGTTTTCCGCTTTGGCAATGGCGGCGCGCAGGGCGCTCGCGTCCGGGTCGGGGTACAGCGGCAGGCCGGCGGCCGCTTCCCGGATCGCCCCGGAAAGCTCCGGGGTGGGCGGGTACGGATTTTCGTTGGTGTTCAGCTTGATATACCGGGCATCCTTCGGCTGCTCGCCCGCCGTATAGGGCGTGAGCCGCTTTGCCCGTTCGGACAGAAATTCCATGGAAAACAGTCCTTTCGGCGGCAGGGGGTTTCTTTCGCGCTTTACCCTGTTAGTTTACTACATTTCCCCGGGCAATACAATCGCCCGGCGCCGATTTTTGCCGGGGAATCATTCCCGCGCCCCGGCGATCATAAGTATGGGAGGCATCTGCTTTTTCGGGGGAGGGAACCATGAGAATTCTGTGCGCGCGGCCGAAAAGGACCGGCTCCGCCCGGGTGGGCAGAAAGCGGGACCGGCGGACGCTTCTGGGCTGGCTGGTCCTGGCGGCTTCGGTCGCCTTTTTTTTGCTGATTACGGCGCTGCTGTGCCGGCCGCTGGTGCGCCTTGCGTCCAACCCGCGCGAGATGCGGGCGTTTGTGCTGGCGCAGGGCGGTTTTGGCCGTGCGGCGTTTCTGGGAATGGAAATCCTTCAGGGTTTTCTGCCGGTTCCGCTGGAGCTCACCGCCGTGGCGGGCGGCTATATTTTCGGAAAGACGCAGGGATTCCTTTTGTCCGTGTGCTCGGTGCCGGTTTCCTCCGCCGTGATTTTCCGCCTGACGAAGATGTTTGGCCACGGGCTTGCCGACCGGCTGATTCCTCCCATGCGGCAGAACCGCGCGCGCTGGTTCCGGAACGCAAAAGTGCGCGACGCCGTCACGTTTTTCGTATTTTTTATTCCCGGGACGCCCAAACGGCTGTTTGTGCTGACCGCCGGGCTTGTGCCGCAGAGTTTCCGCAGGTTTCTCGTCCTTTCCACGGCGGCGCGGGTTCCCGCGCTGTTTGCCTGCTCGTTCAGCGGGGGCGCGCTCGGCAGCGGCGACTATATCCTCGCGGTATTCCTGCTCGTCCTCATCGGCGGCCTCGCGCTTGCCGGATCCCTGTTCTACCGCAGGGTGGCGGGTCCGCGCAGCGCCGTCCCGCCCGCCGGAAAGCGGCTCGGAAAGAGGTAATCCGCCTTTGGCGCGGGCCGGGAGCATCCGGAAAGGGTATTTTTGCCCTTTAAAATATTTGCTGAAAATCCGGAGCAAACGGATCGGGACAATGGATGAGTTTTATAAATCTGGGGAGATTGTAACATTTGTTACATTCTTTTTGCGGAAGCTATGGCATAATAACAGGCAAATCCGGAAGAGCTTTCCGAAAAACGGCCGGTGTTTCACCCGGCGTACGGAAGCCTTGGAAAACAGCCGCGGATCTGCGCGGCTGCCGTCCGGTGCTGAAATTGAAACGAATTTTTTATGATGCAATAAAAGAACGGAATCGTTTTTAATCCGTCACAAGGGAGTGATTGGTTTGATCAGCGGAGCGGAGATTATGGTCAAATGCCTGGAAAACGAAGGGGTCAAGCTGGTATTCGGCTATCCGGGCGCGGCGATCTGCCCGTTTTACGACTCGCTGTACCGCTCCGCCGTCAAACACGTTCTGGTCCGGGAGGAGCAGAACGCCGCCCATGCGGCGAGCGGCTATGCCCGCATGGCGGGGGTCCCGGGCGTCTGTGTCACAACGTCCGGCCCGGGGGCGACGAACCTCATCACCGGAATTGCGACGGCGTACATGGATTCCATTCCGCTGATCGCCGTCACCGGCCAGGTGAACCAGTGGCTCCTGGGCCGCGACGTGTTCCAGGAGGCCGATATCACCGGCGCCTGCGCCTCTTTTACCAAGCACTCGTACCTTGTCAAGGATGCGGAGGATCTGCCGCGCGTTTTCAAGGAAGCGTTCCACATCGCGTCCACGGGCCGGCCCGGTCCGGTCCTGATCGACGTGCCGACGGACGTGCAGAAGCAGGCGGTCGCGTCTTTTTCCTATCCGCAGAAGGTGCAGATCGCCGGCTACAAGCCCCGCACGCAGGGCCACGCCATGCAGATCAGGAGGGCGGCCAAGGCGGTTGCCGCGGCAAAGCGCCCGCTCCTGTGCTGCGGGGGCGGCGTGGTGCTTGCCGGCGCGCGGGAAGAGCTTCTCGCATTTTCCGGGAAAACCGGAATCCCCGTCGTCACCACCATGATGGGCCTCGGCATGGTTCCGATGGACTGTCCCGGATACCTCGGGATGATTGGGATGTACGGGCAGGAAAATGCCAACCGCGCCATGCGCGACGCGGACCTCATCATTCTGTGCGGTGCCCGCGTGGGCGACCGCGCCGTTTCCGACCCGCAGCAGATTTCGGAAACCACGAAAATCATTCATATCGACATCGACCCGGCGGAAATCGGGAAGAACATGGACGTGGATATCCCCATTGTGGGCGACATCCGCCTGGTGCTGCATACCCTCGCGGAGGAAACGGACGGTTCCGCCCCAAAGCCGTGGGTCGAAAAAGTGAAGGCTGAAAAAGCCGCCTATGTGCCGAAGGGCGCACCGCGGGAGGGTTCCGGGTTCGTGGAGCCGCGCTCGTTTCTGCGCGCGCTTTTCGGCAGGATGGAACCGGACGCCGTCCTCTGTGCCGACGTCGGGCAGAGCCAGATCTGGGCGGCGAACAATTTCCGGGTGAAAGAAGGCCGGTTCCTCACCTCCGGCGGGCTCGGCACCATGGGTTACGCCCTGCCCGCGGCGATCGGCGCGAAGCTCGCCGCACCGAACCGGCAGGTGGTCTGCGTCTGCGGCGACGGCGCGTTCCAGATGTCGTCGTGCGAGCTTGCCACCCTGAGGCAGATGGGCGCCGACGTCAAGATCGTCCTGATGCGGAACGACCGCCTGGGCATGGTCCGGGAAGTGCAGAGCCGTTCCTACGGGGGCCGCTACGCCGCGACCGATCTGACCGGCGGACCGGACTTCGGAAAACTTGCCGGGGCCTACGGCATCCCTTCGGAGGAAGCGGCAGGCAACGCGGACGCCGAACGGGCCGCCGGGCGGATGCTCGGCCAGAGCGGGCCGTTCCTGCTGGTCTGCCGGGTTGATCCCGACGAGCCGACGCTGTGAGGAGGGGCCTGGGATGAAAAACACACTGTCCGTATTGGTCGAGAACCAGCCGGGCGTCCTTTCCAAGGTGGCCGGCCTGTTTTCCCGCCGGGGCTTCAACATCGACAGCCTCGCGGTCGGGATTACGGAAAACCAGAAAATTTCGCGCATGACCATTGTGGTCGACGGCGACGCGCGCGTGGTGGAGCAGGTGGAGAAGCAGCTCAACAAGATGATACCGGTCATCAAGGTGAAAGTCCTGGAGCCGGGTACGTTTCTCAGCAGCGAGCATTCGCTCGTCAAAGTGGCCTGCAAAATCAAGCAGCACGCGGAGATTATGAACATCGCCGAACTGATGCACGCATCCATTGTGGATGTGGCCCCAACGTCCCTGACGCTGGAGTTCACCGGGGACGAGGACCGTACCCAAACGCTTTTGGGGCTTTTGAAGCCCTACGGGATCAAGGAGGTTGTGCGGGCGGGCGCGCTCGCCATGGAAAAGGGCTCCGAAACTACGCTGAAACAAAGCGCCAAAGCGTAAACCTTGTTTTCCGGCCGCGCCCGCCCGCCGCGAAGCGGGCCGGTACGGAGGCAAAGGCTGGATGCTTTCCCGTTTCTGTTTACAATATGATTTTTGCCGGAAAAGGCAAGGAGGAAAAGAAAATGCCAAAGATCTATTACGAAGCCGACTGTGACATCAATCTGCTGAAAGGAAAAACGGTCGCCGTCATTGGCTATGGCAGCCAGGGGCACGCACACGCGCTCAATCTGCGCGACAGCGGGGTCAAAGTGATCGTAGGCCTCTACAAGGGAAGCAAGAGCGCGGAAAAGGCCAAGGCTCAGGGCTTCAAGGTCGTCCCCGTTGCCGAAGCGACCAAAGCCGGCGACATCGTCATGGTTCTGATCCCAGACGAGCGCCAGGCGGACGTCTATAAGACGGAGATTGCTCCTTACCTTACCGAAGGGAAAGCGCTGGCGTTCGCGCACGGCTTCAACGTTCATTTCCAGCAGATCGTCCCGCCGAAGAATGTCGACGTGTTCATGATCGCCCCGAAAGGCCCGGGCCACACCGTCCGCAGCGAGTATAAGGAAGGGAACGGCGTTCCGTGCCTGATCGCCGTCGAGCAGGACTACACCGGCCATGCGCACGACATCGGCCTTGCCTACGGCGCGGCGCTCGGCGCCGCAAGAGCCGCCATCATGGAAACGACCTTTAAGATCGAGACCGAAACCGACCTGTTCGGCGAGCAGTGCGTCCTCTGCGGCGGCGTGACCGCCCTGATGCAGGCGGGCTTCGAGACGCTTGTGGAAGCGGGCTATGCCCCTGAGAACGCGTACTTCGAGTGCATCCATGAGATGAAGCTCATCATGGACCTGATCTACCGCGGCGGGTTCTCGCTGATGCGCTATTCCTGCTCCGACACGGCCGAGTTCGGCGACTACGAGACCGGCAAGCGCCTCATCACCGAGGACACCAAGAAGGAAATGCGGAAAGTCCTCACCGAGATCCAGGACGGCACGTTTGCGTCCAAGTGGATTGCCGAGAACAAGAACGGCCGCGCCCACTTCAACGCGTGCCGCCGCATCGCCGCCGGGCACCTGCTGGAAAAGACCGGAAAAGAACTCCGCAAAATGTATTCCTGGAACGACAAGCCGATCGACGAAGACCGGTAACGGAAAGCGTTTTTTCACCGGGGCGGCGCGCGTTCGTTTGCGCGCCGCCCTTTTTCTGCTCTCCGGGCCGTTCCGCTATTGATTATTTTCTGCCGGCCGCATACAATAAAAACAGCCGATCCACCGCGGCGAACTTCCGGCAGGGCCGCCCTGCGGAAACCACCTCGGCGAAGGGGATATTTTATGTGGGATAGAACGATCCTGAAGTCCAACGCCCGCGTTGCGCTGACGGGGCGGTACGGTACGGCTTACGCGGCATGCCTGCTCGTTTCCCTGATTACCGGCGTGTTCGACATTATGGAGCGGTTCCGCGCGGAGAGCTCCGGCTGGTTTTTCGGCGATTCCTTTTTCTATATGCGCGAGCAGCCGCAGAGGCCGTATTACCTGAACATCGTCCTGGCGGTTTTCGTCGGGATCCCGCTGACGGTGGGGCTGGCCCGCTTTTTCGTCCGGAACCGTTTCGGCGAAACGGATCTCCGCACGGTGTTCAGCGGATTCCGGCGCGATTACGGGAACACGCTGGGCGCCATGTTCGGGACCGATCTTCTGGTCCTGCTCTGGATGTTTCTGCTGATCATTCCGGGAATCATCAAATCGATGGAGTACAGCATGGTCCCCTACATCCTTTCCGACAACCCGTCCATGCCGGGCGGCCGCGCGCGGCAGATCAGCGGCAGAATGACCGACGGGGAAAAGGGAGCTGTTTTTGTGCTGTACCTGTCCTTTTGCGGCTGGTACTTTCTTGCGGCCGCCGCCATCGCGGCCGGCAACCGGGTGTTCCGGCCCGCGGCCGGGCTGATCTCCGCCGCGGTGATTCCCCTGGTGACGGCTTACCAGAAGGCGACGTTTGCGGAGCTTTATATTTTCATGCGCGACCGCGCCATCCGGAGCGGAGCGGCCCGGCCGGAGGAATTCGGCCTGGTTCCCCCGCAGCCGGATGCGCATCCCGCGGCGTGATTTCCGCCCCGCGCGGCGGAACCGTGTATCCGACAAAAAATCCGAACCATTTTCCGCGGAATTGTTTAAACTGTAAAAAACACCGCAGATTATTAAATAAATTCCAATTTTGTACGATAAATAATATAGGATTTCTTTTTATTTTTGTGCATCGAGGCGGAAACCGTTATGGAAATCGAAAAAATTGCTTCGGCCGTAGGATCGGACCAAAGTGTTGCCGGTGCGGCGCAGCCGTCCGGTGCTTCGGATTCCCAAATCGCCGAGCTGAGGCGTCTGGCCGATTCCATCCGCAAAATGGAGAACGACGTCCGCATCACCGCACGGGTACAGGGAATGTCCGGCTCCGGCCTTCAGGCGAAGCTGCGCCAATATGACGACCTTTTGGGCAAGGTCAACCAGCAGATCCGCCAGCTGGAACGCCAGAACAGGCAGTCGTCCGTGAAAGAGGGGGGACTCCCGCCAAAGCGGGTTGGCGTTTCCATGCTGCAGTACCATACCGACGCCGCGCAGATTGCCCTGCGGAATTCCGGCGTGCCCCTGAGCGCAGCGGTTTCGGACACCATGCGGGTGCAGATCTCAAAGGCGCAGGCGAACGCCGCCGAACGGAAGGCGGAACAGAAACTGAAAGCCCAGGTGCAGAACGAGCCCGAAAAGACCGAGGCTTCCGAAGTCCTCAACCTTCTCGTCTGGGCCTGTCCCAGCGGAAAAAGCCCTCACGGATTGCCGTGAGGGCTGATTTTTTGCCGTTCGGGGGAAAATGCGGAGAATTATTTTGCCGAGCCGGTCAGCTTGCGGTCGAGATGGCGGCCGAGCGAGCGCGCTCCGATGCTGAACGCGAGAACCATCAGAATCAGGACGGCGGACGATACGTTGGCGATCTGCGCGGCGTTGGGCGCGACCGCTTCCGTCCGCGACGCCCAGATGTGCAGGGCGAGCGTTTCGCCGGGGCGGAACGGGTTCAGGGGACATGTGGGCGAGGAAAGATTCCAGCTTTTCCAGTTGATGTCGGTGCTCATGCCCGCCGTGTACAGGAGGGCCGCCGCTTCGCCGAATCCGCGGCCGGCGGCGAGGATCACGCCGGTAATGATGCGCGGCACGCAAGCCGGGAGCAGGACTTTTGCGATCGTCTGCCAGTGCGTTGCGCCGAGCGCAAAGCTGCCTTCTTTCCACTTCGGCGGAACGGCGCGGAGCGCGTCCTCCGTCGTGGTGGTGATCAGCGGCAGGCTCAGGATGGAAACCGCCAGCGCGCCCGCAAACAGGTTCCACTTTCCATGGATCAGCTCGACGAATACCAGAGCCCCGAACAGGCCGACCACAATGGAGGGAAGGGACGAGAGCGTTTCCATGCAGGTGCGGATGAAGTTCGTCAGCCGGCCGGGGCGGGCGTACTCCGCCATGTAAACGCCGGCGCAGACGCCGACGGGGACGCTGAAGAGAAGCGACAGGAACACCAGGTAAACCGTGTTGAAGAACTGGTTGCCGATCCCGTTCGCGTTGAATGCGAAGACCGACGCGTCCAGTCCGGAAAATCCTTTTACCAGTACGTAGACTGTGAAACAGCCGAGGAGAAGGAGAAAGAAACCGGCTACGCAGTACAGGACCGCCGTCATCAGTTTGTCCGCGGCAAGCGCCTTTTTATGTCTGCTCATTTGATTTTTTCTCCTTTCGCCGTCACTTTGCGGATCAGGAAGATGAACAGGTACGAAATCAGCAGGAGCAGAAGCGCCATGGTCCAGAGCGCGGTGCTGTACTCGCCGCCCTCGGTCGCGCCGCCCATGTCGGAGGCGATCAGCGCGGTCAGGTTGTTCGTCGGCGAAAGGATTCCGGCCGGGAAAGCCTTCATTTTGCCGATGACCATGGCCACGGCGAGGGCTTCGCCGAACGCGCGCGAAAGGCCCAGAATGATGCCGGTCAGGATGCCGGGCTTCGCCGCCGGGAGCAGAATCCTCCGGATGACCTGCCAGCGCGTGGAGCCGAGGCCGTAGGCGGCTTCCTGGTATCCTGCCGGAACGCCCGCGATGGCGTCGGCGGAAACGCTCGCAATGGTCGGAAAAATCATGACGGCCAGCACGATGCCGCCCGCCAGGACCGAGTACCCGTAGGAAAGGTGAAACAGCTGCTCCAGAAACGGGACCAGCACCGTGGTGCCCACCCAGCCGTAAACGACCGACGGGATGCCCACGAAGATCTCAACCGCGGGGCGGAAGATCTTTTCGCTGACCTTCGGCGAAATGACCGACATAAAGATCGCCGCGGCGAGGCTGAACGGCGTCGCAATCAGCAGGGCGAGGAAACAGACGCAGATGGAGCCCACGATAAAAATCGCCGCGCCGATCTGACCGCCGCCGGTAAAATCGTCCGCCGGGTTCCACTGCGGGGAGAACAGGAATTCCCACACGCTGTGGTGGTATGTCGTAAAGGTACCGGATCCTTTGTAGAACAGAAAAGCCCCGATTGCGAAAGTAAGTACGATCAGGAATAGCCCGCACGCGGTGACGATTCCGCGCCATATGGAATCTTTTCTTGCCATTCGGCAGTTCACTCCTCTTTTTCAACGGTTTTGGAAGATATCCCAAAACGCACAAGGGCGGCGGATGCCGATGCGCACTCGCCGCAGAGTCCGGTTCCGGCCGCAGCCTTCTCCGGTCTTGTGTTGTTTTTTAAAGTCTGTTCCGAAAGAGGACGCTGTCCGAAAGGGATTTACCGCAGTTCCGCCCGGAACAGACACAGTCCGCTCGTTATTTCGCGGCCTTCGGGTCATCTCTCTGAACCTGCATCTTGGAAGCTACATTGTAGCCCATGGCTTCCATATCCTTGCCGTATTCTTCGGTCTGCATGTATTCGATCAGCGCTTTTGCGACACCCGTCGCTTCGCCTTTCGTGTACATGTGCTCATAGCCCCAAACCTTGTATTTGCCGCTGTAGGTGTTTTCCAGGGAAGGTTCGACACCGTCGATGGAAACCTTTTTCACGCTGGTGTTGTTTACCAGGTAGGAAAGGGCAACGTATCCGATCGCGCCTTTATGCTGGGAAACGGTCTGCAGAAGGGTTCCGGAATCGTCGGTTTCCAGCGACTTGTTGGAAGCTTCTTCTTTTCCGCCGAGGGCATACTGTTTGAACAGGGCCCTGGTTCCGGAAGTGGACGGCCTCGTTACCAGAGTAATGGCCTCGTCCGGGCCGCCGACTTCTTTCCAGTTCTTCGTTTTGGCGGTGAAGATGTCGGTCAGCTGCTGGGTGGTCAGGCTGGTGACCTTTTCGCCAACGTCCGGGCTTACGATCGGCGCCATGGTGATGACGCAGACTTTATGGTCGACCAGGGATTTTGCGGAGTCCGCCGGAAGCTTTTCATCCGCGAATACGTCGGAGTTGCCGATGTCCACGGTCCCCGCCGCAACCTGCTTCAGGCCGGTTCCGGAGCCGCCCGCGTTCAGCGTGATGGAAGCGTCCGGATTCGTTGCCTTGAATTTGCCGATGGCATCCTTCGCGAGAGGATAAAGCGCGGAAGAACCCGAGATGCTGATGCTGCCGGAAACCGCCGCCGTGGAAGACGCGGCTTCGGAGGATGGTGCCGCTGCGGAATTTGCGGCGGCGGACGCCGCCTCGGATGAAGACGATGTGGTTCCGCCACACGCGGTGGCACCCACGGAAAGCGCGGCTGCCAGAACAAGCGCTACTAACTTTTTCATATCCAGTCTCCTTATGCTCATTTTTGAACTCGCTTATGAGTATAAGATGTCCGCTTTAAGGCGTCGTTATAACACGGTTAGGAACCTGTTATTTTTATGTTAAAAGAATGTTAAATCCATGTAACCCGGAAGCGTTCCGGCCGGAGACCGGGAGGGAAAACAAAAGAACCGGCCCCCGCTTTCACGGAAACCGGTTCCAACCGGCCGCCGGCTTTTTCCGGGCGGCTTTTCGGGATGGAGCTAATATGGTTATAGTTCCTATCCTTTTTGAAGTGGGCTATTTTCGATCCGTGGTTTTTTATGGCCTGACCTTTATTTCCAGCTGTGGTTTCTTTTGGTCCGACCTTTTCTTTTTCTAAAAAGGTCAGTCGCCGAACATGTTTTTAATCTTGTCGAAGAAGGACCTGCGTTTCTGGTAATTCCGGTCCTCGGCGACGTTCTCAAATTCCTGCAGGATGCCCTTCTGCTTCTGGGTGAGGTTTTTGGGCACTTCCACCATCATGCGGACATACTGGTCGCCGCGAGCCCGGCTTCCCAGCTTCGGGATCCCCTTGCCCCGGAGCTTAAAGACGTCGCCCGGCTGCGTCCCCGCGTGCACCGTGTAGCTCACCCGGCCGTCGATGGTCGGAACGACGACATCCGCGCCGAGCGCCGCCTGCGGAAAAGTGATGGGCATTTCGCACCAGACGTCGTAGCCGCGCCGCTCGAAAATCGGGTGCGGCCGCACGTTCACCGAGACGTGCAGGTCTCCGTTCGGGCCGCCGTTTGCGCCCGCGTTGCCCTTGCCGCTCACGTTCAGCACCTGCTCGTTGTCGATGCCGGCCGGAATGTTGATCTCAATTGTTTTGCGCTTGCGGATCCGGCCCGTTCCGCCGCACGCGGCGCACGGCTCGTCGATGATCCGGCCCGTTCCGCCGCAGCGGTCGCAGGTGCGCGTCGTCTGGATCACCCCGAACGGCGTGCGCTGGCTGATGCGGACCTGCCCGCGGCCGCCGCACTGCGGGCAGGTGCGGGTGGCCCCGTTTTTCGCGCCGGTGCCGTGGCATTCGGGACAGCTTTCCACCTGGTCGTACGTGACGGTCTTTACGCAGCCCTTCGCCGCTTCCTCAAAGCTGATGTTCACCGTGGACTCGCTGTCGCTTCCGCGGCGCGGAACGTTCGAGTTGGCCCGGCGGGAACCGCCGAACCCGCCGAATCCGCTGAACCCGTCGAATCCGCTGAACACGCTGTTGAAAATATCGTCAATGTTGATGTTGCCGGTGAACGGGCTGCCGCCGCCCGCTCCCCCGCCAAAATTGGGGTCTACGCCTGCCTGGCCGAACTGGTCGTAGCGTGCGCGCTTGTTTTTGTCGGAAAGCACCTCGTAAGCTTCGTTGATTTCCTTGAACTTTGCTTCGGCTTTCTTGTCGCCCGGATGCAGGTCAGGATGATATTTTTTGGCAAGTTCCCGGTATGCTTTTTTGATTTCGGCTTCGGTGGCGTTTTTCGGCACGCCCATAACCTCGTAATAATCCTTGTTTTCAGCCAAGCCAATCACTCCCGGATATCAAACGCGCAGGGCAGGAACGCACGGCGCGCTTCGCGCCTGCAGCCTGAGCGTCTGCGGATTTGTTGATTTGAACCCCCGCTCCCGTACGGGGTGCGCCCCGCGGGGAATCTTAAAAAATTCCGGGAACGCTTACGACCGGCCTTTCAGCCAGATAGGGGCGCGCACCGCGCGCCCCTATATCATAGAGTATTCCGGAATTCTGCGCAAGTGCGCCGGGGAAAATCCCGGCGAATCTGCGGCATTTTATTCCATTATTTTTTATCCTTGTCGTCCACGTCCCGGTATTCCGCGTTGTAAACGGTATTGCCGTTCGTGTCCTTGGCCGGCCCCGCGTTCGGCTGCTGCGGATTCGGCTGCTGCGGCTGGCCCTGCGGCGCGGCGTTTTTGTAGAGCTTTTCGCTCACCGCATACATCGTTTTCTGCAGGTCGTCGGATTTCGCCTTGATGTCGTCGGCGTTGTTCGCCGAGATTGCCGCGCGCAGCGCGGAAACTTTGGAGTTCAGGTCGGTCTTGTCGGAATCGGCGATCTTGTCGCCGCTGTCCTTGATGAGCTTCTCGACCGAGTAGCAGAGGTTTTCGGCCTCGTTCTTCCGGTCGATCTCCTCGCGGCGTTTTTTGTCCTCGGCCTCGTACTTCTGCGCTTCCTTGACGGCCTTGTCGATGTCTTCCTTGCTCATGTTGGAGCTGGAGGAAATCGTGATCTTCTGCTGCTTGCCGGTGCCGAGGTCCTTTGCGGAAACGTTCACGATGCCGTTGGCGTCGATGTCGAACGAAACCTCAATCTGCGGGATCCCGCGCGGGGCCGGGGCGATGCCGTCCAGCTTGAACAGGCCGAGCTGCTTGTTGTCGCGGGCAAACTGGCGCTCGCCCTGCAGAACGTTGATCTCAACGGAGGTCTGGCCGTCCGCCGCCGTGGAGAAGATCTGGCTTTTCTTCGTGGGGATGGTGGTGTTGCGGTCAATGATCTTCGTCATGACGCCGCCCATGGTCTCGACGCCGAGGGACAGCGGCGTGACGTCCAGCAGCAGTAGCCCTTCGACTTCGCCGCCCAGGACGCCCGCCTGGATGGCCGCGCCGATGGCGACGCACTCGTCCGGGTTGATGCCCTTGAACGGATCCTTGCCGGAAAGCTTTTTCACGGCCTCCTGCACCGACGGCATCCTGGAGGAACCGCCGACCATGAGCACCTTGCTGATGTCGTTGAACGTGAGGCTCGCGTCGGACAGGGCCTGCTTGACCGGGCCGATGGTCTGCTCCACCAGGTCGGAGGTCAGCTCGTCGAACTTCGCGCGGGTCAGAGTCATGTCGAGGTGCTTCGGGCCGCTCGCGTCCGCCGTGATGAACGGCAGGTTGATCTGCGCGGAGGTCATGCCGGAAAGCTCGATCTTCGCCTTTTCGGCCGCTTCCTTCAGGCGCTGCATCGCCATCTTGTCCCCGGAAAGGTCGATGCCGTTCTCCTTCTTGAATTCGGAGGTCATCCAGTCCATGATGCGTTTGTCGAAGTCGTCGCCGCCCAGGTGGTTGTTGCCGGCCGTGGCGAGCACTTCCTGCACGCCGTCGCCCATCTCAATGATGGAAACGTCGAACGTGCCGCCGCCGAGGTCGTAGACCATGATCTTCTGCTCCTGGCCCTTGTCGATGCCGTAGGAGAGGGCCGCGGCCGTCGGCTCGTTGATGATGCGCTTGACGTCGAGGCCGGCGATCTTACCGGCATCCTTGGTCGCCTGGCGCTGGGAATCGGTGAAATACGCCGGTACGGTGATGACGGCGGTGGTGACGGGCTCGCCCAGGTACGCTTCCGCGTCCGCCTTCAGCTTCTGAAGGATCATGGCGGAAATTTCCTGCGGCGTAAAGCTCTTGCCGTCTATGTTTACCTTGTAATCGGAGCCCATTTTCCTTTTGATGGAAGCGACGGTGCGGTCCGGGTTGGTGATTGCCTGGCGCTTTGCCACCTGGCCCACCATGCGTTCCCCGGTTTTGGAGAAAGCGACGACGGACGGCGTGGTGCGCGCGCCCTCGGAGTTCGGAATCACAACGGGCTTGCCGCCCTCGATCACCGCCACACAGGAATTGGTCGTGCCAAGATCAATGCCAATTGTCTTCGACATAATTGATTACCTCCAGTAAAATTCACGGGGCGCTGCCCCTTGCTTTTTATTCTTTCGCTTATCTTTCCCCGCGCCGGGCGCTTCTTCCCTTCAAAATTGCCGGAAGTGCCGTGCTCCGCGCGGAGAAACGGGATTTTGAAAATGATTTCCGAGGAAGGCGCGGCCTCAGTTGGCCGCCTGTACCATCGCGTGGCGGATGACTTTCCCGCCGATTTTGTAGCCTTTCCGCAGGACCTTCGCCACGGTATTCTCGCCGAGGGACTCGTCGTCCACATGGGCGACGGCGCTGTGCAGGGCCGGGTCGAAAGGCTCGCCTTCCTTTCCCATTTCGGTGACGCCGAGCTTTTTGAGGGCCGCCTGCATTTGCTTCCGGACCATCTCGACGCCCTTGCGCAGGTCCTCGGCGGAACAATCCTTCTGCTCCAGCGCGCGTTCCAGGTTGTCTTCGACACCCAGAAATTCCTGCACCGCGTCCGCCGTGGCGTCGGTGTAGGCGGCTTCTTTTTCCCGCGTGGTTCGCTTGCGGTAGTTGTCGTATTCCGCGGCGGTGCGCAGGAAAAGATCCTTCTGCTTTGCCAGGGCGGCCTCGGTTTCCTTCAGCTTTTTCTTTGTTTCGTCCAGTTCCCTGCGCAGGTCTTCCGCAGGCTCCCGCTCCGGTTTTTCCGGCGTCCCGGCGGTTTCGGGTTTCGGCGCCGTTTCCGGTTTCCCTGCCTGCGTTTCGGCTTTCGCCTGCGGCGTCTGTGCGGATTTTTCTGCTTTTTCCTCTTTCAAGGGAAAAACCCCCTTCTCAGTCCAAGTCCATCAATTCCGTCAGCATTCTGCCGACCGAATCGGAGAGATACTCCATGTTGGAGATGATTTTACCGTAATTCATGCGGGTCGGGCCGATGATCGCGATTGCGCCCGCGTCGTGCCCGCCGACTTCGTACCGCGAAACCACCAAGCTGGAATCCTCGAGCTCGGGCCGCCTGCTTTCGCGGCCGATGAGCACCTGAAGCCCGCGGTTCCGCTCCGCCAGCAGCCTGCACAGCTCCGCCGGGCGGGAGAGGAAGTCGACGATGCGCCGGATCTCGTTCTGCCCGAAGTCCGGATAAAACAGAAGGTTGACCTCGCCGTTCAGGCAGACGTCCGAACGCATGGATTCCTGCGCCGTTTCCGCCACGGCTATCAGGGCGGAGCTCATCATCATGGCCATGTCGCCCAGAGACGCCGCCAGCGTCTGCATGTAGGCCGGGGTGACGGAAGCGACCGGGACGCCCGCCAGTTTGTCGTTCAGAAGGCGGAAAAACACCCGGAGGATTTCGGGCGTGAGGTCAAAGTCGCAGTGGAACACGCGGCTCTTCATAGTGCCCGCCGAGGTCATCAGAATGACCATCGCCGTGCGCCGGCTGGTCTGCACCAGCTGCACCGCCCGGATGACGCCGCTTTCGCCGCTCGGCGTCGTGGAGACCGCCGCATACTTGGTCATGGAAGCGAGCACTTTGGCGACGCCGTCCAGCAGCTTTTCCGGGTCGTATGCCGAAGGGAGGATCATGCTGTCGAGGTACTGCTTCTCTTCCCGGGAGATCGGCCGGGGCTTCATCAGCGTGTCGATGTACACGCGGTAGCCCTTCTGCGAGGGAATGCGCCCCGCCGACGTGTGCGGCTGCTCGAGCAGACCCATCCGGCTCAGCTCGCTCATCTCGTTGCGCACGGTGGCGGAGGACACGTTGAAGCCGAGGGTGTCGCAAAGCGATTTCGAGCCGACCGGCTCGCCCGTGGCGACGTACAGCTCCACGACCGCCGCAAGGATCCTGCGTTTTCTTTCGCTCAGTTCCAACCCTTTTCCCTTCCTACCGTTTTGAATTTAGCACTCGATCTGCCAGAGTGCTAACTCTATGTTATAGAGTATCATTACTTTGCCCGATTGTCAATATCTTATTTGTAAACTAATTGTGAAAACAGCGGCGCGGCGGCGTGTCCGCGGGCCGGTCCGGCGGGCGCTGGGAAGTTTTCCGCGCGGGAAACGCGGCCCGCGGACGGAGCCGGAAATCATCCCGACCGGCCCGTTTTCCGTTTATTCACAGAATTTACGCAGAATTTTTAAATTCCATTCACCGGAACGTCATAAAGCCCGGGTATACTGAAACTGTTCCAAAACGGAGCCCGCAGGGCCCGGCAGACAGCAAGTCCCTCGCAAGAGGGTTTATATAAACTTTTTCATCTTACTTTCTCCTCTTGGAATACCGCCCCCGCCGGGCGGTATTTTTTTGCGCCGCGGCGCTCTTTTGAAAGACCCGGTTCATTTCGCGAACAGGATCTCCGCCGTCAGCGGATTGGAGAGGAGAAAACCCTTCGGCGTAAAATGGAAGCCGTTTTCCGCGCAGGCCGTCAGGCCGCCCGGCTCGTAAAGCCGGGCGGCTTTTTTGATCCGCTCCGGGATGGGGCGCCCGAACCGCGCGCGGCAGGCTTCGTCCGTCAGCCCGCCGGCCAGGCGGAGCCGCAGCATGGCGAACTCGTCGAAACCGCCGCCTTTGCCGTCCTGTACGGGCGCGTCCCCGCGCAGGAACCCCGCCGTGCTCCGTTCGTAGTGGAACCGCTTTCCGCCGAGGAAGGAATGTGCCGAAGGGCCGAGGCCCAGGTATTCTTCACAGCGCCAGTATTTCAGGTTGTGGCGGCTTTCGCAGCCCGGTTTCGCAAAATTGGAAATTTCATATTGCCGGTAGCCGCGCGCTTCCAGTTCGCGGCAGGCGAGCAGATAGAGGGCGGCGGCCGCGTCTTCGTCCGGAAGATGCAGCCCCGCCCTGTTTTTCCAGTACGCCGTGCGCGGCTCGATTTTCAGAAGATACGCCGAAACGTGGGAGACGCCCGTCCGGGCACAGAAATCGATGGAGCGCAGCAGGCTTTGCTCCGTCTGGCCCTGCACGGCGAGCATGAGGTCGAGCGAGATGTTCCCGATCCCCGCTTCCTGCGCGTCGCGGACGGCCCGTGCCGCCTGCTCCGCGGTGTGCCTTCGCCCCAGCAGCCGCAGTTCGCCGTCGTCCGCGGACTGAAGGCCCAGCGAGAGCCGGTTGACCCCCGCTTCGCGGATCTCCCGGAAAAAGCCGGAAAGATTTTCCTCCGGGTTCGCTTCCAGCGTGATCTCCGCGTTTTCCAGCCCGAAACCGCGCCGCGCAGCGTTCACGATCCGGGTGATCCGCTTTCCGCCCAGAAGGCTGGGCGTCCCGCCGCCGAAATACAGCGTGTCCGCCCGGCGGTTCCACTTCTTTGATGCGGATTCGGTCCCGCGCAGGGAGTAAAAATCGCAGTATGGGCATTTGCCGCGGCAGAACGGGACGTGAAGGTACAGGCCAAAGGCGCGGCCGGATCCGCCGTCCATCGGCGTTTCCCCCTTTCATTTATATATAAGGATACGAAAGCCGGGAGCGTTCCGCAACGCTCCCGGCAAAGCAGGCTGCAAATTCACGCCGGGGAAAATGCCGGGGCGTTGCAGCCTCAGGCTGCTACTCGTCCAGCTTCAGGACGCTCATGAACGCTTCCTGCGGCACTTCCACTGTGCCGAGCTGGCGCATGCGCTTTTTGCCTTCCTTCTGCTTTTCGAGGAGCTTTTTCTTGCGCGAGATGTCGCCGCCGTAGCACTTGGCGAGAACGTCCTTGCGCAGGGCCTTTACGGTTTCGCGCGCGATGATGCGGCCGCCCACGCAGGCCTGGATGGGCACCTCGAAGAGCTGGCGGGGGATTTTCTCCTTCAGCTTTTCCACCATCTTGCGGGCGCGGGGGTAGGCTTTGTCGGTGTGGATGATGAAGGACAGCGCGTCCACCATTTCCCCGTTCAGCAGGATGTCCAGCTTGACCAGGCTGCTCTTTTTGTACCCGGAGAGCTCGTAGTCGAACGAAGCGTAGCCCCGGGTGCGGCTTTTGAGCGCGTCGAAGAAGTCGTACACGATCTCGTTGAGCGGCAGCTCGTAGTGAATGTCCACGCGGTCGGTGTCGAGGTAATCCATGTCCAGAAACGTGCCGCGCCGCTCCTGGCACAGGTCCATGATGCTGCCGATGTAGTCCTTCGGCGTGTAGATGTGCGCGTCCGCCACCGGTTCGTCCGCCTCGGCGATTTTCGAGGGGTCGGGATAGTTCGTCGGATTGTCCACCTTCATCGTCGTGCCGTCGGTCAGCCGGAGATGGTAGACGACGCTTGGCGCGGTGGTGATGAGGTCGAGCCCGTACTCGCGCTCCAGCCGCTCCTGCACGACTTCCATGTGCAGCAGGCCGAGGAACCCGCACCGGAAGCCGAACCCCAGCGCCGCCGAAGTCTCGGGCTCAAAGCTCAGCGCCGCGTCGTTGAGCTGGAGCTTTTCCAGCGCGTCGCGCAGGTCGGGGTATTTCGCGCCGTCCGCCGGGTAGACGCCGCAGAAAACCATCGGCTGGGCCGGGCGGTAACCGGGCAGAGGCTCCTTCGCGGGATTTGCCGCGAGCGTGACGGTGTCGCCCACGCGCGCCTCGCGCACGTCCTTGATGGACGCGGAGATCACGCCGACGTCGCCGGCTTTCAGGCGGTCGGCCGGCTCAAACTGCGTGGCGCGCATGTAGCCGCATTCCACCACGGTGAACTCGCCTCCGGCGGACATCATGCGGATCACGTCGCCCGGCTTCACCGTGCCGTCGAAAACGCGGACGTGCGCCACGGCGCCCTTGTAGGCGTCGTAGTAGGAATCGAAGATGAGCGCCTTCAGCGGGGCGCTCTCGTCGCCTTTCGGCGGGGGGACGTTTTTCACGATCTGCTCCATCACCTGGCCGACGTTGGTGCCCAGCTTGGCGGAAACGCACGGCGCCTCGTCGGCGGGAATGCCGATGACGTCCTCGATCTCATGCCGGACCTTTTCCGGCTGAGCGCTCGGCAGGTCGATCTTGTTGATGACCGGGACGATCTCCAGCCCCGCGTCCACGGCGAGGTAGGTGTTCGCGAGCGTCTGCGCCTCGATGCCCTGCGACGCGTCCACCACGAGGACGGCGCCCTCGCAGGCGGCGAGCGAGCGGGAAACCTCGTAGTTGAAGTCCACGTGGCCCGGCGTGTCGATCAGGTTGAAGATGTAGTCCTGCCCGTCCTTCGCGTGGTACAGCAGCGTAACGGCGTGCGCCTTGATGGTGATCCCGCGCTCGCGTTCCAGATCCATGTCGTCGAGGATCTGGTTCTCCATTTCGCGCAGGGGGACGGAGTCGGTCAGCTCCAGGATTCGGTCGGCCAGCGTGCTTTTGCCGTGGTCGATATGTGCGATGATGCAGAAATTTCGTATGTTCTTACGCGGAATTGCCAAAAAATCATCTCCGTCACAAAACCGGCCTTTTGAGCAAGGCCGGATGAAAACTTTCCATTATCAATCGATTTGCCGCAGACTGTGTGCCGGTTCGGGGAAAACCGAAAACTTCGGCAAACAGGGAAAGACGGACCGCCTTTCCCTGCCGTTCCGCCGTCTTTGACTGTACCGGCCCTTTCTTCTCGGAAAGAAAAGGTCAGAAGCGATTGAGGCCGCGGTAATACTTGTCGTTCAGCAGCCGCTTTTTCCTGCTGCGTTTCGGCCTGTGGTAACGGCTGCGGCGCGGCCCGCGCGGCGGGCGGCGGTTGCTCAGCACCACGATCAGCACGACCGCCACGCCGAGGGCGATGCATGCCCACGAAAGGATGCCGCGGATATTCATCCCGGACGTGTTGGCGTTTTCCGCGGACTGGAGAGGGTCGTTTTCCACGACGCTGTCCACTTCCGGCAGGGAAATCCCCTCGGACTCGGGCGCGGAAGATACCTGCGAGGAAACCGCGCTGCTGACGGCGGAAGACGAGGATGTATGGGCGACCGTCTTTTTGCGCACCTTCCGGGAGCTGGCCGTGGACGACCGCGTTTTATAAGCCGGTTTTGAAGCCGGCTTTGAGACAGACAACGGCTTGGAAGCCGGTTTCGAGGATGATGCCGTCTGCGGCCTGCTGCTTTCCTTGTTGCTTGTGTTCGTTCCGGATGATGATATGATTCCCGTATTTTTAGCAGACGACGCGGTTACTGCAAAAACGTTGATCGAAGCATAACAAAACAAAAAAGTGACAAGGAAAAAAACACTCAGCAGTTTTTTCCATCCGTTCATGAGAAAGTCCTCCGTGATCCAATCGGCAAGGCTCCGTTTCTACTTTTCTTAACCTTATTATATAACACGAAAGCAAATAACAATTTCCGGCGGAAAAAACCGGTCAAATTATTCTTCCAGTGATTTTTTAAAAAAGCCGATGTTAATATAAGAATTATTATACCATATTCCGACGCCAATGCAAGGTATGTCCGGATTTTTGCCGGTAATTCGGTAAATCAGGGTTTTTCCGTCGCCGAACCCGATCCGGCGGGACTGGTAGTCGACGGCGGCGAACCCCCACACGAGGGCGATCGCGAGCAGCGAAGCAAAAAAAGAGGTCAGAAAAATCCTCAGATTCCGGTGCTTTCCCATCCTGTTTTTTTCATATCCTTTTCCCGGGAAATCAGGTCAGCCCGTTCAGCACCTGCGCGAGCGTTTTGCCCAGAAGCTGCCCGGTGTATTTCGATTCGTCGAGCGTGTTGGCGTCCGTGCCGACTTCGATCAGCAGGGAGCCTTTCGTGAGGTTTTCGTTGTATTTGCGCGCGCAGAAGTTCAGGGGCCGCGCCAGGCCGGGGTAAGTGTCGCTCAGGGCTTTCTGCAGCCGCAGGGCGAGCCGCAGGTTGTATTCCCAGTCCGGGAAGCCGAGCGAGCCGTCGTCGTCGCAGCCCGCGATGATCATGAGCTGGGACGCTTTTTTCCCGCCGATGACGGATGTCGTTTTCAGGAAGGTTCCGTCGCTGCGG
The DNA here is from genome assembly GCA_022650455.1 of Oscillospiraceae bacterium. GTDB lineage: Bacteria > Bacillota > Clostridia > Oscillospirales > Acutalibacteraceae > Thermocaproicibacter. The sequence continues at coordinate 83,591 of JALCPO010000001.1, forward strand.
TGCATCGCGTCCCGGTGGATGTCCAGCGTCACCTGGATGCCGGGGTACTTTTTCAGGTCGTTCTGGATCGTCGTCTTGGAGCGGTCGTACGAGCCGTTGTAGGCCGGGTAATCGTGGTAGGTGGTGTCGTGCACCACGCCGATCCCGGCGGATTCAAGCTGCTTCGCGATCTCGTCGCCCACCGCGCAGACGCTTTTGGATTTATCCGTCGTCCGCTCCGAGAAATCGTACGATTCCGTGGTGTGCGTGTGGTAGATGAGCACCTGGGGGGAGGCGTCCTTTTTAATCTTCACCGCGGGGGCTTTCTGGAGCTCCTGCGAAAAATTGACGGAGGTATGGTGCTCGGTCGCGTTTTTGACCCACATGTTCCCGACCTGGGTCCCGCTGTTTCCGACGCTGAGCTCCAGAAACTTATGCGACCCGGAAACCGAGGGGGCGGGGATGGACGAAGCCTGGGAGCTTTGCGCCCCGCCGGAAGCGGACCGGCTGGAGGACGGCGCGGCGGATGACGGGGCTGCGGAGGAAACGGAGGAGATGGAGCCGTCCTCTTCGTCCTCGCTGAAAAAGCCGTCCGTATTCCCCGCCGGGATGATGAAGCCGGCGGCGGCCGTCGCCGCCCTGCCCCCGGTTTCCGCGGGCAGCCGCAGGGCTACGCACGCGACCCCCACTGCGGTTAAGAGTACCGATGCGGCCCCCGCCGCTGCCCGCGCCCACTTTTTCATAATCCGTCCTCCGCAGCAAGATTTCGGGATAAGCCCCGTACCTAAATCTTATGCGTGCGGGGGAAGTTTCATGATTGGCGGGGAACGTCAGGTCAGCTCGTCAAATTCATCGACGGAAAGCGACGGGTTGAGCGCGCGGTTGACGCCCATGCCGAGCAGCCGGGAACCGCGTTCGATAATCAGGTCGATCTCCCGCGGGGTCACCATCATGGGCGCCCCGCGCGGCTCCGCTTTTTCCGGCGGGGCGTCGCCGCCGGTCAGGTCGCAGGCGAAGGTGGAGGCGTCCACCACGGTCGGGATGCCCATGCTGACCACGGGCACGCCAAGCGTGCTTTCGTCGATGCGCGGGCGGCTGTTGCCGACGCCCGCCCCGGGCGAGATCCCTCCCGAGCTGAGCTGCACGGTGCAGCCGAGCCGCGCCGGGCTGCGCGCCGCCAGCGCGTCCACCGCAATGACGGCGGCGGGTTTGAGCTCATCCACAATCGCCTTGAGAACCTCGAAGGCTTCCATCCCGGTGCAGCCCAGCACGCCGGGGCTGACGATGGAGACCGGGCGCAGGTTCTCCAGGCCGGTCACGCGCGCGAGCTCGCCCCGGATGTGGCGCGTGGCGAGGACGTGCTCCGCCGTCAGCGGGCCGAGCGCGTCGGGGGTGACGGAGCGGTTCCCGAGCCCGGCGGCGAGCACCGGCCCCTCTTTCGGGACGAGGCCCGAAAGCTCCTCGGTCAGGATTTTCAAAAGCGAATTGTCGGAATCGATGTTGTCCGAAATCGCCTTGACCTCCATCGTCACATAGGTTCTGCCGCCGTCCTCGATGCGCGTCACCACGCACCCGTCCCGTTCGCGCCTCGTCTGCTGCGCCGGCTTTGTGTTTTCGAGGGCCAGGTCCGTACGAAAATTCATAAAATCTTCCTTTCCGCGGAATTGCCGGGCACAAAAACGGGAACCATAATGGCGCCCGGCGTTCCGGTTGATTTTTTCTTGCTTTTTCCCGCGCCCGATGCTATGATAGATAAGTTATATAAACTCCCGAAGGAGGTGGAATCATGCCCAATATCAAATCGGCCAAAAAACGTGTGAAGGTCATCGCCGTCAAAACCAACATCAACAAGACCGCCAGCACGGAATTGAAAACGGATATCAAGAAAGCCCTCGCCGCCGTCGAAGCGGGCGATCCGGACAGGGCCCAGGCGGTGAAAGCCGCGGTCAAAAAGATCGACCGGGCCGCCGCGAAAGGCGTTCTGCACAAGAACAACGCGGCAAGGAAAAAATCGGCCCTCGCCCGCAGGCTGAATGCGGCGAACGCCTGAACCTTCCGCATCCGGAAAGCAAAAGCAGAGCAAGGTTGCCCTGCTTTTTTATTTTCGGGCGTGATTTTGCAGCCTGCGAATTGACTTTTGCTTCCGAATTGGTTATCATGAAGATGGTGTCCCGTGTTGGGACAATACGGATTTTCAGAAAAACGGGGGTGTCCGATTTGAAAAATTCCGGGAAGCTTTCGGTATGGGTGGCGGTTTTTTCCGCCGTTGCCGCCGCGGTTTCCGTTGCCGTCGCCGTGGTTCTGTACTTGCAATACGGAAACCCGGGGACGAAGAGGTACGGACAGGCCGAGTCAGCCTGTCCGTTTTGTTTGCCTTCCCCCGCGGGGCCGGATGCGCCGCAGGCCGTATTTCGCGCCCTGCCAGAACAGCGTAAACAGGTAGCTTCCGTTGACGATGCGAAAGATTTTCCACGCGAGGCTGGCGTAGCGGTACCCGGCCCGGGCATAGCGGAAATACGGGTTAGCTCTTATCGCCCGATTTTGAAAAGAGGGCGGCCAGGTAGCCGAAGAACACCGCCGCCGCAATGCCGGCAGCCCCCGCCGTCAGCCCGCCGGAAAAGGCGCCCAGAAGGCCCTTTTCCTGCACGGCTTCCCGCGTGCCTTTCGCCATCAGATAGCCGAAGCCGGTCAGCGGCACGGTTGCCCCCGCGCCCGCAAAGTCGACCAGCGGCTGGTAGACGCCCACGGCGCCCAGCACCACCCCGAGCGTTACGAACGAAACCAGAACCCGCGCCGGGGTCATCTTCGTAAAGTCCAGAAGAATCTGTCCGACGACGCAGATGGCCCCGCCGACCAGAAAAGACCAGAGGTATTGCATGCTTCCGTCACCTCGGCTTTAGTTTCGCCCCGCGCTTCGGTTCTATACATCGAAAGGAGAAAAAATGAACCGGAAGACCATTTTTTTCGATCTCGACGGCACTCTGCTCGGCACAAGGGACGGCCGGATGTTCCAGATTCCGGAGAGCGCGGTTTTCGCCCTGAACGAGCTGAAGCGGAACGGACACCGCGTCGCCGTCTGCTCCGGCCGGCCGGAGCCGTTCATCCACCGCTTTTTTCCCGGCCTGTTCCGCAGCTTTGTGGCGTCCAACGGGACCCATGTGGTTTTTGAGGGGCACACGGTTTTCGACGGGACGTTTCCCCCGGAGCGCGTCCGCGCCCTGATGGAGCATTTCGACGCCTTCGGCTGCCGCTACCTTTTCGTGGGGAAAAACCACGCTTGGGCGCGGGGGATCGAGCGGGGGCTTTTCGCCAGGCTCGGCGCGAATTACGCGCTGCCGGGCTTCCTGGTCGCGGACTGGAAGCCGGAGGAAATCCGCGCGAACATGATGGATTTTGTGTTCCGGGACGAGGAAGACTACCGAAGGCAGGAAAAGGCGTTTACCGGCGGCATGGTGATGAACCGCCATCCCGGCGGGCTGACGGCGGACCTCAGCTTTGCGGACAGCGACAAAGCCTCCGGCATCGCCCGCTTCCTGGAATTTTCGGGGATCCCGCGGGAAGACACCGTGGCGTTCGGCGACGGCTACAACGACATTTCCATGATGAAGGCGGTGGGCTGCGGCGTGGCGATGGGCAACGCGGTGGACGAGGTGAAGGAAGCCGCCGACTATGTCACGGAGGACCTCTTCCGCGACGGGATTTACCGCGGGCTGAAGCATTTGCGCCTGTTGTAAGCCGTAGGGACGATCCCCGTCGGGGCCGCAGCGCCGCTTCGTGAAATTGGGGCCCCATGCCGGCGCATAGGCTTTGCGGGATGCGAAACAAATATGCGGACGGTGTGAGTGTTTTTACGGCAGTTGCCCCGGCGCGGGCGTAAAAAGCTGCAAAAAATAAGCCCCGATATGCGAATTGCGTGCCGAGGCTCTCGACCGATCCGAATGGAGGGAATCTGAAATGAAAAAATGTCTGATCGTCTATGAGTCCTACCACCACGGGAACACGAAAAAGGTCGCGGAAGCGATGGCGGCGGTTTCCGGGGCGGAGCTCTGCACCGCGGACGAGGCGCAGGGCCGGGACCCGGACGACTACGAGGTCGTCGGGTTCGGCGCCGGGATCGCCTACGGCAGCCATTACGAAAAGCTGCGGAAGGCCGCGGCCGGGATGAAGCTGAGCGGCAAAACCGTCTTCGTCTTTTCCACCAGCGGCACGGGCAGCAAGGATTACAATGGAAAGCTGGAAAAACAGCTTGCGGATGCGGGCGCCGCCGTTGCGGGGAGCTTTGCCTGCAAGGGCTACGACACCAAGGTGATGAAGCTGTTCGGGGGGATCGCGAAAGGCCACCCGGATGAAAAGGAAATTTCCGCCGCGAAGGAATTTGCGCGGAGCATGGTAAAATAAAATGCGGACGGCCCGCCGATGAAAAATTCGGCGGGCCGTTTTTGCGGTTCGGTCTTATTTTACGATCGGCATGTCCCCGGGTTCGTGGGAAACGCCGTTGAAATAGATGTCGTACCAGACCAGGAAGGCGAAGATCGTCCAGATCTTGCGGCTGTTGTCGCGTTTGTTGTGGTAGTGCGCGTCCAGAAGATCCACCAGCGCGTCGGTGTGGAAAAACTGCTCCGCCGTTTTGGACGTGAACGCCTGCCTGACGATGTTGTAGTATTTTTCCTCGCGCAGCCAGACGCGGATGGGCACCGGGAAGCCGAGCTTCTTTTTCTGGGCGGTCGTTTCGGGCAGGTGGCGCATGGCCGCCTTGCGCAGGGCGTATTTGGTGTTCTGGCGGTTCACCTTCAGCCTGCGCGGAATGCGGGACGCGACCTCAAACACGCGGCGGTCCAGGAACGGGACGCGCAGCTCGAGGGAATTCGCCATGCTCATGCGGTCGGCTTTCAGCAGGATGTCCCCCGCGAGCCACACGTTGATGTCGAGGTACTGCATTTTGGTCACGTCGTCCAGGCCCTGCGCACGGTCGTAAACCGGCTTTGTCAGGAGCTGGGGCGCCGTCGCGGGGATGTCCTCTTTCAGCAGCCGGTGCTTTTCCCGCATGGTGAACATGCTGCAGTTGCCGATGAACCGTTCCTCGACCGTCTTGGAGCCGCGGATCAGGAAGCTCTTGCCGCGGAACGAAAACGGCAGCTTTTCCACAAACGCGGCGATCGCCCTGCGCAGGCCCCGCGGGAGCTTCTGGTAGGCGGCGAGGTCGTCCGGCTCGTGGTAGATGTTGTAGCCGCCGAACAGCTCGTCCGCGCCTTCGCCCGAAAGGACCACCTTGACGGACTGGCTCGCGATCTTCGAGACAAAGTACAGCGCAATGCAGGACGCGTCGGCGAGCGGCTGGTCCATGTGGTACTGTACCTTGCGGATGTTGCCCCAGTATTCCTCCGGCGTGATTACATGGGAATGGTGCTCGACGCCGATCTTCTGCGAAAGCTCCTTGGCGTAGCCGATCTCGTTGTATTTTTCGTCCCTGCCGAACCCGACGGTAAACGTTTTCTGGCCGGTAAAGTAGCTTGCCACATAGCTCGAGTCCACGCCGCTCGAAAGAAAGCAGCCGACCTCCACGTCGCTGATGCGGTGCGCCGCAACGGAATCCTCAAAGACCTTTTCAATTTCGGAAACCGCCTGGTCCTCCGTCATGGAGTCGTCCGGCGCGAACTTCGGCTCCCAGTAGCGGTGCGTCTCCACCTTGCCGCCGCGGTACCACAGGTAATGCGCCGGGGGCAGGCAGTAGACGCCCTCGAAAAACGTTTCGGGCGGAACCGGGTATTCGTAGGAAATATAGTTGTTCAGGGCGTTTTTGTTCAGCTTTTTCCCGAACCCCGGAAAGTCGAGAATGCTCTTGATCTCCGAAGCATAGACGAAATGCCCGTTCACCGTCGTGTAGTGCATCGGCTTGATGCCGAAAAAGTCGCGCGCGAGGAACAGGCTTTTTTCCTTCGTGTTCCAGACGGCGAACGCGAACATGCCGCGCAGCTTGTTCAGAAGCTCCTCGCCCCACTCCTCGAAGCCGTGGACGAGCACCTCGCTGTCCGTCTGGGTGTAGAACCGGTGCCCTTTGGCGGCGAGGATTTCCCTCAGCTGCCGGTAGTTGTAGATTTCGCCGTTGAACATCAGAACCAGCGACTTGTCCTCGTTGTAAATCGGCTGATCGCCCTGGTTCAGGTCGATGATGCTCAGGCGCCGGAACCCCATGGCGATGTCGGCGTCGGTATAAACGCCGCGGGAATCGGGCCCTCGGTGAGTGATCCGGTCCGTCATGGTTTGAATGACCGTGTCCCTGTCAATTACTTCTCCTGAAAATCCGACTAATCCGCACATGCTAAATTCCTTTCTGGGTCTCTTGTTCCTTGTCGCTTCGGTATTCCTCCAGCAGGTCCTTCGCCGTGAGGGCGTCCACCGGAACAAAGCGGTTCCCCTCGTCCGGCTCCCGGCTTTTCGCGATCTCGAGCGACTTTTTGTAGGCGTCCATGCTGGTTTTGCGCAGGACCGGGTCCTTCCCGCCTTCCGGGAAAAAAGAAAAGCCGATCCTGTTTTCGCCTTCATCGGCAAAACAGAAATAGCCTTCCAGGGTTTTCCCGCCGTATTTTTTGTCCAGCACGCCCGCGAGGGCGTATTTGACCAGCTCGACCGCGTAGTCGTCGAGGCCCGCCTCGAAGATCAGGATTTTTTCCTTCAGCTCCGCGGGCGAGGAAACCACGCGCTTTTTCACGCCGGCAAGCTGCGGGAACTTTTCCCCCACGTCCACCGGCTGAAATTCCCTTCCGCTGCCGTTCGGCACCACATAGACCATAAACCGGCGCTCGCGGTCGTGGTAAAGGCATGGGTACACGAACTGCGCGGCATAGCCGCATTCCGGGCATTTCCAGTCGAAAAGGGTTTCGTCCAGCACGCGGCCGCGCAGCTCCGGGTTGTCCTGCGCGCAGATACCGGGCCACATCTGCGTCCGGATTGCGGCCCCGCAGTGCGGGCAGCCGATGTCCTTACTCATCTGAGTCGACATTCCCAGTCCGTCTCCTTCGTACTTTCCGTTATTTTCTGCATTATTGGCTAATTATAACACACTGACATAAAAAAAGGAATAGACGAAATACTACTGTTAATGCAGGAGAGATTGAGGTATAATAGAATAGAATGGAAAGGAACCGCATCCGCGGCAGGAGGGATCCGAATGGATTTTTTGAAGCAGGCAGCCAGTTCCGTGACGAAGGCGGTCAATTTTGTTTTGGACAAAAACCGCCGGTCGGCCATGATCAACCGGCTGAAAATCGTGATTAAGGATGAAAAGGAAGCGCAGGCGCGCGCCTATATCCGGCTGGGGAAATATTACTATGAAACCATGCGCGACGCGCAGAATACAGAGACGGAGCCGCTTTGCGCCGTAGTCGACAACACCGGGGAGCGCCTGAAGCGCGCCTACGCGAGGCTGGACGAACTGGCGGCGCCGGCGCCAGGGTGCAGCTGCGGCGTGGGTCCGCAGGACGTTTACGAGGATGAGGAGCCGGAGACGGAATCCGAGAAGACGCAGCCGGAGGACGCTTCCGGTGAGGACCTCGATTCGCTCAGGCCCGAGATGGACGCCGGGCAGGAGGAAGCCGCCGACGACGGGGAATTCCTGCGCCCTTTTTCCGTCGTTCCGAACGACGGAAAAGGAGAAGACGGCGGCGAGCCTTCCGAGAATTCCACAGACGGCGACAAGCAGTAAGACGGCGCCGAAATTGAACCGGCCCCCGGCTTTTCGCCGGGGGCCGGTTTTGCGTTTGGGATATCAGTCCGGGTTCTTCCGGATGAAGTTCCAGCTGTCGCGGCACATGTCGTCCAGCGTATATTTGGCTTCCCAGCCGAGCTCGTTTTTCGCCCGGGTGCAGTCCGCGTAGCAGGTGGCGATGTCGCCCGCGCGGCGCGGGGTGACCCGGTAGGGGATTTTTACGCCGCTGGCGCGCTCGAACGCGTGGACCACGTCGAGCACCGAGCTGCCCTTTCCGGTGCCGAGGTTGAAGGCGCGGGCCCCGTTCAGGGAGTCGATTTTCTCGAGGGCCTTTGCATGGCCGGCGGCAAGGTCGCAGACGTGGATGTAGTCGCGCACGCCCGTCCCGTCCGGGGTCGGGTAGTCGTCGCCGAAAACGCGGAGTTCCGGCAGCTTGCCGACGGCGACCTTCATGATGTAGGGCATCAGGTTGTTCGGGATGCCGTTCGGGTTTTCGCCGATCAGTCCGCTTTGGTGCGCGCCGATGGGGTTGAAGTAGCGCAGGAGCGCGACCTTCCAGTCCCTTTCAGCGTGGCAGAGGTCGGTCAGGATCCGCTCGATCATCAGCTTTGTGGTGCCGTACGGATTCGTTGTGGAAAGCGGCATGTCTTCGGTGAACGGGGCGGTGTTGTGCATGCCGTAGACCGTTGCGGAGGAGCTGAACACAAAGCGGCGGACGCCGTATCGCTTCATCAGGCGCAGGAGGTTGATGGTTCCCGCCAGGTTGTTGCGGTAATATTCAAGCGGCTTCTCGACGGATTCGCCGACGGCTTTGAGGCCGGCGAAATGGATGACCGCGTCGATTTTGTTTTCCTTGAAGATTTTTTCAAACCCCTCGTAATCGAGCATGTCGCATTGGTAGGACGGGAATTTTTTGCCCGTGATGGATTCGATCTTCCCGATGACTGCGGGCGAGGAGTTGCTGTAATTGTCCATCACGACGATGCCGTATCCGCTCCCGAGCAGTTCCACGCAGGTGTGCGAGCCGATGTAGCCGGCGCCTCCGGTAATCAATACGTTCATCAATGCTGGTTCTCCTTTCGTTCCATAAAGCGGTTGTAGGCGGCGCGGAGTTCTTGTGCCGTGTCTTCCGGGCAGGTCGGGTTGCAGGCCGCCCAGGCTCCCGTTTCGCTGGAAGCGTTGAATTTCTGTTTTTCCGCGCTGCGCATGGGCGGGTAGAACTCAATGTGAAAATGAAAATCCCTGGAGTAGTCGCCGCTGTTGACCGGCGCGTTGTGCATGCACATCATGTAGGGGAATTTGTAGCCGAACAGGCTGTCGAGCATCCCGGCGGTGTCGCGCACGGCAGTGCCGAGGTCTTTTTTTTCCTCCGCCGTAAAGTCGGTGATGTACTGCTTGTGCGCGTTGGACTGGATGTACACGCCGTAGGGGTATGCGGTGAAGAACGGGAGGAACACCGTAAAAGACCCGTTTTGGAAGATGACGCGCTTTTTTGCGTCCCGTTCGTTTTTCAGGTGGTCGCAGTACAGGCAGCGGCCCGTCTGTTCATAATACTCCTTTGCGGATTTTGTTTCAAGCTCCAGCTTTTTCGGCAGGAACGAATACCCGTAGATCTGCCCGTGCGGGTGCGGCATGGTCACGCCCACCGCCTCGCCGCGGTTTTCGAAGATGAAGATATACTTGATTTTCGGGTCGGCGCGCATGGCGGAAAAACGCTCGCACCAGAGGTCGACCAGCTTGCCCATGTGGCGGTCGGAAAGCTCCGGCAGGGTTACCGTGTGCTCCGGGGAGTACAGGATCACCTCGCACTTGCCGTAGCAGGGCTTTGTCCGGAAAAAATCCGTCGCCACCGGGTCGGGCTCGGGCGGGTCCTGCCGGAGCGCCGGAAAGTCGTTGTCGTATTCCATGACCTCGTACTGCGGCACGTTGCCGGAAGAAGGGCAGAACGGGCACCAGCCCTTCGGCATCTGCGGGCGGTTCTGGCGGTTGGACGCCACCATCGTCCAGTCCCGGATGAACGGATCCCATCTTAATTCAGCCATCTTGGAACCTCCTTCCCGGCCTTTTTCAAAAGGCCGGAGCGAAAACTTTATGGGAAAAATCTGAAAAGTAAAATTCTGTTCAAGGAAAAGCGATGTTTTGGGAAGGCCGGCCTTCCCGGTTTTCGGGGCATGGGAGTCAGAGGATCGCGGCCCCTCCGACGGGCCGCACGGCGAGCGGCCGGCAGCTTCCCTTGCCAAACACGGCTTCCATCTCCCGGGTGAATTCCGCAAGGAAAGCGTTGGGGACATAAGCCTGTACGGTGCCGGCAAAACCGCCGCCGTGGACACGCCACGCGCCTCCGCGGTCCGCGAGCAGTCTCTCGCAGAGCGCGAGCGCGACCGAAACGCCCTGCTCCGCCACGTGGGAAGGCGAGTAGACGTTCTGCAGATACTGGAAGGAGGAGCGGCCGCTCTCGAGGACCAGCCGCTTAAACGCCTTGAAGTCTCCGGCCTTGAGCGCCGCGGCCTCTTTCAAAACACGTGCGTTTTCCGAGAAAAAGTGCATGGCGCGGAGCACGGCGCGGTCCCCCGCGGCGGCGCGCACGGCGGGGATGCGGGAATAGAATTCCGCTTCGTCCACCTGCGAAAGCAGCTTTTTGCCGAAGCAGGCGGCCGCCTGCTTCATCTCGGCGGGAATGGCGGCGTAGTCCGGCGTCAGGTCGGAGTGGCTTCCCTTGGTGTCCACCATGCAGAGCCGGCAGCCGCATTTGGAAAAGTCGAACGGAATTTTCTCCGCGCGCGGATTTTCCGCGTCGGAGAAATCGATCAGCGCGAAGCCGCCGATGGCGCTCGCCGCCTGGTCCATCAGGCCGCAGGGCTTGCCGAAGTATTCGTTTTCGGCGTACTGGCCGATCTGCGCCACCGCCAGCGGCGGGACTTCGTTCCGGCAGAAAAGCCCGTTGACGGCCGTCCCGATGAGCACCTCGAACGCCGCGGACGACGACAGCCCGGAGCCCGCGAGCACGTTTGACGTGGTGTAGGCGTGAAACCCGCCGATTTTGTAGCCGCGGTCGGCGAAGCCCTTGCAGATTCCCCGGATGATCGCCTTGGAGCCGCCCTCTTCCTCCGGTTTTCGGGCAAGGTCGCCCGCGTTCAGCGCGTCCTCCGGGAACCCCCGGGATTTCACGCGGATCTCGCCGCCTTCCGCGCGCGACGCGACCGCAACGGCGTCCAGATCGACGCCCGCGGCCAGAACGCGCCCGCCCTGGTGGTCGGTGTGGTTGCCTCCGATCTCCGTGCGCCCCGGCGCGCTGAAAATCCGGACGTCCCGGTCCGCTCCGAAGAGCGTTTCAAATTCTTCCAGGGCGCCGGCGATCCGCTCTCCCTTCGCGGCGGCTTCCTTTTCGCCGCACGCGTAGAGGCGTGCCAGCGTTTCGGCGCAGTCGCCGCGCAGAATCTTCTCTTTTGCCAGGTTTGGCGTCATACAATCCCCTCCATTTTTCCTCTGCCTTTCTTTTTCCGGTTTTATTTTAAGCCCGGCGCGAAAGTTTCGCAATTGCATATCGTATCAGCTATATGGATATTTGATGCATCACGGTCCGGAAAAATGTGCGGGGTATATTTTCCCGGCACCGTGGATACCATAAAGGAAACGGCGGGAGGGATAACAATGGAAAACCGCGGCGGCTTCGGCAGCGCAAAACTGCCTTCCGACGAGCTGAAAACCAACCTGGAATACATCCGCAACCTTTTTACCGGCGACGAGACGATCCAGTTCCGCCACCTGACGAGCCCGTACCAAACGGACTGGCGGTTCTGCCTGGTTTACGCCGACGGGATGGTCAACAACCGGATCGTCAACGCCGACGTGATCCGTCCCCTGCTGGAGTACCGGTTCCCGGAGCGGCCCGGCGACCCGGCGGAGTTTATTTCCCAGCACGTCATGTTTTCCGACGGCTCGGAAAAGACGGCTGAAGTGGAGAAGATCGTGCAGGGCCTTGTGTATGGCGACTCGGTTCTGCTGATCGACGGCTGTGCCGAAGCGCTGGTCCTCAACACGAAAGGGTGGGCCATGCGCTCCATTGAGGAGCCGGAAAGCGAGCGGTCCCTCCGCGGCCCGCGCGAAGGGTTCAACGAGTCCATCCTGACGAACCTCTCCATGCTGCGGCGCAAGCTCCGGACACCGGACCTGAAGTTTCATTACCGGACGTTCGGCCGCCGGAGCCGGACCAAAATCTGCGTCTGCTACCTGGATTCCCTTATCAATCACGACGTTCTCACGGAGCTGGAAAAACGGCTGGACGACATCGACATTGACGCGACGCTGGATTCCAACTACATCACCGAGATCATCCGGGACAAAACCTATTCGCCGGTCAAGACGATCGGCAGCACCGAACGCCCCGACGTGGTTGCGTCCAAGCTGCTGGAAGGCCGCATCGCCCTGTTTGTGGACGGGTCGCCCACGGTGCTGACCATGCCGCACCTTTTTATCGAGCATTTTCAGGCGGACGAGGATTACTACATCAACTATGTGTTTGCGTCGATCGGCAGGATGCTCCGGATTTTATCGTTTTTTGTTTCCATCAGCATGCCGGCCATTTACGTTGCCCTTGTCACCTTTCACCAGGAGATGCTGCCGACCCCCTCGCTTCTGAGCATCATTACGGCGCGGCAGGGCGTGCCTTTTCCCACGGCACTGGAAACGCTCTTTATGATCATCGTGTTCGAGATGCTCCGGGAGTCCGGGGCGCGCATGCCGGGCCTGATGGGGCAGGCGCTCAGCATCGTGGGCGCTCTGGTCATCGGGCAGGCGGCCGTCGATGCGAAGATTGTGAGCGCGCCGATCATTATTATTGTGGCGTTTACGGGGATCGCCGGCCTCATGGTGCCGAAAATCAAGGGGTTCGTCATCATGATGCGGTTCCTGCTGCTGGGCTTTTCCTGCGTTCTTGGGATTTACGGGTATCTTCTGGGCGTCATAGCCATGCTGACGGCCCTGTTCGGCACCTCGTCCTTCGGGGTGCCCATTATGCCGGACGTTTACGCGGACGACGCGCAGGATTACAAAGACATCTACTGGCGCACGTCCTGGAAAAAGATGCTGCGGAGACCGAAATTGCTTTCCTGGAACCATAATCGGCAGGCGACGAAGGGGAAGGCGAAATGAAGCCTTGGAAAAAAATCGTCCTGGCTTTGGAGACAGTTCTGGTTCTGAGCCTGTGCGTCGGGTGCTGGAATTACCACGAGGTGGAGAATTACACAATCATAGCAGGTCTGGCCATCGACAAGGGCACGGGCGGGCACAAGTACCACCTTACGTTTGAATGCATCAGCCTGATGGGCGGCAAGGACACTCCTCCCCAGCCGGTGCTGATCGAGGCGGACGGGGATACGATCTTCGACGCGGTCCGCGGTACGATTTCCATGACCGACAAAAAGCTCTACTTCAGCGACTGCAAGGTGGTGATCCTCAGCAAAGAAATCGCCGAAAACGGAATCAAACCTTTAATGGATTTTTTCATCCGGGATTCGGAGCCCCGGCTCACCCTGAATTTTCTGGTTTCGGACGAGCCCACCGCCGGTGAGGTCTTTCGGCCGAAACTCGCCTCGCAGCAGCCCGTTTCCTACCAGATTGCGGGGATGCTCCAGTCGCAGTACGCCCTGGGGCGCGTGCTGGCGATCCCCCTGTACCAGATGTACGACATTTTGGGCTGCAGCGAGACCTGCGATGAAAGTCTGACCCTGCCGAATGTCCGCGTGGTGAAAACCAAAGGCAGCGAAATGGTTCAGACATCCAACAATGTCGTTTTCCACCAGGATAAAATGGTCGGGACCTTACCGGAAGAGGACGGGATCTACTACCTGATGCTGAGAAACAAACTCAGCGGCGGCCTGATCGTCACCGGACCGGACGGCGGAAAAGACATCACTCTTGAGATTCTGAAAAGCAGCGCCAGCATACGGCCGGAAGTTTCGGGTACGAACGCCACGATGAAGATTGCGATTCAGGTGAACGCGGCCCTTGCGGAAGAAAATACGGACAGCCTGCAATACAACTTGGCAAACGAGAAATTTCGGAAGGTGGAGAAAATGGGAGCGGAAACGATTGAACAGAATGTGAAGAAGCTGGTTGCCGACGACCAGAAAGACTATGGAGCCGATATTTTCGGGTTTGGCAAAAGAATCTATGAAGACAACTATTCGGACTGGAAAGCTCTTTCCCCCCGTTGGGAGAAAGTTTTTCCGAAAGTGAAATGCGAGGTTCACGCCGAAGTCCGGTTGAAAAACGCTGCCAGGGCGTACCCGAAAGAAGGGACTTAGGCATGACCCTGGTGATTTTTCTCACTTTTTTTACAGTCGTCGTATGGGTGGACCTTCGGCGGGTTCTGCAAGAAAAGGCAAAGAAAAAATATCTGTGGTTTGCACTTTTCGCTTATACAGCGGCCTTGGTTGTGAACATCATGATCGACAGCGGAATGGACATCCCCAGCTTTTCCGGGGCGGCGGAACAACTTTTGCCGAAACTATGAGACGAATCAAGCTGAAAATGGAGAGGGTTGTGTTTTGAGCGATCACGATCACCGAACGGAGCATAAGATTACCGCCAGACAGATGGAAGACATGGTGGCTCTCACCCTGATCTCCAGCACGGTTGTCACCGGTTCCTCCGACATAGCGGAGCAGGACACCTGGTTCTGTATGCTCGTCGCCTTTGCCCTTGTGATTCCAATGCTCTGGGTCCACTCGCAGATTCTGGAGCTCTACCCGGGAAGGGATTACTATGGGAATATCCTGCGGGCCTGCGGACCGGTCGCCGGGAAAGCGGTCCTTGCCGCCCTGCTGCTTTATTCGCTGCTGCTTGGCTCCATGTACCTGCGGGTGTTCGGCGAATTCATCCATACCCTGAACATGCCGGAAACACCGCTCATCGTCATTCTGTGCGCGATTGCCGCCACAGTGATCTATACGCTGAAAAACCGGCTGTATGTGGTCGCCCGCCTGTCGAAGTTTATGATTCTTGTGCTGATTTTTTCCATTCTCATCAGCGGAATCCTGGGAATCGGAAAAATGGATTTCAACAATCTCAAGCCCGTGCTGCAGAGGGGATTTGAACCGATCTACCGGGGCTCGCTCCTGATTTTTGCCCTGCCGATGGGGGAAGTGGTCGCCTGCGGTCCCCTGTTCGGCGGCCTGGACCGGAAAAGCAAGATATTTCCGACCCTTTTGAAGGGGACCGTGATCGCCGTTCTTGCCCTTCTGTTCGCCAACGTCCGCAATCTGCTGATTCTCGGAAGGGCCGCTACAATTTTCACTTTTGTCTCTTATGAATGCGTCAGCACGATCTCTATCGGCGAATTCCTCACGAGGTTCGAAGTCCTCATCGGGTTCAACCTGCTTCTGGGGGGATTCGTGAAAACGTGCGTTTTTCTGTTCTCCACCTGCGAGGGAGTCGCGAAGCTGTTCGGCATGGACGACTACGAACCTCTGGCCGCGCCCTGCATGCTGCTGATGCTTACGATTTCCCAGATTGTTTATGCCAACATGGAAGAAGTTTTCAATTGTGAGGAGTACCTTCCCTACGCTTCGCTCCCGTTCCAGGTGGCCCTGCCCGTGGCCGTCCTGATTGTGGGAAAGATACGGCTTGCCGGAAAGAAGAAACGGAGAAAGCCGAAGAAGCAGATCTGCACCGTGCCGTCCGCCGAAAGCGGCGCGGCGCAGGGGCCTTGAGACGGACGGTTATGGATTCAGCCCCCGCGGCGTGCCGCGGGGGCTGAACCTGCGTTCCGGGGGAAGCCGAATATTTACAAATTTTCTTTATTTTTTGTTTTTGCCATGCTATAATTATTTTGTGTATCGGAATCGTTTCCGCGGCTTTCGGGCCGTTTGGGGATTTTCATAGCGGAACAACATCCGCCCGCGCGACAATCTTTTGAGGTGAAATGCATGAATCCTATCCTGTCCGCCCTTTTTGGCGGCTACAGCAGGCGCGAGCTCAAGCGCATCCGCCCGCTGTGCAACGCCGTGCTTGACCGGGAAGACAAATACCGGGCGCTGTCGGACGAAGAGATGAAAGCGCAGACCCCGGCGCTGAAGGAACGGCTGGCCGGCGGCGAAACGCTCGACGACATCCTGCCCGACGCGTTTGCCGTGTGCCGCGAAGCCTCCGACCGCGTCCTCGGCATGCGCCATTTCCCCGTGCAGATCCTGGGCGGCATCGTGCTGCACCAGGGCCGCATCGCCGAAATGAAGACCGGCGAAGGCAAAACGCTCGTCGCCACCCTCCCGGCGTACCTGAACGGGCTTGCCGGCAAGGGCGTCCATATTGTCACCGTCAACGATTACCTGGCGCGCCGCGACTCGGAATGGATGGGCAAGATCTACCGCTTCCTCGGCCTTTCCGTGGGCCTGGTCGTCCACGACCTGGACAACGCCCAGCGCAAGCAGGCCTACGCCGCCGACATCACCTACGGCACCAACAATGAGTTCGGGTTCGACTACCTGCGCGACAACATGGTTATCTATAAGGACGACAAAGTGCAGCGCGGCCACAGCTACGCCATCGTCGACGAAGTGGACTCCATCCTCATCGACGAGGCGCGCACCCCGCTGATCATCTCCGGCCCGGGCGACCAGTCCACGGAGATGTATCATGTCGCGGACGCCTTCGCCAAAAAGCTGCGGTGCGTGAAGGTCGCCGAGCTGAACGACAAGGAAGACAACGACACGCTTTACAAGGACGCCGACTATATTGTGGACGAGAAGGCCAAGACGGCCACGCTCACACAGAACGGCGTGAAAAAGGCCGAGGCGTTTTTCAAGATTTCCAATCTGACGGATGCGGAGAACATCCCCGTCCAGCACTACGTCAATCAGGCCGTCAAGGCCCGCGGCGTCATGCGGAAGGACATCGACTACGTCGTCAAGGACGGCGAGGTCATCATCGTGGACGAGTTTACCGGCCGCCTGATGTACGGCCGCCGCTACAACGAGGGCCTGCACCAGGCCATCGAGGCGAAGGAAGGCGTGAAGGTCGCCCGGGAGAGCAAGACGCTTGCGACCATCACGTTCCAGAACTACTTCCGCATGTACGGCAAGCTCTCCGGCATGACCGGCACCGCCATGACGGAAGAGGCGGAGTTCCGCGAGATCTATAAGCTCGACATCGTCGAGATCCCGACGAACAAGCCGATGGTCCGCAAGGATCTGCCGGACGTGGTCTATAAAACGGAGAAGGCTAAGTTCCGCGCGGTCATCAACGACATTGTGGAGCACCACAAAACCGGCCAGCCGGTGCTGGTCGGCACCATTTCCATCGAAAAATCCGAGGAGCTCAGCTCCCTGCTGAAAAAGCAGGGCGTTCCGCACGAGGTGCTGAACGCGAAGTTCCACGAGAAGGAAGCGCAGATCGTCGCGCAGGCGGGCCGCAAAAACGCCGTGACCATCGCCACGAACATGGCCGGCCGCGGCACCGACATCGTGCTGGGCGGCAACCCGGAGTACATGGCGAAGGCCGAGATGCGCAAGCAGGGCGTCCCGGACGAACTGATCGCCGAGGCGGACGCTTACGCCGAAACCGACAATGCCGACATCCTCAAAGCGCGAGAAACCTTCCGGGACCTCGTTGAAAAGTACAAGAAACAGACGAAGGCCGAGGCGGAGGACGTCAAGGCCGCGGGGGGCCTGTACATCATCGGCACCGAGCGGCACGAGTCCCGCCGCATCGACAACCAGCTGCGCGGGCGCTCCGGCCGCCAGGGCGACCCCGGCATGAGCCGGTTCTACATCTCCCTGGAGGACGACCTGATGCGCCTGTTCGGCGGCGACCGCATCACCGCCCTGATGGAGCGCCTCAAGGTCGACGAGGACACGCCCATCGAGCACAAGCTGCTTTCCAACACGATTGAAAACGCCCAGAAGAAGATCGAGGGGCGCAACTTTGCCATCCGCAAGAGCGTCCTTCAGTTCGACGACGTCATGAACCGCCAGCGCGAGATCATTTACAGCCAGCGCGACCAGGTCCTCAACGGCGCGGACATTAAGGATAAGATCCTGAATATGATCGACCAGGCCATCGAGGCGCAGGTCAAACAGTTTATGCCCGCCGATTCCGAGAGGGATTCCTGGAACCTGGAGGGCTTGCGCGACCGCTACATGGGCTGGCTGCTGGGCCCGGACGACCTTGTGTACACGGCGGAAGAAAAAGTCCGCCTGGAGCCCGACGATGTGAAGAACGAGCTGACGCAGAAGGCCCATGAGCTGTATGAGAAGCGGGAGCAGCAGTTCGGCTCCAAAATCATGCGCGAGCTGGAGCGCGTGATTCTGCTGAAAAACGTCGACACCGAGTGGATGGACCACATCGACGCGATGGACGAACTGCAGAAGGGCATCCGCCTGCGCGCCTACGGCCAGAAAGACCCGGTCGTGGAGTACCGCATGGAAGGCTTCGACATGTTCGACGCGATGATCGCCACCATCCGGGAGAACACGGCGCGCATGATGCTGACCGTCCAGCTCCGCACCGCGGAAGAGCCGAAGCGCGAGCAGGTCGCGAAACCGACCGGCACGGGCGGGGGAGACGACTCCGGCCGGCCGGCCAAGCGCATGCCGATCCGCAAGAAGAAAAAGCCGGGCCGCAACGACCCCTGCCCCTGCGGGAGCGGCAAGAAGTACAAGAACTGCTGCGGCCGATACGAAAACTGAAAAAGGCCGCCGTGCCGTCCGGTACGGCGGCCTTTTTGCGCCCTGGGACGGGAAAAGTCAGCGCACGGCCCGCATCATCCGGCCCCACGCTTTGCGCGCGTCCCGGAACTGCCGGTCGTGCCTCTGCACGTTCCGGTCGTAGAAGTCCAGCTCGTCGAGCAGGCTCCGGAAGTCGCCGCACTCAAAATAGGCGCAGATTTTCGGGAGCACGGACTTCAGTTCCCCGCGGATTTCCCGGATGCGTTCCGCGTAATGGCCCGGGTCAGTCAAATATACGTACAGCGGCTTATACCGGACCCAGCCGACGCAGGTGCGGTAAAACCGCGCCGTCACCCGGGCGCTGTCCGCCCGGACGTGCTTCAGGCGGGTCGGAAGCACCCCGTCCGTCAGGTGCGGGTACGCCCCGAACCCGTCGTGGAACGTATAGCACGGAACCCGGAGAACTTTGCGGTCGCCCAGGCAGGTGCTGAGGAAGGTGTCCTCGCCCCTTGCCCCCGGCGGGTTGTAAAACGGGAAGACCCGTTCCGGCCGGGTGAGGTTGACGCACAGGTTGGAGCCGGTGATGAATTTGCAGTGGTTCCGCTCGGGAATTTCCCGGGCGGATTTTCCGAGCAGAACGCCGGCGTCGGCGTAGGTCACGCCGCCGTTCCGGATGACGCTGCGCATGGAATCCCAGTTCAGGACGTCGTTGCTCAGGGCCTCGATGAAGAGGCGGAAGTCCCGCTCCGTCAGGGTATGGTTGAACTCGATGTACGGCACCGGGGAGATATAGCCGCAGTGGTAGCCGTTCGTGAGGTCGGCGTCGGGCAGGAACTTCAGGTGGCAGGGGAGGACGTGCTGCCCGCCCCAGACGGAAGCGGAGCGCGTGCCCGCAACGGCGAGCGGGTATTCGTCGTCGTCCAGGAACAGCAGGGAGTCCATGCCGCTTTTCAGGGCGGCGTACAGAATCGCGTTGCGTTTTGCGGAGTAGCCGCTTCCGAACAGGACGCGCGCCGTGTCCCCGTTCAGGATCCGGGCGTCCACCAGCTCGTCCCGGATCTTTTTCATCCGGTTTGTCCCGATGAAATGGATCGTCCGGAACCGCTCGGTGATTTCCCGGCCGAGCAGCGTGTAGTCGCAGGACTTTGTGTTGGCGTATTTCAGGTCGTAGGCTACGAACAGATTCAGGTCAACCCGGTCCCGGTCCGGGAGGCCGCATTCGCGCCAGTTGTAGACATATGTTTTCAGAACCTTTTTGAAATTTTTGCGGCCGGTTGCAAACCCGATGCCCATATGGATCCTGCGGTTCGCCACTTTGCGTCATTCCTTTCCTGAAATTCCTTCCGGTCCGCCGAAACCCGAAAGAGACAATCTTACAACAAGTTGTAAGTTGTCGAAAACGGTAAAATGGGATATTATTACAGACAACTTATTCATAAAAATAAAGTTGTTACTTATCATTATAGTAGAAAAACGGGAGGTTGTCAACAAAATCCACAAAAAACAGACGGCCCCACCGTTTGAATCGGTGAAGCCGCCCGGAAGGGAAGGTCAGACCGTCTGCCGCAGAAAGGCGTTGAAACGCTCAATCACATTGGCGTCGCCGACGATCAGGACGCGGTCGTTCTGGTCGAACGCATAGTACGGACCGGGGGAAACGATAATGTTGTTGTCCTGGATGACGCCGATGATGGTTGCGCCCGTATTGTGCCAGACCTGAAGGTCGCCGATGCTTTTTCCGACGACGTGGGAGCGCGGCGGAAGCGAAACCTCAACCGGCGTGATGACGTCGGAGCGCCGGTATTTGTACATGTCGATGATTTTTTCCGCGAGGGCGATATATTCCTTTTCCAGCGCGCAGCGCCTGTCGGCCAGGAGGGAAAGCTGGACGCGCATGTCGCTTACGCTTTCGTCCTCCTTAAAGCTTTTTACGAACCGGATCGCCTGCTCTTTGGAAACGACGACGATGCCGCTCCCCAGCAGGATTTCGACAACTTTTTTGTCGGACAGGATGGACATGGCCCGTCGTATGGTTTCGGGCGAGACCTTATATTCGGACGCCAGGAGAGACCGGCCTTTCAGCTTTTCGCCTTCCCGGATGTCGCCGGACGCGATCCTGGCGGAAAGATCGACCGCGATTTTCAGGTACCGCGGAATCGTATACTGCATCGGACTGGGCATTTTCATCAACAGCTTTCTGAAACGGATCGTCCCATCCCGGGGAAGGGCGCGGGGCCGCTGCGGTTTGGGCCAACGTTGATTATAGCATCAATAAATCCGATTATCAATGGGGAGAATGCCGTTCCGCGGACGGAATCCCGGAAACCGCCCGGGAAGCGGCGGACCGAAAGCCGGGAGGCTTCTCTCTGCCCCACTTGCTATTTTACGCTTTAAAGTGTAAAATAGCAGGGACGGCCTCTTTCGCTTTCCCGCATCCGGCGGGACGGAAACGGCCGTGATTCCAATCGATGGGAGCTTCTGCAATGATTATCGTAATGAAACGGTCCTGCACCGAGCGGGACGTCGACCAGGTCGTCCGGGTCTTGAAGGAGCACGGGCTGGGCGCGAATCTGTCCACCGGCTCGCAGGCGACCATCGTGGGCGTGCTGGGGGACAAGACCCGCCTGCGCGGCGTCAACCTGGAGCTGATGGACGGCGTGGAGAAATGCGTGCCCATCATGCATTCCTATAAGCTGGCGAGCCGCGAAATGGTCCCCGAGGGCCGCACCGTCCGTGTGGGAAGGGAAGTCATCGGCGCCAAAAAGCTCTGCATGATCGCCGGTCCCTGCGCGGTGGAGAGCGAGGAGCAGATGATGAAGGCGGCGGCCGGAGTCAAGGCGGCGGGGGCGGCTTTCCTGCGCGGCGGTGCGTACAAGCCCCGCACGTCGCCGTATTCGTTTCAGGGCATGGAAGAGGAAGGGCTGAAGATACTCCGGAAGGCGGCGGACGCCTATGGCCTGAAAACCGTGACGGAGATCACCGACCACGACCTGATCGAAACCGCCGCGCCGTACTGCGACATGTTCCAGATCGGCGCGCGCAACATGCAGAATTTCCGCCTTCTGAAAGCCGTCGGCCGCACGAAGACCCCCGTGCTTTTAAAACGCGGCATCGCGAACACCATTGAGGAATGGCTCGATGCCGCCGAGTATATTATGAGCGAGGGGAACTGCGGCGTCGTCCTCTGCGAACGCGGAATCCGCACGTTTGAGACCGCCACCCGCAACACACTGGACATTTCCGCCGTTCCGGTCGTGCGCGAACGGAGCTGCCTGCCGATTCTCATCGACCCGTCGCACGCCGCCGGGAAAGCCGCTTACGTCGAGTCGCTTTCGCTCGCGGGCATCGCCGCGGGCGCGGACGGCCTGATCATCGAAGTGCACCCGAACCCGAGGCAGGCGCTCAGCGACGCCGCCCAGCAGCTTACGCCGGAAGCATACGGGGAGCTGTTCCAAAAAGTCCGCCGTGTTGCCGCGGCCGTCGGCCGGGAAATCTGAGCCGTTCCTCTTTCTATATATAATAGAAAAGGAGCGGGAAGATTTCGGCGCATCCCGGCGCGGGGATTTTCCTTTTTTCCCCGCGGTTTTCCTTCCTATTATATAGAGGAATATGAAAGGGGTGGAGGCAGCCGTTTTTCCCAGGGCTGTTTCCGCGTTTCCGGCGGTTCGGAAGCCGCCGGAAACCGGTTCCCCTTTCCCGGTTCCGGGCAGGATCCGGGACCATTTTCTGCTGCAATTGTAAACTTTAAAAATGAAATTAGTTGACAATTTGGCGAAACTTTCCTATACTTAAGGGACAAGGAGGGATGAAAATGAAAAAAACGTCAACCTTTCAACTGACGGCGTGGGCATTGTTCACGGCCCTGACCGCCGTGCTGGCCCAGTTCTCCATTCCCATCGGCCCGGTGCCGATTTCCCTGGCGACGCTTGCGGTCTACCTGGCGGGCGGAATTCTCGGCGCTGCCGGCGGCGCCGCCAGCCAGGCGGTTTATGTGCTGCTGGGCGCTGTGGGTGTCCCGGTATATGCCGGGTTCAGCGGGGGCGCCGGAGTCCTTGCGGGCCCGACCGGAGGCTACCTGGTCGGCTATGTGGTATGCGCGTGGATCGTGGGCGTCCTGGGGAGCCGCTTCCGCCGGAAAACGGTTCCGCTGGTTCTGGCGATGATCCTCGGCACCACGGCCCTCTACTTCCTGGGGACGGTGTGGTTCCTGTTCGTCACGAAGCGCGGACTGTGGGAATCCCTGACGCTCTGCGTGTTCCCGTTCCTGCCGGGCGACGCGGCAAAAATCGTCGTTTCCGCCCTGCTTGCGCTGCAGCTCGGCAAGGTTTTTGACCGCATGCGCCCCGGAACGAGCGCGGCATGAACGAGCCGGTTCTTCTGCGCCCGCACCATGCGCTCTGCCTGCACTACTTTATCGGAAAGGGATACGGGTGTGGATTTGTGGAAAACATGTTCCACATCAAGCGGTTTCTTTGTGGAAGAAGCCTACGGACGGTGGTTCTCCACAACGGGGCGGACTGCATCTGCGCCGCCTGCCCGAACCGGAGGAACGGCGGCTGCATGTCGTCGGAAAAAGTCGCGCGCTATGACCGCGAATGTCTGAAAGCCTGCGGACTGGCCTTCGGGCAGGCCTTTCCGTGGCCGGAGCTCTGCCGCCGGGTCCGGAAAGCAATTCTGGAAAAACCGGGAGTGCGGGCCGGGATCTGCTTCGACTGTTTGTGGAAAACTCTTTGTCAACAACAAGATGTTGAAAAGTCGGTCGAAAATGTTTAAAACTCATCCGATATTACGAACTGGAAACAGTTTGCCTGTCAGAAAAGGGGACGGCGGAAAGCGCCGGGCCCTTTTTCACGCTTTTATTGTAAACTTATAATAATGATATAGTTTACAATTTAGCTCCGCCCGGAAGCCGGTGCGGCAGAGAGGTTCCGGGCGCGCCCGGCAAATACGGCGGGCCGGGGTCCGGCAGCGCAAAATTTGAAATGAACCGAAAGCAAGGAAAAGCAACAGCACATAAATGGGAGAAAACGAGAGGTAGAAGGAAATAAATTAAAAAAACGGGCACGGGACTCTTGACATGCCCGCGGCCCGGTGGTAGACTGGTAGAAGTAATTTTGCGCACCCGTATGCGGTGCGCCGTAGCCCATAAAATTCGGGAGGGAAATTTTTATGTCCACCTATATGCCAAAAGCCGGCGACATCCAGCGCAAATGGTATGTGATCGACGCCGCAGGAAAACCGCTCGGCCGCGTTGCCGCGCAGGCCGCCGCTTTGCTGCGCGGCAAGCACAAGGTCATCTTTGCGCCCCATGCCGACTGCGGCGACTATGTCGTCGTCATCAACTGCAGGAACGCGGTGCTTACCGGCAAAAAACGTGAGAACAAAGTCTGGTACCATCCGACCCTTTACATCGGCCACATGAAAAAGGTCGGCTACAAGACCCTGATGGAGGAAAAACCGTGCAAGGCCATGGAACTTGCCGTAAGAGGCATGATTCCGGACACGACGCTCGGCCGGACCGCAATGACAAGGCTGCACCTTTTTGAAGGCGCCGAGCATACCCACGCCGCGCAGAAGCCGCAGGCCTGGGAACTGTAAGGGGGAGAATCTACGATGTACGAGAAAGCACCATATTTTTACGGGACAGGCAGAAGGAAAAGCAGCGTCGCGCGCGTCCGGATTTACCAGGGCTCCGGCAAGATCACCGTGAACGACCGCAACGTGGAGGATTACTTCGGCCTCGACACTCTGAAGGCGATTGTGCGCCAGCCGCTCGTGCTGACGGGAACGAACGACCGGTTCGATGTTGTCTGCCGCGTTGCCGGCGGCGGCGTGACCGGCCAGGCCGGGGCGATCCGCCACGGGATCGCGCGGGCCCTGCTCCAGTACGATTCCGAGAATCTGCGCGCAACCCTCAAAAAAGCGGGCCTTCTGACCCGTGACCCGAGGATGAAGGAACGCAAGAAGTACGGCCTGAAAGCGGCCCGCCGCGCGCCCCAGTTCAGCAAGCGGTAATGTTCGCAAAATTTTTGGAACGGCTCCCGGTTTCGGGGGCCGTTTTTTTGTCGGCGGACAAGGGGTGCGGCCGCACCCCTCCGTTCGTGCAATTTCGGGAAAACCCGACATCTGCGCCAATCGGGAAAGGTTTCGCCGGCAATCCAGGCCCGGCGCCTGCTCCGGGGATTTGCGCGGGCGAAGCCTGCCGGAAAATTCATTCCATAATAAAATAAAAACAGCCGTGTAATACTTGTAACAAGTTTGTAACCACCCATTTTCTTGCAATTTGCACAGAAATCGCTTGACCCTCGGGGGCAGGAAGCAGCCAAAAACTGCCACAATCGAAAAGTTTTTAGCCGATGGAGAATATAACAAATTTGTAATTTGTGCAAACCGTACAAATTGCAGTCGGAAATGAATTTGACATATGGTCATTCAGTGAATATAATATCTCGCATCGATGCGCCTCTTCGATCAGCGAATATCTGGCGGGTGGGGGCAAGGCCCTAAAAACGGCCCGCAGATTCAAAGAAAAGGGTGAATTTATTGCAGATTTTTCGATCTTTTGTCCTGAAAAGGGCAATTGTGGAATTAAAGAGCATCGCGGCCCGCTTCCGGGAGTCCCTGCGCGGTGCGGCGAACCGCCTGCGCCTGCCGTTCCGGCGGGCCGGAGACGTCCGCCTGTCCGTCCGCAGGGGGCGGGATGCCGCCGTCCGGTTCGCAGAGAATCTGGCGGGCCGTCTGAAAGCCATGGACGAGGAGCGGAAGGCCCGGTATAAGCGCCAGGCGGTTTC
Organism: Oscillospiraceae bacterium; assembly: GCA_022650455.1. Classification (GTDB taxonomy): domain Bacteria; phylum Bacillota; class Clostridia; order Oscillospirales; family Acutalibacteraceae; genus Thermocaproicibacter. The sequence continues at coordinate 108,730 of JALCPO010000001.1, forward strand.
GCTTCTGGTGATCGGCTGTATCGCCGGCGGGACTGCGGCCGCCACGGCCGCGGCGGCCAAATGGGGATACGTTGCGCGGGACGGCAGGGCCGTCCGGCCGTCTTTCATCATCAATACGTCATCCACCGGGGCGATCCTGGAGAAGGCGGGCGTATCCCTGGCGAAGGACGACCTTGTGCAGGCCCGGACGGAGTCTTCGGGGAACATTGACGTGACGGTGAAAACCGCCAAACATGTGAAGGTCGAAGCGGACGGAAAGACACAGCCCGTCCTGCTGCATTACGGGGATACGGTTTCCGACGCTCTTCAAAAAGCGGGGGTGGCCGTCGGCGAGAACGACGCCGTCAACGTGCTGCGTATGGCAAAGGTGTGGGACGGCATGACCATAAAAGTCCTGCGGAAATACACGGTCAGCGTGACGGCGGACGGAAAGACCGTCAGAAGTCCGGTTTGGGAAGGCAGCGTTTCCAGCGCGCTTCAGCAGCTGAGCGTTGCCCTCGGTCCGGAAGATTCTCCGGACGTGAACCCGGACGCGGCCGTTGCGGAAGGCATGAGCATCAAGGTCAGCCGCGTCACTTACCGCGACGTGACCGCCACGGAGCCGATCCCCTTCCAGACGGTGACACAGAAGGACAGCACTCTGGCTGCCGGGAAGAAATCCGTCAAAACGGACGGGCAGAACGGCGTGAAGACCGTTGTTTCCCGCCAGAAGCTCTCGGACGGAAAGGTCGTCCAGAGCACCGTCGTCAAAACGGAGATCACGAAGCAGCCGGTCAGCCGGGTGGTTGCGGTCGGAACCAAACGGATCCGCAGCGCTTCCGCCGCGGCCCGCGCGGACGGGACGCTGATCGACCGGAACGGCCGGCCGGTCCGTTATAAAAAGCTCCTGCGGGGCCGCTGCACGGCCTACTACGCCGGAACCACGACGGCCACCGGCCTTCCGGCCGCGTACGGGCGCGTCGCGGTGAACCCGAATGTGATTCCCTACGGCACAAGGCTTTATATCTGTTCGCCGGACGGCCGGCTGGTCTACGGCTACGCCGTTGCCGCCGACACGGGCGGCGCGGCCATGAGCAACGCCATCCTTGCCGACCTGTATTATCCGAGCTACGAGCAGTGCGTGCGCGTTGGCTCGCGCACCATGAACGTCTATCTCCTCGGCTGAACACAGCCGCGGCGAAGGGGCGGAGAGCGGAAGCTCCCCGCTTTTTTTGTGCCGTGCCTGGGGCGGGTGCAAAAAACGGCGGGCCGCATACAATGGAATGCGGGGCAAATATATTTCAACCGCTTCATCATAGATGTCCGCCGGGGGTCCGTCTCTCCGGCGGACGTTTGTTTCCCCGCGCATTGGCAGTTGAAATCGTCCCCCGATTGGGTTACAATAAGAGCCGGGGGATTGATGACATGATTGTTGCACCGTCGATACTTGCATCGGACTTTTCCAACCTCAGCGATGAAATCATCCGCATGGATATCTCCGGGGCGGACTGGATCCATCTGGACGTGATGGACGGTCACTTCGTCCCGAACCTCACGTTCGGCCCGCCGGTGATCGCGGCGATCCGCCAGTACACTGACAAGCCTTTCGACGTTCATCTGATGATTGACGACCCGCTGCGCTATCTTCCGGAATTCCGGAAAGCCGGCGCGGATATTATTTCCTTCCACCTGGAAGCCTCGGGCGACCCGCGGAAAACGATCGACGCCATCCGGAAGAGCGGGGCGAAGCCCGCGGTCGCCATCAAGCCCGCCACGCCGGCGGAAGCCGTTTTCCCGTACCTCGACGGGCTGTTCATGGTGCTGGTCATGACGGTGGAACCCGGGTTCGGCGGCCAGAAGTTCATGGCGGACATGATGCCGAAGGTCCGGGCCCTCAAGGAAAAGAGGCCGGACCTGCTCGTCGAGGTCGACGGCGGCATCAATGCCGAAACGGCCCGCACCGCCGCGCTCGCCGGCGTGGACGTCTGCGTGGCGGGGACGGCCGTCTTCGGCGCGCAGGATGCGGCCAAGGCGATCCGCGGGCTGAAGGACGCGGACGGCGAATTATAAAAGACGGAGGATGTCGGGTGATGATCCCACACGGCGTCAGGCTGGAACCCCGGAAGGGCGTTCCGCTGAAAAACGGGATCGTGCGTCTGCCGGGGCCGGAACCGGTTTCCGCTCCGCAGACGTTCGCGCCCCTCAAAAAGAACGCGGGCCCGTCCCGTATCATCGCCGCCGCGGAAAAAGCGGGGATCGTGGACGAATCCGACGGTATGCCGCTTGGGAAAAAACTATCCCGCCTGGCGCGGCGCGGGCCCGGTCTCCTGATTGCCCGCTGTTTTGACGAGGACCCGTGTACCTCGAGCGCCCGGGCGGTTTTTCGGGAAGATGCCGAAAAAGTCGCCGCGGGCCTGAAACTCGCGGCAAGGGCCTGCGGGGCGGAGGAAAAGCGGCTCGCCGTCGCCTCGCGGGGCGAGGCGCGCCGGCTCCGCGGGCTGCGGCTCGGGATTCCGGCCGTCGTTGCCGGAAGGCGCTACCCGGCGGGGATCCTTCTGATGCGGAAGCTGTGCCGGAACGGCGGAAGGGCGGCTTTCCTGGGGGCGCAGGCGTGCGCGGCCCTTGCGGACGCGGCCCGGGAAGGAAAGCCGCAGAGCGAAACGGTGGTGACCGTCGCGGGCGACGGGGTGCGCCGCCCGGTGAACTGCCGCGTCCGCATCGGAACGCCCGTGGAGAAAGTCCTGCGGCTTGCGAAGCCGGAGGAAGACGTCCGGATTGCAGCGGTCGGTTCCGCGGTGGCGGGGCGGACGGTCCGCGACCTGTCGCTGCCGGTCACGGCGGCCACGCGCTGCGTGATCGCCCTGCGGGATGCCCCGCCGGAGCGGCGGTATCCCTGCATCCGCTGCGGGCGCTGCGCGCGGGCCTGCCCCGCCGGCGTCATTCCGTGGCTTGTGTACCGGGAGCTGGAGAGCGGGGACCCGGACCCCCTGCTGTTCTTCCATGCGGGCGACTGCGCGGGCTGCCGTGCGTGCAATGCCGTGTGCCCCTCGGGAATCGATCTTGCGGCCGAAGTCCGCCGCGCGGCCGCGCGGAAGGAAGGAGGGGAAGGATGAATCTGCGCAACGCCGCCCCGCCGTTCGTCCGTGCGGAGCCCACCTCCGCGTCCATGCTGCGCACCGTGCTGTTCGCCCTGTGCGCGCTCCTCGTCATCCCGACCGTGCGGTACGGGATTCGTCCCCTCACCATGGCGGGCGTGTCTGTGCTGACCTGCCTGGTCTGCGAAATCCTCGCGAATCTGCTCCGCACCGGCGGCTTTTCCGTGACCGATCCCTCGTTTGCCGTGACGGGGCTGGTGCTTGCGCTTCTGATGCCGCTGAACGCTCCGCTCTGGCTGCCCTGTGCGTCCGGCGCGTTTGCCGTTCTGGTCGCGAAGGCGCCGTTCGGGTCGTTCGGGAGGAATCCGTTCAACCCCGCCGCCGCGGGCGCGGCGTTTGCCGCGCTGTGCTGGCCCGGCCTGATGTTTACGTATTTCGACCCTTCCGAGCCGTTCCGGCTGCCCGCCTTTGCGGACTGCACGTTCCGGACGGGGGTATCCGCCGCCGCGACCCTGAAAAACGGCCTGAAGCCGGACATCCTTCCGCTGGACATGCTCTGGGGCGAGGCGGCCGGGCCGCTCGGCACCGGCGCGGCGCTGGTCGTCGGCGCATGCGCCCTGCTCCTGCTTTTCAGCCGCGCGGCGCACTGGCAGGCGCCCGTCTGCTTTTTGGCCGTCTGCGCGCTGCTCGCGGCGCTTTTCCCGCGCATCGCGTGCAGCCCGCTGACCTCGGTGAAGTACGAGCTGCTCTCGGGGTCGCTGCTGTTCGGCGGGGTGTTTCTGGTTTCCGACCCGGTCCCGGCGCCGTACACCGCATCGGGGAAAGGGATTTACGGCGCGTTCGCCGGCGCGGCGCTGATGGCGTTCCGGCATTTCGGCGTCTGTGAGCAGGGGGCCTGGTTTGCCGTTCTGCTCGCCAATGCCGCGTCTCCGCTGATTGACCGCGCCGTCTTCCGCGTCCGAGGATGGGAGGAAAAGCCGCATGGATAACGGCCGCGTTTTTCTGCGGGGGGCCGGGGCCATTTTCCGGAACGGCGTACTGTTCCGGAACCCGGTTCTGGTCGGCGCCCTCGGCCTGTACCCCGTCGCGGCGGCGGGGTTCGGGATGCAGAATGCCGCCGCGCTTTCCATCCTTTTTGTTTTCCTTGCGCTTCCGTCCCAGCTGCTTCTGTGCCTTGTGGGGATGCTGATCCCGAAATGGGCGCGGCCCGCCGCGGTTTTGCTGGTGACGGCCGCTTTTTATCTTCCCGCCGCACGCGCGGTGCAGCGGCTCCTGCCGGGCAGCATGGAAAGCCTGGGAATGGCCGCCGCATTGATGGCCTGCAACTCCATCCTGTATTCCCGGGCGGAGGAATACGCCCCGGAGCATATCTTCCTGGCGGTCGGTGCGGACGCCCTCGGGTGCTCGGCCGGTTTCGCGGCGGTGATCTGCCTGGTTTCCGCTCTGCGGGAATTCTGGCTGACGGGCGGCGTCTGGAGCTCCGGAACCCCGGGAAGCGGAATCGGTGCGGGGCTGGACCTTCCCTTCGCCGGGTTCCTGCTCGCGGGGCTGCTGGCCGCCCTGGTCCAATGGATCAATATCCGGCGCGCGGACCGGGATCCGCGGGAGGTGTAGCGCGGTGTTTGTAAAAATGATGTTTGCGGCGCTTCTTGCCGTCACGGCGGAAAACCTGCTGTTTTCGGGCGGGCTCGGGTTCAGCCGTGCGCTGCGCGCGGCCCGCCGCCCGGCTTCGGCCGGTGTTTACGCGCTGTTTGTCACATTTTTTTCGCTTTGCTCGGCTTTGGCGGGGAATTGGCTGGCTCCCCGGCTTTCCGGTTCGCCGTGGGTCCTGTACCCGGCGGCGCTCACCGCGGCGGCCGGTGTTTTCTACCTGGCTGCCGCCGGCCTTCTGCGGGCTCTGGCCGCAGGTTTTTATGACAGACACGCGCGGATCCTGGCGCAGGCGGCGGCAAACACCGTTGTGCTGGCGGTCCCCTTTGTGCAGCGGATGCTCCGTTTCAGCCTGGCGGAAACGGTCGGTTACGCGCTCGGGACGGGCGCGGCGTTTTTCCTGGCGGTCCTGGTTTTGGAAGAGGCGATGCGGGTCTGCTCCAACCCGGACATGCCCCGGGCTTTTTTGGGCCTGCCGGGCGTACTGGTTTACGTGGGTATTCTTTCCATGGCGTTTGCCGGGTTCTTCGGAAAAGTTTTTTGATTTGGGGTGATTTCCATGTCCGAGGTCCTTTTTTACGATCAGGTTGACGACGACTCGTTGAAATCCGCGGCGGTCGCGTCCCGGTATCGGGGGAAATGGGTGTTCTGCCGGAAGCAGGCGGGGAACCCGTATCAGATTCCGGGCGGACCTCGGCAGGACGGGGAGAACATCGAGCAGACGGCCCGCCGGGAACTGTATGAGGAAACCGGCGCGGCGCGGTTCCGGCTGGTTCCGGTCTGCGTCTACGGCGTGCGGGACGGTTCCGGCGGAGAACGGTTCGGAATGCTGTACTATGCCGAGATCCAGGAATTTTTCTCCCTGCCCGGCGCGGAAGGGGAGAAGGTCGGCTTTTTTGACGGCGTCCCCGGGGAGCTTGCGTTCCCGGAAGTCCAGCCGGAACTGCTGCGGAAAGCGGCCGAGGCGGCGGAAACCTGAAACGGGCCGGGGACCGGCAGGGGCGGACAACACGGCGGCACCATAAAAAACGGCGCGAAGTCTTTTAAGACTCCGCGCCGTTTCGGCCGCTGCTTTTTCAGTATTTGATGGAGCTGACGAAGCGTTCCGCCTCGCCGCTTTTGGCCGTCGACGTTTTGCAGAGCACGGCCGTGTTGTCCATGCGGACCAGCAGAAAAGAAATATCGCCCACCGTCACGGTGTATTTGTTGTAGGTGTCGGTGTCGACCACCGTTTTGCCGGAGCCGGAGATCCCGCTTTTTTGGGAAGAATACCAGCTCTGCGCGTCCGCTGCGGTGCCGAACGCATAAAACGTGATCTGCAGGTCGGAGCCGCCTTTCGTCGCGGAAAGGCATTTGGTTGCGCCGGTGCTGCCGGCCGCCTGGGAAGACACCGTATAGCCCGCGCTTTTCGCCTGTTTCTGGAAATCTTCCGCAGAGATCGCCGAACGGGCCGCGCAGCCGGCGAGCGCCAGCGCTCCGGCTACGGCGAGGGGAAGGACGGATCGACTGAAAAACTTGTTCACGCGCTACCTCCAGCGGTTTCAGGCCGATCGGGCCGATTTTTGTATTTTATTATAAACCGCTTTTGTGCGGATAACAAGTTTTATTCCAAAATTTATCCAAATCCGCAGAATTTTTCTTTCTGAAAAAAATCCCGGCCGCGCCGCGGAACGGGAACTGCCAAAAACAACCTTGTTAAATCCTGCATAGCCGGGTTTTTCCTGCGGATAATATGGGTGTTAAATCTTTGCTTTTAGGAGGAAGATCATCAGATGAAAGCGACTGGAATCGTGAGAAGAATCGACGACCTGGGCCGTATCGTCATCCCGAAGGAAATCCGCAGGACGCTGCGCATCCGGGAAGGCGACGCCCTTGAAATATTCACGGACTCCCAGGGCGGCGTGATTTTTAAAAAATATTCCCCCGTCGGGGAGCTTTCCACTTTTGCTTCCCAGTATGCCGAGGCGCTCAACCGCACGGCCGGCATGCCCATGATCATCTGTGATCGGGACCATGTGGTGGCGGCGGCCGGCGTTTCCAAAAAGGAATATCTGGAGCGCCGGGTCACCCCCGAACTGGAGGAGTGCATGCAGTCGCGCCGTTCCTATGTGGAAGCGCCGGGGGAAAAGATGATTCCGGTGGAAGGGATCGACCGCCCGGCGGAGATTGTCTGCCCCATTCTGGCCGCGAGCGACGTGACCGGCGCCGTGGTGATGCTTCGGGCCGAGGGCGAAAGCGGCGTCCCGGTGGAAACGGAAACGAAGCTCGCCCAGGTGGCGGCGGCGTTCCTTGGAAAACAAATGGAAGAATAGCCGGGATTCCCCTTGCTTTTTCGGCGGAATTGTGTTAAAATACCGGAAGAATACTAAAGTGAGGATGAAAGAGTGGGGTGACCCGCTCTTTTGTTTGTTTTGTTATTATGAGGTGAAGGGATTGGCTGAAGGAAAAAACGGCGGCGTCGCCGAAACCGTGCGGAAATTGGCCCTGCCCTATGCGGAAAAGCTCGGGCTTTCCATCTGGGACGTCCGCTATGTGCGGGAGGGCGGAAGCTGGTACCTGCGGATTTTTATCGACAAGCCCGGCGGGGTCGGGATCGAGGATTGTGAAAAGATGAGCCGGGCCATCGACGGCCCGCTCGACGAGCTGGACCCGATCCGGGAACCTTACTGCCTGGAGGTGTCGTCTCCGGGAGTCAGCCGGGAGCTGACCCGCCCGGAGCACTTCCGGGCCTGCCTCGGTGCGGATGTCACGGTGCGGCTGATCCGCCCCCTTGCGGACGGCCGGCGCGTGCTGGCCGGGAAGATGAGCGCGTTTTCGGACGGGGAGATCACCCTTGCCCTGAAGTCGGGCGAGACCGTGCGCGTCCCACGCAAAAGCACCGCCTCGGTACGGCTGCGGGAAAATGATTTTTTGGAGGAGACTGAGGAACCATGAAGGACAACAGCGAAATCTTTGAAGCCTTGGCAATGCTGGAAAAAGAGCGCGGCATCTCGGCCGATTTTATGGTCGACCGCATCAAAAAAGCGATTGTCACGGCGTGCAAAAACAGCTACGGCAACGAGGACTGTGTGGTGAACGTCGAACCGGCGAAAGGCGTGTTCGACGTTTCCCTCAACAAGACCGTCGTTGAGGACATAACCAACCCGGGCAGGGAGATTCTTCTGGAAAAGGCGCGCGCCATCGACGCGACGGCCGCCGTGGGGGACACCGTGGCGGTTCCCATGGACACGAAGGACTTCGGGCGCATCGCCGCCATGACGGCGCGCAACATCATCCGCCAGGGCATCCGCGACGGCGAGCGCAGCCGCATGCTCCAGGAGTTTGAAAGCAAGCACCAGGAGCTTGTGAGCGCCGTGGTGGACCAGATCGACCCGCGCTCGGGCGCGGCGACCCTGCTCATCGGCCGGGCCGAGGCCGTGCTGCCGAAGGCGGAGCAGGTCCCGGGCGAAACGCTTACGGTCGGCAGCCACATTAAGGTGTACGTCGCCGACGTGAAGGAGACGGAAAAGGGCCCCCGCGCCATCATCAGCCGCGTCCACCCCGACCTCGTGCGCCGGCTGTTCGAGGAGGAAGTGCCGGAAATCTTCGACGGGACGGTGGAGATCAAGGCCGTTGCCCGCGAGGCCGGCTCCCGCACGAAGATCGCCGTCCTGAGCCACAACGCGGACGTCGACGCGGTCGGCTCCTGCATCGGCGCGAAGGGGATGCGCGTCAACCATATCGTCGACGAGCTCGGCGGCGAGAAAATCGACATCGTGGAGTACAGCGACGACCCGTGCAAGTTCGTCGCTTCCGCCCTGTCCCCCGCCAGCGTGGTCGACGTCGTCCCGGCGGAGGACGGCTCCCGCGCCTGCCGCGTAAGCGTGCCGGACGACCAGCTTTCCCTCGCCATCGGCAACAAGGGGCAGAACGCCCGCCTCGCCGCCCGCCTTACCGGCTGGAAGATTGACATCAAACCGGAAAGCGGTTTTTACGGCGAAGGGGAAGACAGCGCGAAAGAGTAAACCGCACCGTTGGGAACAGGGGGGACGCACGGCATGATCCGAAAAAAAAAGACGCCGCTCCGCATGTGCACGGGCTGCGGGGAAATGAAGCCGAAAAAGGAATTGGTCCGGGTAGTGAAATCGCCCGAGGGCGAGATCTCTCTCGACCTGACCGGCCGTAAGCCGGGGCGCGGCGCGTATGTGTGCCGGAAGATCGATTGCCTGAAGGCGGCCCGGAAAGCGCGGCGGTTTGAAAAAGCCTTCTCGTGCAAAATCCCGGATGAAGTCTACGACCGGATGGAGGAGGAACTGCTTGGAGACGGATAATCGGCTGCTGAACCTGCTGGGCATCGCCCGAAGGGCGGGCAGGCTGGAGTTCGGCAGCGAGGCGGTCCGGCAGGCGGTGCGAAGGCGCCGGGCCAGGCTGGTGCTGTTCGCGGCGGATTTTTCGCCCGGAAGTGCGGAAAAGATCGGCGCGGAAGCGGAAAAGGCCGGCGTGCGGACCGCCCGGATTCACGCGGAAATGGATGCGGTGGAAGCCGCCCTGGGAAAACGGACAGGGGTGATTTCGGTAAATGACACGGGATTTGCAAAAAAGCTGCTTGAGCTGGGTGCGGAAGAACGAGGAGGAATGAATCTATGATGATAAAATACAGAGTCCACGAAGTGGCCAAGGACCTGAACATCCCCAACAAGGATGTGATCGACACGCTGCAAAAATATACGGGACAGACCAAAAAGCATATGACGGCCCTGGACGAAGACGAGCTGGACATCGTGTTCGAGGCCTTTACGCAGAAGAACAACGCCAAAGACCTCAACGATTATTTCGCGGAAGCCGCCAAGCGGAAGGCCGTCGTGGTGACCGAGGAGCCGGACCTTGCGGCGAAGCCGGAAAAGTCCGGCGCGGCGCAGGAAGCAAAACAGGCGCCGCGTGCCGGCTCCGGGCCTTCCGCCCCCGCCGCCGCGGCGCAGCGCGGCGCGCAGGGCCGCCGGCCGGCCGGCCGGGCTCCTCAGCGCCCGGGGCAGCCGCAGGCGCAGCGCAGGCCCGGGCAGCCGAACCGCGCTCCGCAGCAGCGCCCGGCGGCCCTGCAGAAACGGCAGCTGGACTCCCGGCAGCGGCCCGTGCGGGCGAAGCAGCCGGCCAGGAAACGGCCGCAGCAGCAGACGGTGCGGATGGGGTCGAGCAGCACGATCGCCCGGCCCACCGGCCGGATCGTGGACACGCACGCCTCGCATGTGGAGCTGGACCGCTACAATGAAAAATACGACCGCCTCGCTTCCGAGAAGGTAAAGCCCAACGACAACGTCGTCCGGAAGCAGAAGCTCACCCAGCGCAGCAGCCAGTACCGCCGCAAGCCGCGCAACGCGCGCAGGGAAACGGAGGCCGAGCGTCTGCGCCGCATCGCGCTGGAGCGCAAGAACAAGCCGATCACCGTGCAGATCCCGGAGCAGATCACCGTCGGCGAGCTCGCCATGCGCCTGAAGGCGACGGCGGCGGAGGTCATCAAGAAGCTGATGGGCCTCGGCGTGTTCGCCACCGTGAACGATGTCGTCGACTTCGACACCGCCTCGCTCGCCGCCATGGAGTTCCATGCCAAGGTGCAGAAGGAAGTCGTCGTGACCATCGAGGACCGCATCATCGACGACAGCGAGGACAAGGACGACAACCTCGTCCCGCGCGCGCCGGTCGTGGTCGTGATGGGCCACGTCGACCACGGCAAGACCTCCCTGCTGGACGCCATCCGCCACACCAACGTGACGGCCACCGAGTCGGGCGGCATCACCCAGCACATCGGCGCCTACCAGGTCAAGGTCGGCGGCCGCGACGTGACGTTCCTCGACACGCCGGGCCACGAGGCGTTCACCACCATGCGCGCGAGGGGCGCGCAGGTCACGGACATCGCCGTCCTGGTCGTCGCCGCGGACGACGGCATCATGCCGCAGACCGTGGAAGCGATCCACCATGCCAAGGCGGCGAAGGTTTCCATCGTCGTCGCCATCAACAAGATGGATAAGCCGGGCGCGAACCCGCAGCTCGTGATGGAGCAGCTTACGAAATACGACATCGTCCCCGAGGAATGGGGCGGCGACACGCCGTGCGTCCCCGTTTCCGCCGTGAAAAAGACCGGCATCAAGGAACTGCTGGAAACCATCCTGCTGGTCGCGGACATGAAAGAGCTCAAGGCGAACCCGGACCGCGCCGCAAAGGGCACCGTCATTGAGGCGAGGCTCGACAAGGGCCGCGGCCCCGTGGCGACCGTGCTGGTCCAGAACGGCACCCTGCACACCGGCGACATCCTCGTCGCCGGAACCACCGTGGGCCGCGTGCGCGCCATGACGAACGAGAACGGCAGGTCGATCCATTCCGCGGGGCCGAGCGTCCCGGTGGAGGTCACGGGGCTCGACGACGTCCCGGCGGGCGGCGACATCTTTAACGCCGTGACCGACGAGCGCCTGGCCAGGGAACTGGTGGAACAGCGCCGCAACGAAAAGAAGGAAGAAAAGTTCAACGCCCGCACCAAGGTCACCCTTGACAACCTCTTCGAGCAGATGCAGGAGGGCGACATGAAGGAGCTGCACCTGATTGTGAAGGCGGACGTTCAGGGCTCCGTGGAAGCGGTGTGCCAGTCGCTCGAAAAGCTGAGCAACGATGAGGTCCGCGTGGACATCATCCACAGCGGCGTCGGCGCCATCAACGAATCGGACGTCATGCTTGCCGCGGCGTCCGACGCCATCATCGTCGGCTTCAACGTGCGACCCGACAACGTCGCCGAGGAGAACGCAAAGCGCGACGGCGTCGAGCTTCGCCTGTACCGCGTCATTTACGACTGCATCAACGAGATCGGCGCCGCCCTGAAGGGCATGCTCGCGCCGAAGGTCCGCGAAGCGGAGCTGGGCAAGGCGGAGGTCCGCCAGGTGTACCACATCAGCAGCGTGGGAACCATCGCCGGCGCCCATGTCACCACCGGCAAGGTGACCCGCAGCGCCAGGATCCGCGTCGTCCGCGACGGCATCGTCCTCGCGGAGGACGGCGTCGCTTCGCTCAAGCGGTTCAAGGACGACGTGAAAGAGGTCGCCGAAGGCTACGACTGCGGAATCGGCCTGGAAAAATACAACGACATCAAGGAAGGCGACGTTCTGGAAGCCTTCACCATGGAAGAATACAAAGAGTGACCGGCCCGGGCCGGGCGGTTGATCCGACCCCCCGGGGCCGCGGAAGGGATTGAGACTGAAATGGCAAGCCATAAGCTGGGCCGCGTGACGGAAGACATCCTGCGCGAGCTGACCGCGATTTTCCGCGAGCTGAAAGACCCGCGCGTGCAGGGGCTCATCAGCATCGTGCGGGTGGACGTGACGAACGACCTTTCCTACTGCACGGTCTACATCAGCGCCATGGAAGGGATGGACCGCGCCCGCGAGGCCGTGAAGGGCCTGAAGTCCGCGTCCGGATTTATCCGGCACGAGCTCGGCTCGCGGCTTTCGCTGCGCAAGGTTCCGGAGCTGTCGTTCCGCGCCACCGATTCCATTGAGTACGGCGCGCACATCTCGCACATTCTGGACCACCTGAAGGAGGACGCGCATGAAGAGCCTTGAGGAGGCCGCCGCTCTCCTGCGCGGGGCGGAACGGGTAATGATCCTGTGCCACCAGTTCCCGGACGGCGACACGCTGGGCTCCGGCAGCGCCCTCTGCCGCGGCCTGCGGCAGCTCGGCAGGCGCGCCGCGGTGCGGTGCTCGGACAGGATCGGGCCGAAATACCGCTTTCTGTTTGAAGGCCTGCCGGACGACGCGTTCGAGCCCGACCTGGTTGTGGCGGTCGACGTTGCGGACCGGGCGCTTTTCGGCGAGCCGGTCGGGCCGGAGTACGGCGGCCGGGTCGATCTCTGCCTCGACCATCACCGTTCCAACGTCCGTTACGCGAAACAAAGCTACGTCGACCCGCAGGCCGCGGCGACCTGCGAGATCATCGATGTCCTGCTGAAGCTCCTCGGCGTCGCCATAGACAAACCGATCGCGGAGGCGCTCTACACCGGCATTTCGACGGACACGGGCTGCTTCCGGTACACGAACACCACGCCCGCAGCCCACCGCATCGCGGCGGACCTGCTGGAAACGGGGATCGACGCGGCGGCCATCGACCGCGCCATGTTCGACACGAAAAGCCGCGCGCGGCTCGAAATGGAGCGCCGCGTTCTGGACTCCATCCGGTTCGCCTGCGGGGGGCAGATCGCGGTCATCCGCATCACGAAAAAAATGATTGCGGAAGCCGGGGCCGTCGAGGACGACCTCGACGGGCTCGCAACCATCCCGCGCGGGATCGAGGGCGTGCGCGTCGGCGTCACGCTGCGCGAGAAGGACGACGGTTTCTATAAGGTGTCCCTGCGCGCCGTTTCCCCCGCCGACGCGGCGAAGATCTGCGAGAAGTTCGGCGGCGGCGGCCACCGAGGAGCCGCGGGATGCACGCTTCCCCCTCCTTTGGAGGAAGCCGAAAAGAAAATTCTCGGCGCGGTGGAAAGGCATTTGAAAGAAAACCGATGAATGGGATTATCGTGATGGACAAGCCCGCCGGGTTCACGTCGTTCGACGTGGTGGCCGTAATGCGCGGGGTCTGCCGGGAACGGAAGGTCGGGCACACCGGGACGCTGGACCCGATGGCCACGGGCGTGCTGCCCCTGCTTCTGGGGACGGCCACGCGGGCGCTCTCCCTGCTGGAGGACACGGGCAAGGAGTACGAGGCCGGGTTCCGGCTCGGGGCTGCCACCGATACGCAGGACAGCACGGGCAAAGTGATCGCCCGGAGCGAAAAAAAAGCCGCGCGCAGCGGGGTGGAAGCCGCGCTGCCCCGGTTCCGGGGAGGGATTTTGCAGACGCCGCCGATGTATTCCGCCGTGAGTGTGAACGGCAGGCGGCTTTACGACCTGGCCCGGCGGGGGATCGAGGTGGAGCGCGCGAAGCGCCCGGTAACGGTTTCCCGGCTGGAGCTGACGGAGTTTGACGAGGCCGCGCAGTCCGGCCGGCTGTCGGTCGCCTGCTCGAAAGGGACTTATGTCCGCACGCTCTGCGCCGACCTGGGGGAGGCGCTCGGCACTTACGGCTTCATGACTTCGCTCCGCCGCACCCGGGCTTCCGGTTTTTCCCTTTCCGACGCCGTCACGCTGGAGCAGGCGAAGAAGCTCGGGGCGGAAGGCATCCTCGGCCGGCTGTTGCCCGTGGAGTCCTTGTTTTCCGGCCTTCCGGCGCTCCGCGTTTCAACGGCGCAGGCGGTCCGTTTCAGCAACGGCGGCGCCCTGGAGCTCCGCCGCACCGCGCTGCGCTCCGAACGGCCGCCGGAGGGCGCGCGGTACCGCGTCTGCCAGCCCGACGGCGTGTTCCTGGGCCTGGGCGAAGTCGAAGGGAACGATCTGCGCGTGCTGCGCCTGTTTCTTCGGCCTTCTCTTTGCAAAGACAAGGCCGCTCAAAAGCCGGAGGGGATCCGCAAATGAAAGTTTACCATGATCTTACGCCTTCCGAGGGGGAAAGCGCCGTGGCGCTCGGCAGCTTCGACGGGCTGCACCTCGGCCACCGCCGGGTGATCTCCCTCGCGCTGGAAGGCGCCGGGAAGGGCCTGGTTCCCACCGTGCTGACCTTTGCCGAAAACCCCAAGCTCCGCGGGAACGGGGAGTTCGGGGGCCTTCTGCTTGCTCCGGAGGAGAAAATCCGTCTGCTGGAGCGGATGGGCGTCGGCCAGCTTTACCTGCTCGATTTCGACGCGGTGAAGGACCTTTCCCCCGAGGCTTTCGTCGCCGGCATCCTCGAAGGAACCTGCCGGGCGAAAAGAGCCTGCTGCGGCTTCAACTATACGTTCGGGCGCGGCGGGACGGCGGGAAGCGCCGACCTGCGCAGGCTGTGCGCCGGGCGGGGGATCGAGGCCGCGGTGGCCGGTCCCGTCCTGGCGGACGGTACGCCGGTGAGCTCCACCCGCATCCGCGGGCTGATCGCGAACGGCCGCACCGAGGAGGCGGCCCGCCTGCTGGGCAGGCCGTTCGGCTATGAGTCGGCGGTGATCCCGGGGCGCAGGCTGGGGCGCAGGCTCGGCACGCCGACCTTGAACCAGAAGGTGCCGGAGGAGTTCGTGCGGCCGAGGTTCGGCGTCTATGCGTCCGCCGTCACGGTGGGACGAAAAACGTACTGCGGCGTAACCGACGTGGGCGTCAAGCCCACGGTGGGGTCGTCCTGCGTCCTCGCCGAGACGTGGATGCCCGGCTACACCGGCCCCGACCTGTACGGCCGCACGGTCCGCGTCGGCCTGCTGAAATTCCTGCGCCCGGAGCGCAGGTTCCCCGGCCTGGATGAGCTGCGGGAGGAGATCCGCCGCAACGGCAGGCAGGCCGCGGAATATTTCCGGAAAAATCATCCTTTCCCCGGCGAAGGGTGATGTTTACAAAACAGAATGCCTGTGCTATACTATTGCATATTGTACCCCTTTCGCGGTTCAGGGGAATGCCCCAGCGGGGATTTCACCGGCCCTGTTCTGCGTCTGCGGGAATTTAAAAAAGGTGGAAAAGTACGATGCTGAAAGAAGAAAAGACCGCCATTATCAAGGAGTACGCCCGGCATGAGGGCGACACCGGTTCCCCGGAAGTACAGATCGCCGTGCTGACCAGCCGCATCAACGCGCTGACCGAGCACCTCAAGGCCCACAAGAAAGACCATCACTCCCGCCGCGGCCTGCTCAAAATGGTCGGCCAGAGGCGCAGCCTGTTGAATTATCTTCAGAACAACGATATTGAACGCTACCGCGCGATTATTGAAAAACTGGGAATCCGCAAGTAATGTTGCAGGAAAAGGCAGGCGGCGATGCCGTCTGCCTTTCGCCTTTTTCCGTTGACCCCGGACGCGCGCGGGACTTAGCAGTGAAACGGGCGCCCTTTTCCGCGAGGACGCCGGTTTTATTGCTAAACCTGCCGCATCCTGCAGATACTATTTTCAGAATACGGAGGAGAAAGCAATGTTTGAAAATTACAGAGTCTTTAAGACCGACTTTGCGGGCCGCCCCCTGACGATCGAAACCGGCAAGATGGCGCAGCTTGCGAACGGCGAATGCCTTGTCCGCTACGGCGAGACCGTGGTGCACGTGGCGGCCACCGCCTCGGCCAAGCCGCGCGAAGGCGTGGGCTATTTCCCGCTTTCGGTCGATTTTGAGGAGAAGCTTTACTCGGTGGGCAAGATCCCGGGTTCCTACCTCAAACGGGAAGGACGCCCGACGGACAAGGCGATCCTGACCGCGCGCCTGATCGACCGCCCGATCCGTCCGCTGTTCCCGAAGGACATGCGCAACGACGTTTCCGTCGTCTGCACCGTGATGAGCGTCGACCACAACTGCCCGCCCGACATTGCGGCGATGGTCGGCACATCCATCGCGCTCAGCATTTCCGACATTCCGTGGAACGGCCCGATCTCCGGCGTTTCCGTGGGGTATGTGGACGGCGAGTACGTCATTAACCCGGATTCCGAGCAGCGCAAAAAATCGAAAATGGCCGTGACGGTCGCTTCCACCGATTCCCGCATCGCCATGATCGAGGCCGGCGCGGACGAGATCCCGGACGACGTCATGTACGGCGGCATCATGGCGGGCCACAAGGCAAACCAGGCTATCATCGAGTTCATCAAAGGCATCCGGCAGGACATCGGCAAGAAAAAATTCTGTTACCCGAGCGATGCGCCGGACGAGGACATGTGGAACACCATCAAGGAGTTCGCCCTGGAAGACATCCGCCAGGCGCTCGACACCGACGACAAAAAGGTCCGCGACGAACGCCTTCTCCCCATTTACGAGAAGGTGCACGAAAAGTTTGACGAGACCTACCCCGACCAGGAAGCCAGAATCGACGAATGTCTGTATAAAACCCAGAAGTATGTGGTGCGCCGCTGGCTT
This sequence comes from Oscillospiraceae bacterium, assembly GCA_022650455.1. Lineage (GTDB taxonomy): Bacteria > Bacillota > Clostridia > Oscillospirales > Acutalibacteraceae > Thermocaproicibacter. Next base: position 125,353 of record JALCPO010000001.1, read on the forward strand.
CTGGACGAGCAGAAGCGCGTTGACGGCCGGAAGATGGACGAGATCCGCCCGCTCGCCGCGGAAGTGGGCATTCTCCCGCGCGCCCACGGCTCGGGGCTGTTCACCCGCGGCCAGACGCAGGTGCTCACCGCCGCGACCCTCGGCTCGCTCGACGACGAGCAGACCTTCGACGGAATCGACGAGCAGGAGACCAAGCGCTATATCCATCAGTACAACATGCCGTCCTACTCCGTGGGCGACACAAGGCCGAGCCGCGGCCCGGGGCGCCGCGAAATCGGCCACGGGGCCCTCGCCGAGCGCGCGCTGGCCCCGGTTATCCCGTCGGTCGACGAGTTCCCGTACGCGATGCGCCTCGTTTCGGAGGTCCTCTCCTCCAACGGCTCCACCTCGCAGGCTTCCATCTGCGGCTCCACGCTGGCCCTGATGGACGCGGGCGTCCCGATCAAGGCCCCGGTGGCCGGCATTTCCTGCGGCCTGATTACCGAGGGCGAGCGCTGGATGACGATGGTGGACATCCAGGGCCTGGAGGACTTCTTCGGAGACATGGACTTCAAGGTGGCGGGGACCCATGCGGGCATCACCGCCATCCAGATGGACCTCAAGATCAGCGGCCTTACGCCGGAGATGATCAAGGAAGCCCTTTACAAAACCCACAAAGCCCGCGATTATATCATCGACGAAGTTCTCCTCAAGGCGATTGCGGAGCCGCGCAGGGAGCTTTCCCGATACGCCCCGAAGATGCTTTCCATGACCATCCCGACCGAGAAGATCCGCGACGTGATCGGCACGGGCGGCAAGGTCATCCAGAAAATCTGCGCGGAATGCGGCGTCAAGGTGGATGTCGAAGAGGACGGCCATGTGTTCGTTTCCGGCATCGACCAGGAAAACTGCAAACGCGCTCTCTCGATTATCGATACGATTGTCAACGACCCGGAGCCGGGCACCGTTTACACCGGCAAGGTGACGCGCCTGATGGATTTCGGGGCTTTTGTCGAGATCGCCCCCGGCAAAGAGGGCCTGGTGCACATCTCGCAGCTTGACGTCAAACGCGTCAACCGCGTGAGCGACGTGGTGAACGTCGGCGACGAAGTGATGGTCAAAGTGCTGAACATCGACGAAAAGGGCAGGCTGAACCTGTCCCGCCGCGACGCGCTCATTGAAGTGAAGGGCCTCGTGCCGGAAAACGACGTTCCGGCCGTGCGCCCCATGCACCCCGCGCATCGCACCTCGCCCGGGTATCGGCCGAACGGAGGCCCGCACGGCGGCCACGGCGGTCCCGGCCGGCCGAGGCCGAAACCGTAACCATAGAAAACGGCGGCAAAAAGCCCTCCGGAATGTTTCGGAGGGCTTTTTGCCGCCGAGGAGGAAAACTTAGCCCATCAGGGCCCGGTTGCTCCGCTGGAATTCATGCAGCAGCTTGTTCATGATCTCTTCCTGTGATTCCGTCAATCCGTCGATCGGGATCATCCTGCGGTTTTCGAGGCCCAGAATATAGTCAGTGGAAACTCCGTAAAAAACAGCCATTTTCGTCAGAGTTTCCAGCGAAGGGGTCTTGATATTGTTTTCATAACCGCTGATCGTTGTTTTTGAGAGATTCAGCCGCTTCGCCGTTTGTGTTTGAGTCAGGCTTTTGCTTTCCCGCAGTTCCCTCAGCCGGTAGCCAAAATCAAATATCATGTGAATCATCCTCCTTTAAAGATGAGTGTACTCGATTCCTGTACACTTACAGAGAACAATACACTGTATCTTACTTGCTAAGAGTTGACATTTTATGCAAAAAGATTTAATATCAAAATAGGAAGCTGTGACAGGGACTGTGACAAAAAAGAGGGGGATCACATGCAGCGAGGGAAGCTGCTGGAGGATTTGGCACAGAGCCAAAACTGCTTTATTTCATCCCTGCGGGATCCGCTGAAACGGAAGGATGTGTCGGCGGCGCTGCTGCGGGCCGAGCCGGAGCAGTACAGCCTGAAGGAATGGGATTATTGTATTTCCTACCTTTCCGGTCATAAAATTCAATTTATGACCATAAAAGACGCAAGGGAGTTTCTGAAACAAACCGGAGGCTTTTCCGGGGAAACCGGGCGGGGAGAATAGGAACGGAAAATGTGTAGGTTTGTCAAAGATATGTTACACCAAAGGCAAGGAAATCATGGAGGACCATTTTGGGAGATTGCCATTTCAGAGGGCGCAT
>JALCPO010000002.1 GCA_022650455.1 Oscillospiraceae bacterium
CGTCTGCGTTTGTCTCGGGCTGATCCTGGCCGCTCTGGGGCTGGGGATCGACCGGTGCGTCCGGCTGCTGCGGTCCGGCGCCGGCGCGGCGAGCCGCCCGGCGTCTTCCGCAGCCCCGTCCTCCGTGCGGCCGCTTTCGTCCGCTCCGGCGTTCCGCGTTTCCTCCGCGGCCCCGCCCTCTTCCGCAGGCATCCGGAAGCCGGACCCCGGCGGCCCGCCGAAGCCGCCAGGCTGGTTCGACGACGCCGCCCTGATCGGCGACAGCCGCACGGAAGGGCTGCAAAATTACGACGGGCTGGGGAATGCGGCTTATTTCGCGGTGAAGGGCCTGATGGTCGACACGGTTTACACGAAGGCGGCCGTGCGGGTGGACGGAAAGAAACGGACCGTGATGGACGCCGTGAAACGGAAAAAATTCGGGAAAATCTACATCATGCTGGGCATTAACGAGCTGGGGTGGAGCAGTTCCCAGACCTTTTTGGACGATTACGCCAAGTTGGTGGATGATCTCCGGAAAGACCAGCCGGGCGCGCGGATCTATCTGCAGTCCATACTGCCGGTCGCCGACCGAAAATCGGTGTCGGGCGCAGCCGAAAGCAACCGGAAGATCCAAAGCTACAACCGGGCGATCCAAAAGCTCGCAAAGCAGAAAAAAGTCCGGTATCTTGCGGTGGACTCGGCCATTGCGGACGCCTCGGGCGCGCTGCCGGCGGACGCTTCGGCCGACGGGGTCCATTTAAACGCCCGGTACTGCAAAATCTGGTGCGATTATTTGAAAACGCATACCGATTGAAGGAAGAGAATTTTTGATGAAAGAGCGGATCGTTTGTGTGATTGCGGCGGCCCTGCTGCTTTTTGCGGCGGGATGCGCCAAGCGGGAAGCGGTGAACGCCGACGCCGGCGCCGTGGCGGATGAAATCGTGAAGAGCGTGACGTTCCGGGACCAGATGTCCCCTATCGCGCAGAAGACGATCGTTAAGAATTACGGCCTTGACGCCGCCGACGTGACAAAGGCGAAAGCCTACGAGAGCACGGGGGCGACGGCGGAGGAAGCCGCGGTGTTCGAGGCGAAGGACGAGGCTGCGGCGGAGCGCGTGAAAAAAGCGGCCCAGGGCCGTGTGGAAGATCAGAAATCGGCGTTTCAGGATTACCAGCCGAAGGAAATGGCCAAGCTGAAGAATCCCCTGCTGATTCAAAGCGGCCGGTATGTCGTGCTGGTTGTGGCGGACGATACGTCCGGCGCGAAAAAAATAACCGACCGGTACCTGCGGTAAACCGGCCGGAGAAACGGTTGCGGCGCGCGGAAGCTAAGGTACGCTCCGGCCCGCCGGGCCGGGGAGCTGCGCCAGGAATTTTTTTCGGATTTTTCCGCTGAAAAATTGAATCATCGGCCCCAGGCCGCAGGCGATGAGGATGGTGCCCGCGCCCACGGCGCTGCCGAGCAGCCAGCCGGCGGCGACCGCGGTCCCGTCGTACGCGACGCGGATCCAGCGGAACTCGAACGGCAGATGCTCCGCCAGAATCAGCGGGATGCTGTCGTAAGGCGCGACACCGAGCTCGGGAACCATGTAGAACGAAGCCCCGAGGCCCAAAATGGCGGCCCCGGCGAGCATAAAGGCGATCCGTATTCCCAGGTTCGGCGGCTGAGCGGGGAGAAGCGCGCGGTAAACGGTGCCGCGCATGGCGTCCGCCACGATGCCGACGAAGAACATATTGGCTACCGTTCCGAAACCGATCCGCTTCCGTGAGAAGATCAGCGGAACGATCAGGACGATGAGGTTGGCCACGGCCTGCCATTTCCAGAACTCCATGCCGATCCGGCGGGAGATGCCGAGGTTGACGCAGGTGCACGGATCGGTCCCGAGCCCGGAATACACGGACGCGGAAACGCCGGCCCCCATGAGCAGGACGCCCAGGGAAGTCAGCAGGATCCTTCTTGGAAGGATCCTGCCGACCACGGGGGCGCAGAAAATCCCGGAGCGATGTATTTCTTTCATTTCAAACGGATTTCCTTTTCAGAAAACGGATTCAGGGCCTGCGGATGCGGGGGATGAAAAGGACCGCCGCCGTCCAGAATGCTTCAAAAAGCAGCAGGGCGGTGGCCGTGAGCCGGCCGAGGCCGGAACAGGCCGCGAAAAAGGCCACGAGGGCGAACCCGAGGGCGGCGCCGGCCGTTTGCAGGGCAACTCCGACAATGATGTTCGAGCGCTGACGCACGCAGGCCGTCACCATACGCATCATGGCTGTGGCGCGGCCTTTTGTGGCGAGGACCGCCGGGGAGCGTTCCGGCGGGCCGGACCAAAGGGACTGGCAGACGCTTCCCAGGCGCTCCGGCAGGACGCGGACGGAGTGCCGGCTCAGGCCGAAGCAGCCGGCGACCAGCTCCGGCGTGATGTTGGGGTCGCGGGTGCGCACCAGCAGGCTGATTCCGTTGTATTCCAGGCGGCGGAGCTCCGCCGCCCGGCGCCGGTCGGAGCGGTAGGAAACGAGGAACATGGCGACCGGGATCCCGCCGGACGCGAGGTAGACGGGGAATTTCCCCGCGCGGATGTATTTTTCCTCATAGTCGCGGGACGGCGCGTCAATTCCGTGCTTTTTGAGCAGGGCGGCGTTTCCGACCAGAATCACCCGGCTGGAAACGGTGCCGGAGATGCCCGCCCCGTCCTCGTAGCACGGGTTTTCCACATGGGGGAGAATGTCTCCCCGGCTCTTGACGATCTGGCTGAACAGGTCGCTCAGCGGCCCGCCGGCCGCTTTTGTGAGGGCCGTCGCGTCCAGAATCGCCTCGTCGATCCGCTGGCCCGCAAAGGTCCGGATGCCGTTCAGGACGACCGTCCCGCGCGGAAACAGGTCTTCCGCGTCCAGCAGGACCGCGTTCGTTTCGCTGAACTGCTCCACCGCGTCCCAGCCCACCGTCATCCCGCCGCACCGGGACGCGATTTTCCCGAGCTTCGCCAGCGGAAGGTTCACGCTCAGCATGTTGGCGAAGGGCGCGCAGACACAGGCGGACGCCGCGAAGGCGGAGACGGCCGTAACCGGGTTTTTGGTCAGGACGGCGGTCACGATGCAGAGGGCCAGGCTGCCGATGAATCCCACGGGGGCGAGATAAGGTGCCGTGTGGTCGCTGGGGTCGGTCCGATAGGAATGTTTGAGGAAATGCTCCAGGAACCCCGTTTTCGTCTGGTAGGCGATGCGGGGTTCCCCGATGCCGCTGTCCCCGGCAAGCTGGATGGCGGTGTTGTAGTCGCCGAACATCTGGACCGCGTATTTCTGCTCGGGCGACGAGACAAAGCGGAAGCTGCGCAGGATCCGCTTCGCCATGCTCAGCTTGCCGGCCGTGTTGAGGAACAGGGCGCAGGCGGCAAGCGCGGAGTACAGGCGGCAGTCCGCCGGAAAGCCGGTGAACAGGAGCACGACGTTTTCCAGAAGCGCCGCCGCGGCGGCCAGGGACACGGCGCTGTCGGAATTCGCCTGGAAGCGGAACAGCCCGCGGATGCCGTTCCAGACCGCGGGGGCGCAGAAAGCCGTTGCAATCAGCAGAAAGATCAGGTGGACGGCCAGGCAGCTCTGCGGGCCGTACCGGTTATGTAGCGCCGGCGGGAGCACCGACGGATATTCCCACGCGGCGCTGAAGGCGACCAGGATCACCGCGCAGATTCCGGTGACCGCAAAGCGCAGGATCAGTTTCCGCACGCCGGACGAGAGGTCGTGCAAAATGGACGGCGCGTCGGCGGGGGCGCTGTAATCGTCCAGCTCTTCTTCGGCTCCATCCGGCTCTTCCGCCGTTTCCCCGACGTCTTCGTCGCTGCCGAACAGGCGGAACCTTTTTTTTGCCTTTGGCGGCGGGCTTTCCTGTGCGGGGAAGGGGATCGGTTCGGCGCCGGGGCCCGGTTTCCCGCCGCCCGGAACGGCGGCTTCCGGATTTTCCGGTTCGGCATCCGTTTCGCCCGGCACGCGTTCTTCCGGCGCAGAGGGTCCGGCCGGTTCGTCCGGCCTTTCGGAAGCGGGGAACGGAATCGGTTCCGGGGTATGCGGAGGCGGGCTGTACCCTGCCGCTTCCGCCGCGAGGGCGTCGCCAAACGCGTTCAGCTCGATGATGTGCAGCGGCAGGCTGTCCGCGCGGTACTTCGGCACGTGCCGGACATTCGGCTCCCCGGCCGGCGGCGGGGGAGGGGTTTCCTCTTTTTTTGCGTGCGGGGCGGCGCCCGGTTCTTTGACCGGGGCGGGCGTTCCGCCGGTTTCGTCCGGGGTGCTCCGCGCCGCTTCGGCCCGCTCCGTTTCCCGGGGCGGTTCCGCTTTCCCGGAGAGTTCCGGTTTTCCGCCGTCCTGGCTGAATGCCCCTGCCGTCGGGACCCGTTCCGGGACCCGCCCGGGCCCGGACGGAGGCTCCACGATCGGCGGCCGGATTTCCGGTTCCATCGCGGGCCCGGGTTCGACGGCCGGGGGAACCGGAGGCTCCGTGGGAATTGGAATGGAAGGTCTCGGCGGGTTCTGCGGAAGCTTCGGCCGCGGGGACGCTTCTGCCCCGCCGAAAATTTCTCCCGCGTCGAGCCCGACGTGCTCCATGATCTTCTCCAGGCGGTCCCGACGGTCTTCTCCGACGGATTCCGCGGAGCGGGGGGACGCTTTGGAAGCGGGCGCATCCGTGCTCCGGTTTTCCGCCGCGGCGGAAATTTTCGCGGACTCCGGCTTTGCCTCGGCCTCTTTTTGCGCTGTTTCCGGCGGCTTTTCCGCGGGCCGGTTTTTCGCGGCGGCAGGGGCCTTCGCCGCTTCCGCGTTCTGTTTTTCGGTTTTCTCCGCCAGTTCCCGGTGCTTTGCGCGCGCCTTCTTTGCCGCCGCTTCCAGCTCGGCCCGGTCGAGCTGGAGGGTGGCTTCGTAGGCGCGCCGGTATTCGTCGAGGGACTTGAGCTGCAGACCGTAGTAGATGTCGTCTTCCGGGACGGCTTCTTCCTCTTTTTTCTTTCTGCGGCGGAACCAGAAATGCCGCTTTTCCTTTTTCGGGGCGGGCGGCGCGGCTTCTTCCGTGCCGGAGGCGGCCGGCCCTTCGCCGCCCGTTTCTTCGCTGCCGGCTTCCATGTTCAGCGCCGCGCGCGCGCGGCGGGCGATCTCGTCGGCGTCGGAAAACGCGCCGTGCCGCGGCTCCGGCGTTTCGGCACCGGAGTTTCCGGAAACCGGCTTCTGCCGGGACTCCCGCTCGTTCTGGATTTTTGCTTCGGCTAAAATCTCTTCAACAGAATAATCACTTTGCGGAACATCTCTGTTGTCTTTCATTCGGATCCGCTCCCGTATTATTTTGTCTTAATACCGTGCCGCTGCCGGACGATCTCATAGCAGATGATGCCGCACGCGACGGATGCATTAAGCGAATTTATCTTGCCCAGCATTGGCAGGGATATCACGAAATCCGCCTTTTCCCGGACCAGGCGGCTTACCCCGAACCCTTCCGAGCCGATGACCACGGCCGCCGGGCCGGAAAAATCCGTGCCGCACCAGCTTTGGCCCTTGGGGTCCGCCGCGTAAATCCAGACGCCGCGTTTTTTCAGCTCGTCGATCGTGGCCGCGAGGTTCGCCACGCGCGCCACGGGAACATACTCCACCGCGCCCGCGCTCGCCTTTCCGACCGCCCAGGTCAGCCCGACGCTGCGCCGTTTGGGAATGACGACGCCGTGCGCGCCGGCGCATTCCGCGACGCGCAGGACGGCGCCGAGGTTGTGGGGGTCTTCCAGCCCGTCGGCGAGAATCAGGAAGGGCGGTTCCCCCCGCTTTTGGGCGAGGGCGAGGATCTCCTCGACGGACGCGTATTCTTTCGCCGCGGCGACCGCCGCCACACCCTGGTGGACGGCGCCGGCGCACAGATGGTTGAGCTTTTGGGGGCTGGCTTCCTTGACGGGGATGTTCTTTTCCTTCGCTTGGGTGGTCAGCGCGGCGATGCTCCCCGAACGGTCGCCGCGCGCGACGTAAATACTGTCGATGGGGCGGCCGCTCCGCAGCGCTTCCGTGACGGCGTTCCGGCCCGCGATGACGCCTTCCGCCGACGTGCCTTTTTTTTCTTCCATCATCATACAGGGACTCCCTAATTTTCCTTTTTGCTTTATTATATCACAAAACAAACGGATTCCATACAGAATGGGCCGGGAATTTTTCCCCGCCTTCGATCCTTTTCGACAAAAGGAGTTTTCCACCGCGTTGATGTTCCCATGAAGAATATACAGGCCGTTTTGCCGCACGGCCAAGCCGTTTATACGAACCGTATTTGCATCGGTTGACATAAAGCCGTGGAATACGCGGGAATTTCGGTGGAAAACTCTGTGGAGAATGTTGATAAGTCCAGTTGAGAAGGTCGCTCCGACGGTGGATTCAAAAAAATGCATAAGACATTATGTAAACCAAAATGAGGACTTATTCTTTACAGCCCGTATTGGCGGGTGGTTGAGGAAACGCGGCTTTCATGGTATAATGGCCGTAAAAAGGCGGCCTGGCGCCGGAAACGGGGCGGAATCGGAATGAATATGGAAACTTTGGCCCAAACGCTGGACTGCGGCCAGTGCTTCCGGTGGAACCGGCTGCCCGACGGTTCGTGGGACGGCATGGCCTGCGGCAGGCACCTGCGCATCACGGAGAAAAACCTGCCGGCCGTTCTGGACGACGGATTCTGGGCCGGGTATTTCGACATGGGGCTGGATTACGGCGGCATCCGGAAGCGGTTCTGCACGATGGACCCGGCGCTGGCCCGGGCCGCGCGGTACGCGCCGGAGATGCGGATCCTGAACCAGGACCCGTGGGAAGCGCTCTGCTCGTTCATCCTTTCCCAGTGCAACAACATCAAGCGGATCAAGGGCATGGTTTCCCGCCTGTGTGCGGAATTCGGCAGGCCGGTGGAAGAAGGCCGCCGGGCGTTTCCGGCCGCGGAAACCCTGGCCGCAGCGCGGGAAGAGGACCTGCGGGCGCTGGGATGCGGGTTCCGCGCGGCTTATGTGCTGGACGCGGCGCGCAAAGTCGCGTCCGGGGAAATCAACCTGGAGAAGGTCCGGCGGATGCCGCTGGAGGACGCGCGCGCGAAGCTGGCCGGGATCCGGGGCGTGGGCCCGAAGGTCGCGGACTGCGCGCTGCTTTACGGCCTTCACCGCCTGGACGCCTTTCCCATGGACGTGTGGATGAAACGCGTCATGCAGACGCTGTTTCCGGGGAAAAAACCGGCGTGGTTCGGCCCTTACGCGGGGATTGCGCAGCAGTATCTTTTCCATTACGGCCGCAATCATCCGGAGCTGTTTCGCGGAAAGCGCAATCAATAATTTTTTAACGATCTTCCCTTTATCTTTTTACGGGAATGCGGTATAATAAAGGCAAATCATGATAGATTAGGAGTGACAGCCAATGTCGTTGGTCAATACCAAGGAAATATTTAAAAAGGCCTATGCCGGCGGATATGCGATCGGCGCGTTCAACGTCAACAACATGGAAATCGTGCAGGGCATCACCGAGGCGGCTTCCGAGCTGAAAGCGCCGGTGATCCTCCAGGCTTCCGCGGGCGCGCGCAAATACGCCACCCACACCTACCTGGTCAAGATGGTCGAGGCTGCGGTCATCGAGCATCCGGAGATCCCGATCGTCCTGCACCTGGACCACGGCCCGTCCTACGAGGTCTGCAGGGACTGCGTGGACGGCGGCTTCACTTCCGTTATGTTCGACGGCTCCGCCAAGCCGTATGAGGAGAACGTGGAGGAAACCCGCAAGGTTGTGGAATACGCGCACAAGTACAACGTGACGGTGGAAGCCGAGCTCGGCAAGCTCGCCGGGATCGAGGACGCCGTGAACGTGGACGCGGACAAGGCCCAGTTCACCGACCCGAACGAGGTGCAGGACTTTGTTCAGAAGACCGGCGTCGACTCCCTTGCCATCGCCATCGGCACCAGCCACGGCGCCTACAAGTTCAAACCCGGCCAGAAGCCGCAGCTCCGGTTTGACATCCTCAAGGAAGTTTCCGACCGTCTGCCGGGCTTCCCCATCGTCCTGCACGGCGCTTCCTCCGTTCCGCAGGAATTCGTCAAGATGGTCAACCAGTACGGCGGCAAGATGCCGGACGCCATCGGAATTCCGGAGGAGATGCTCCGCAAGGCCGCGACCATGGCGGTGTGCAAGATCAACGTCGACTCCGACCTGCGCCTTGCCATGACCGGCAGCGTCCGGAAGCACTTCGTCGAGCATCCGGACCACTTCGACCCGCGCCAGTATCTCGGCGACGGCCGCGCGGCGATCAAGGCTTTGGTGGAGCACAAGATCAACACGGTTCTCGGCTGCGCGGGGAAAGCGGACTGAGTTTACGTGCCCGTCCCGCTTGTTCAGCGGGGCCAAAAAACAGATGTGTTTGTCATTCGTTGGCGGGACTGCGAAAAGCAGCTCCCGCCTTTTTTATGATACTGCGGTTTGCAGCCAAGGAACGGGTATGCCGGCACAGGGATGCCCGGAAGCGTTCCCCGCGCGTTGGGGGAACGCTTTTTTGATGAGGGAAAAGAGGGAGCGGCCGCCGCGGGCACGAAGCGCCCCACGCCCGTTTTTCGGCAGAATTCATAAATTTGGAATGTTAGAATTGGAAGGGAAATGGGAAAAACAGGAAATTTCCGCATTGTAATTTTTGTAAGAACAAGCTATAATTATCATAAAATTGGTTGCACAATTGTATGATTTTTATAATTGCTATTTTTCAACTCGGAAAGGAGCTGTTTCTGGTGAAACAATATGAAGCGGGAAAAATACGGAACATCGCGCTGGCGGGCCACAGCGGCGCGGGAAAGACGAGCCTGGCCGAAGCGATGCTGTTTCTTTCCGGCGCGTCCGGCCGGCTGGGGAAGGTCGCCGAGGGAAGCACCGTGACCGATTTCGACCCGGAAGAAATCCGACGGAAAACATCCGTGGCGACGGCGGCGGCTCCTCTGGAGTGGAAAAATACCAAGATCAACCTGCTGGACGCGCCCGGCCTTTTCGATTTCGAGGGCGGCCTGTGCGAGGCGGTCCGCGCGGCGGATTCCGTCCTGATTACGATTTCGGGCCGGGACGGCGTGGACGTGGGGACGGAAAAGGCTGCGGCCGCGGCGGACAGAAGCGGCCTTTCCAAAATTTTTTTCGTGAACGGCCTCTGCGACGAGAGCGCCGATTTTTATAAGGTCTTTGAGAATTTAAAGGCGTATTTCGGCCCGTCCGTCTGCCCGGTGGTGGTTCCCTATATCCAGGACGGCAGGGCCAACATCTATGTGAACGTGCTGGAATACAAGGCCTACGAATACCACGGCGGCAAGGCGGTGGATGTGAAGATGCCCGACATGGGCGCCCGGCTGGACGGCCTGCGCACCGCCATCTATGAAGCGGTGGCCGAGACGAGCGACGAAATGTTTGAAAAATATTTTTCCGGCGAGCAGTTCACGCCGGAGGAAGTGATCGTCGGCATCAGCGAAGGGGTGAAGTCCGGCGCGGTCTCCCCGGTTTTCTGCGGGGACGCGCTGCTCCTGAACGGGATCGACCAGCTTTTGAACGGGCTTGTGTGGCTCGCGCCCGCGGCGCGGGACAAGGCGGCGGAAACCGGGGTGGATGCCGACGGAAATCCGGTGGAGATCGGCGCGGACGAAAACGCGCTTCCCGCCGCCGTCGTGTTCAAAACCGTGGCGGATCCGTTCATCGGCAAGCTTTCCTACCTCAAGGCGGTTTCCGGGAAGATCTCCGGCGAGAGCCAGCTTGTCGACATGCGCACGGGCGAGCCGGTGCGCGTCGGCAAAACGCTGGCCGTGTGCGGCAAAAAGCAGGAGGACGTCCCGTATATCGGCGCGGGGGACATCGGCGCGGTCCCGAAGCTCCAGGGGGTAAAGACGGGAGATACGCTCTGCTCGCCCGCCCTCAGGGTGAGGCTGGCGGGGGTGGACTACCCCAGCCCGACCCTTTCCATGGCGGTTGTGCCGAAGAACCGGGGCGAGGAGGATAAAGCGGCGCAGGGCATTGTGCGGCTGGAAGAGGAAGACCCTACCATCCGGTTCCGGACGAACCGGGAAACGCACCAGATGATCCTTTCCGGCATGGGGGAGCAGCACCTGGACGTTGTGGCGGCAAGGCTGAAGAAAAAGTTCGGCGTGGAGATCGCGCTGGAAAAGCCGCGCATCGCCTACCGCGAGACCATCCGCAAAAGGGTGCGGGTGCAGGGGAAGTACAAAAAGCAGACCGGCGGGCACGGCCAGTACGGCGACGTATGGGTCGAGTTCGAGCCCTGCGGCGGTGGGGAAATGGAGTTCGGGGAGCGCGTGGTGGGGGGCGCGGTTCCGAAAAACTTTTTCCCCGCCGTGGAAAAGGGGCTGCGCGAGAGCGCCGCAAAGGGGCCGCTGGCCGGGTACCCGGTCGTCGGTCTGCGCGCGACGCTGTACGACGGCTCCTACCACCCGGTCGATTCTTCCGAAATGGCGTTTAAAATGGCGGCAAACCTCGCTTATAAAGCCGGGATGCCGCAGGCGGGCCCGGTGCTTCTGGAGCCCATAGGGCTGCTGAAATGCACCGTGCCGGACAGCTGCATGGGGGATGTCATGGGGGAGATCAACAAGCGCCGCGGGCGGGTGCTCGGCATGAACCCGGCCGGCAAGGGGACGCAGACCATTGAGGCGGAGGCGCCCGAGGCCGAAATGCACGATTTCAGCACTTACCTGCGGCAGGCGGCGCAGGGGAGGGGGTCCTTTGCGTTTGAATTCGCGCGCTATGAGGAAACGCCGCCGCAGGTTGCCCGGAAGGTGATGGAGGAAGCGAAGAAAGTCCAGGGAAGCGAAACGTGAATTTTTGCTTCCGCCCCGGCATATCTATTCCATAAGGAACCGGATTTTGTTGAGGGGGCGGAGCCTATGTTTGTCCTGTCTGTCAAGCACAACCGTAAAAAAACGATTTGCGTCCTGGCGGCGCTGCTTATGGCCGTCACGGCCGTGATTGCGCTGTCGGCCCTGCACGGCGCGCCTCCGCAGGCCGTCTGCTCCGGGAAAACATACTCGCTTTCCGCCGCGACCAACGAGGAGCGCGTCGCATTTTTCAAGCAGTTCGGCTGGGAAGTGAAAAGCGAGCCGGTCAGCTCGGGAAAAATCACCATCCCCGAAAAGTTCGACGACGTCTACACCGAGTACAACAACATCCAGAAGGAGCAGGGGCTGGATCTGCTCCCTTACGCGGGCAAAACGGTGGAGCAGTGGATTTATGACGTGACCAACTACCCTCAGCAGGAAACCATGCGCGGCACCATCCTGGTTTATAACGGCAGGGTGATCGGCGGCGATCTGTGCACGCCGGCGCTCGACGGGTTCATGACGGGCTTTGAAGGCCAGGTGGAGAGCAAGGATTACAGCGTGGGACGCCCCGCGCTGGCGCGCAGCAGCACCGGAGCGCTGACGGATGGCTCCTCCGCTTCCGCCGCTCAGAAATCCTCCGTCCCGGAAGCGAAAAAACAGGCATCCTCCGCCATCCCGGCGAACGCCTGGCCGACGGATTGAATTTTTTGCGGGGAACGGCTATACTGAACAGGACAGCCGGCGGCGCGGACACGCCGCCGGCAATTTCGGAATCCCGGGCGGTGGAGACGGATGAAAAAGGAAAGGCTCGATAAAATACTTTCTTCCCAGAATATCGGCACCCGGCGCGAAGCAGACGGCATCATCCGGGCCGGGCGGGTTTCGGTCAACGGGGCCGTGGAGCGCAGGCCGGCGTTCCGGACGGATGCGGATACCGACAGCATCGCGCTGGACGGGGCCCCGCTGACGGTGAAGCGGCACCTTTACCTGATGATGAACAAGCCTTCGGGGGTTCTGTCCGCGTCGCGGGACCCGTCCGCGCGCACCGTGGTGGATCTGCTGCCGCGGCCGTGGCGCCGCCGCGGGATCTTTCCCGCCGGAAGGCTGGACAAGGACACCGAAGGCCTGCTGATCCTGACGGACGACGGGAACTTCGCGCACCGGATGCTCGCCCCGAAAAGCCATGTGGCCAAGTGGTATGAGGCGAGGCTGGCTTCGCCGGTGACGGACGCCGACGCGCCGGCGTTCCGCTCCGGCGTGGAGCTTTCCGACCGGGCCTGCCTTCCCGCGGAGCTGAGCGTTCTGGAAGGCGGCGCGGAACCGCTGGTGCTGGTGAAGATCCGCGAGGGAAAATACCACCAGGTGAAACGGATGTTCCTCGCGCGGGGCAACCGCGTCCTGGCCCTTCGGCGCGTCCGGATCGGGGGCTTGGAGCTTGACCCGCGCCTGGGGGTCGGGCAGGCGCGGGAACTGGAAACCCGCGAAAGGGAAGCGGTTTTTACCGGCCCGGTTTTACAAAAGTAAACGAAAATTTTAATTTGTTTTTGTGATTTATCGGAATTCCATAAAGTCGCGAAATTAAATTTGGGTAAAAAGAGTCTGTTCTTCGCCGCCCGGTTCTGGTATCATGAGATTGCCTTTCGAAGATGCACCGCAGGGTGTGCCTGCGTGCGAAAGTATTTCAAAAAGTATGGATTAGCAGGAGGTTTATTATGGCAAGCGTAACACTAAAACATGTCTATAAGGTCTATGACGGGAACGTTACGGCCGTGTCGGACTTCAGCCTGGAAGTAGCGGACAAGGAATTCGTGATCCTCGTCGGGCCTTCCGGATGCGGAAAATCCACGACGCTCCGCATGATCGCCGGCCTGGAGGAAATTACAAAAGGGGAGCTTTACATCGGCGACACGCTCGCCAACGACGTGGCCCCGAAGGACCGCGATATCGCGATGGTGTTCCAGAACTACGCCCTTTACCCGCACATGACGGTCTTCGACAACATGGCGTTCGGCCTGAAGCTGCGCAAGGTTCCGAAGGACGAGATCAAGCGCCGTGTGGAAGAGGCCGCGAAGATCCTCGACATTTCCCATCTGCTCGACCGGAAGCCGAAAGCCCTTTCCGGCGGCCAGAGGCAGCGTGTTGCGCTGGGGCGCGCCATCGTCCGCAACCCGAAGGTCTTCCTTCTGGATGAGCCGCTCTCCAACCTGGACGCGAAGCTGCGCGCGCAGATGAGGACCGAGATCTCCAAGCTGCACCAGCGCCTGGGCACGACCTTCATCTATGTTACGCACGACCAGACCGAAGCCATGACGATGGCCGACCGCATCGTCGTGATGAAAGACGGGTTGATCCAGCAGGTGGATACGCCGCAGAACCTGTACGATGTCCCGGTCAACGAATTCGTCGCAGGGTTCATGGGTTCCCCGCAGATGAACTTCCTCGACGGCACCGTCAACAAGGAAGGCGCCGACTATGTGTTCCATTTCGGCCAGTACGGCATCAAGATCCCCGCGGCAAAGAACAAGGACGACGTCCTGAAGGATTATGACGGCAAGAATGTTGTTCTCGGCATCCGCCCGGAGAATGTCCACGACGAGCCGGATTTCCTCTCCAAAGTCACCGAAGGAATCGTCGAGGCCGACGTGGAGGTAACGGAACTGATGGGCTCCGAAACCTATCTTTACCTGACCTGCGAGGGCAATGCGATCACTGCGCGCGTCGACCCGACTTCCACCGCGAAGACGGGCGACCGGATCAAGATTGCGTTTGACCTTGCCAAGATGCATCTGTTCGACAAGGAGACCGAGAAGACGATCCTGAACTGATGAACATACGAAAAAACGGGCTGTGCCTTTCGCGCAGCCCGTTTTTATTTGAAAAAGGGAGCCCGGCATCGCCGGGGCTCCCTTCGATCCGTTTTATTTTTTGGATGATTTCTGCGCCTTATAATAAGAGGAAGGCATGTTGACGTCCAGCTGCTTGCCGGCGCCGTTGACCACGCAGTCGAGCGGATTCTCCGCCACATGGACGGGCATGCCGGTTTCCTGCTCGACCAGTTTGTCCAGTCCGCGCAGAAGCGCGCCGCCGCCGGTCAGCATGATGCCGTGGTCGATGATATCCGCCGAAAGCTCCGGGGGGGTTTTTTCCAGCGTGCTCTTGATGGCGTCTATGATGAGCATGAGCGGGTCGGTGAGGGCTTCGCGGACTTCGGCCGCCGTGATGGTGACGTTTTTCGGCAGGCCGTCCACAAGGTTGCGGCCCTTGATTTCGACCGACGCGCTTTCGTTGTCTTCGGTGGGGAAGGCGGAGCCGATTTTGATCTTGATTTCTTCCGCGGTGCGTTCGCCGATGAGGAGGTTGTACTTTTTCTTGACATAGGAGATGATCGACTCGTCGAATTTATCCCCCGCGCAGCGGACCGAAACGGAGGTGACGATGTCGCCGAGGGAAATGACGGCGACCTCCGCCGTGCCGCCGCCGATGTCGACCACCATGCTGCCGGTCGGCTCGGAAACCGGAAGTCCGGCGCCGATGGCGGCCGCCATGGGTTCCTCAATCAGCTCCACGTTGCTCGCGCCGGCCTGGCGGGCCGCGTCTTCCACCGCGCGGCGCTCCACCTCCGTTACGCCCGAGGGGATGCAGATGATGATGTGCGGCTTGGAGAACGCGCTTGACTTGACCGCCTGCTTGATGAAATGCTTCAGCATGGTCGCCGTGATGTCGAAATCCGCGATCACGCCGTCCTTCATCGGACGCACCGCCACAATTGACCCCGGCGTGCGGCCGATCATCTCCTTGGCGTGCCTGCCGACCTCGAGGACGGTGTCCGTCCGGACATCCACCGCCACGACGGAAGGCTCGCGCATCACGATCCCTTTCCCTTTCATGAAAACCAGCGTGTTGGCGGTCCCGAGGTCAATGCCTATATCTTTTGAAAACATCGGTTTATTTTCCCCTTTCCGGTTTTTCTGCAACTGAAAGCCGCAAAACTCCTCTGAACGTAAAATTCACAGTCTTTATTATAACCCCAACCGTGCGGATACTCAATAACAAAAATACGGATTTTCCGCGCTTTTGCGCATATTTTATTCGCCGGATTTCTTCAGGCCGGCGAGGATCCGGCTGATTTTTGCGATGGGGAGCCCCACGATGTTGTAAAAATCGCCGTTGATCCGTTTGACGAACAGGGCGCCCCGGCCCTGGATGCCGTACGCGCCCGCCTTGTCGAGCGGTTCGCCCGTGGCGACGTATGCGTCGATCTCCTTCGGGCTCAGGACGTAGAACTCGACGGAGGTGACCTCGTGCCCGCACACGAATTTTTCCCCGCGGATGACGGTATAGCCGGTATAAACCTGATGCACGTTTCCGGACAAAAGCTTCAGCATGGCTTTTGCCGCCGCTTCGTCTTTCGGCTTGCCCAGGACGCGCCCTTTCAGCACGACGACCGTGTCCGCTGCGAGGACCGTGCCGTCCGGGTGCCGTTTGGCGACGGCACGAGCCTTGCGGGCGGAAAGCTGCTCCACAATCTGCATGGGCGGCGTGCCGCGCAGGACCGTTTCGCTGACGCCGGCGGGCTCGGCCGTAAACTCGAACCCCGCTTTCGTCAGGAGTTCGCTGCGCCTGGGGGACGACGATGCAAGAAACAACATGGCTGGATCCCTATCCTTTTCCTTGAATTCTCGTATAGATTAGAATGGCGGCGAGAAGCAGAATGGCCTGCGCTACGTTGATGTCGATCATCATGCCGAAGGTGACCTGCAGGACCGAAAGGTCCACGGTGGCCGTGGAAACGCCGAATTTTGCCGCGATGGCAAGCCACGCGAGGGACGGCACGCCTGCGGCGGCTCCGGCCGCCGCTTTGCCGAGCACGACCGCGAGAACGATCAGAAGAATCAATGAAATTGTTTTTACAATGCCCTTTTTCATGAAATAGTCTTTCCGTCCCCCTGTTTTTTTAACCGCGGCCACGGCCGCTTTTTCCCGTGGAGCCGAAGGCGCCGGCCCCGCGTTCCGTCGCCCCCAGGTCGGCGGTTTCCTTTAAAACGGTTTCATAGACCGGCATGACGACCAGCTGCGCGAACCGTTCGCCGGGGGACAGGACGTACGGCTTTCCGCTTGTGTTGCCAATGCCGACGATCAGTTCTCCGCGGTAGTCGCTGTCGATGACGCCGACCGCGTTGGGCAGGGAAACGCCGTGGTTGACGCCGAGGCCGCTGCGCGCGAAGATCAGCCCGACGGTATTTTTGTCCGGCAGAGCGACGGCCACGCCCGTCGGGATCTTATAGAGCCCGTGCGGCTCGACGGTGACCGGCCCGTCGAGGCAGGCGTACAGGTCGAGCCCCGCCGCCCCGCTGCTGCCGCGGGTGGGCAGAACGGCCGTTTCCCGCAGCTTTTTAATTTTGATTTCCTTCTTCATGATGTTATTCATAAGCACGCTCCGATGCTACAATTTTTATTCAATTCCGCGGTAATACAGACCGCGGGTATAGGAATTTTCCGCCATGCGGGCGGGTTTGCCGCCGAGGGCGGAGCAGTAGATGCCCAGAACGGCTTCCGTTTCCCGCGCGCTTTCCGTGGAAAACCGGAGCAGGCCGAAGTCCTGGTTTCGGACGTCTCTCAGCCGGTCGGCGAGGAAAAGCGGGACGGAATTGAGCACTTCGCTGCAGGCGCCGTAACACTGAACGGGAAACCGGACCCCGCGCCGGTCGGTCAGCTCCGGCGCCGACTTGCAGTGGGTGCAGCCGTGCTCCGAATTCGCCGCGGGGCAGTTCCGGCAGAGCATCAGCGGAAGGCGGCCGTAAAGGAACAGCCCGCGGGGCAGGGAGCCCCCGATGCGCGCGGCCTGCGACAAAGTCAGCTCCGGCGAAAGCTCGGCGTCTTCCAGCCCGAGCCCCCGGTACCATGCCAGCGCTTCCGTGTTGGTGATGTTCAGCGAAAAACCTCCGTGCACCCGGAGCCCGGCGTCCAGCGCGAGACGGACGGAGTCGAGGTTCCCCGCCCAGGCGTCGGAGACGCCCGCCGCCTTCGCTTCCTTCAGGCGCCCGCGGACGGCGTCTTCCATCCCGAACAGGCCGCGGGGAATCTCAACGGCGGCGGGAAAGCCGTTTTCCAGAAGCTCCGCAAGCCGCCGCGGCCCGGCCGTGCAGGGGACGTAGACCAGTTCGCAGACCTTCGCCGCTTCCGGCAGGTCGGTTCCGCGGAAGCGGGCGCGCAGGCGGAGTTTCCCGGCAGCGTGTTCCCGCCGGGGCGGAATTTCGGCTTCTTCGAACGGGATGCCCGGCCGTTCGGCGCGTATCTGCTCCAGCTGCGCCAGCGTTTCGCGGCGCAGGCGGTTCAGTTCGGAGATCGGCACGGCGAGCCCGGGATCAATCTTGCATACCGCGTTTTGCACCGAGAACGGGGTGCCGCCCGTTTTCCGGAGCTGTTCCTCACAGCGGGCCGCGTCCGCCGGCCGGCGGATCGCGGGCTGGGGAACGGCCCCTTCCGCCCGGGCGGCATGTCCCGCTTCGTCCGCGGCGGTGAGGGAGACCGGTTCCCCGCGGGAGATTTTCAGGGCGAAATCGACGGGGATCCGTTCCGGCTCCGAAGCGTAGATTTCCCGGAGGGAACGGAGCGCGTTCCGGTCCGCCCCGGCGACATCCTCTTTGGAACGGATCCCGAACATCTCCCGTCCCCGTTTCCCGTCGGCGTAGCCCTGCGTGAACCCCGAGCGGGAGAAAACGGCCCGCAGGCCGTCCGCCAGCCGCCGGGGCACGGGCTTCCCCTCCACGGCGAGCCGGCAGGCGCGCGCCGCCGCCGCAACGTATTCCGGGCGCTTGAGGCGTCCCTCGATTTTCAGGCTGACGGCTCCGGCCCGTTCCAGCTCCCCGGTGCGGGAGATCAGCGAAAGGTCGCGCAGGCTCAGGTCGTGCCCCGTTCCGCCGGGCGCGGAAAAAGGAAGGCGGCAGGGTTGGGCGCAGAGCCCGCGGTTTCCGCTGCGCGAGCCGAGCACCGCGCTGAAGCAGCACTGCCCGCTGACGGACATACAAAGGGCGCCGTGGACAAAAACTTCCAGCTCGATGGGGCAAGCCCGGTGGACGGCTTCCGTTTCGCGGATGGAAAGCTCGCGTGCCAGCACGAGACGCCGGAATCCGGCGCCGTACAGGGCGTTTGCCCCGGCAACGGTGTGGACGCCCGTCTGGGTGGAAGCGTGCAGCGGAAGCCGCGGCGCGCGGCGGAGCAAAAGAGCGGCGAGACCCATGTCCTGCACGAGGACCGCGTCTACGGGAACGGCGCAGGCTTCGCAGACCAGACGCAGGGCGTCCGGAAGCTCCCCGTCGAACAGCAGGGTGTTCACGGCGAGATAGACCTTCACGCCGCGGGCGTGGCAGTACGCCGCCGCCTTTTTCAGCTCGTCCATGCTGAAGTTCTTCGCCCCGGCCCGCGCGCTGAAGCGGGACGCGCCAAGGTAGACGGCGTCGGCCCCCGCGCGGACGGCCGCGAGAAGGCTTTCGGGCGAGCCGGCCGGAGCCAGCACTTCCGCTTTACGGCTCATTGGAATTTTTTTCAAAGAAGCTCATAAAGCTTTCCTGATCCGCTTTCGCCTCGGGTTTGACCCTCGAAAAATCACCTGTCTGCTGCGGCGCGGGCGTTCCCGGAACGGCGGGGGCAACCGGTTCTTCCGTTTCGCCTTCGGGAAGCTTTCCCGCGGCGGAGAGGCGCGCCCGGAGCGTCTGGTTCTCTTTTTTCATGCGTTCCAGTTCACGGCGGGATTCTTCGGCGTCCATGCGGGCGTGGGAGGAATCCTCCAGGTAATTTTTGATCTGGGAACGCAGGTTTTCCGCGGTGGACGCGGCTTTATGCGATTCGTCGCAGTAGCTGAGCGCGGTGATGACCGCCGCCAGCGTGACGGAGATGCGCTCGTTTTTGGCCATGAGGTCGTCGATCGCCTTCTGGACTTCGTCGCCGATGGAACGAATGTAATTTTCGCTGTCGTCCGAACAAAGCGCGCATTCGCAGCCGCAGATGTTCAGTTTGATTCTGTTTTTCGCCATTTTCATGATCCTTTCCCCGGCCGGAGCCATACCGCCGCGCCCGTTTGGCCGGTGCGCGGCCTGCGGTATGCTTTCCATATGGAAAGTCTGGTTTCCATGTCCTGATATATAGCATATTATAATCTATTTTGCTATAATATGAAAGAGATTTCCGGCACTTTTTCCGTTTCGGCGCCGCCTGCGGGATCGCGGGCTCCGGAATGGGAACTCCCTGCGGCGCGCGAAAATTATGTTTTGTGCAAAAAGTACAAAATTTGATTCAAAATGCCCTCCAGCAAGGGTGCGGGGACGATCCGGAGCCAGATTCAAAAAAGCACGCTGATCCTGCAAAATGGAACCCGGCTTGGAAAGGACCGTTTTGCGCGGCTTGTTCTTGTAATTCGCCTGGATTTGGTGTATCATACACATAACCGATTAAAATTACAGATTTTTACAGAACGAATTCCCGCTTCGTCGGGCGCTCGTTCGGGAGGGCCGTTATGAGCGAAAAGCAGACGGTGGAAAAAATACAGGAGACCGTCCGGGACAATCTGGAGCATGTGTTCGGCGTCACGCTCGCCAATGCGAACGACGAACAGTGCTACAAGGCCGCGGCCCTGGCGGTCCGCAATCTGCTGGAGGAGGCCCGCCTTTCGTTTGTGGAACGGGCCGAAAAGACGCGGACGAAACATATTTACTACCTGTGCATGGAGTTCCTGGTGGGACGGTCGCTGAAAAACAGCCTGTACAATCTGGGGCTGGAAAGCGCGTTCCGCAAGGCCCTCGCCGGCATGGGACTGAAGCTGGACGCCCTTTACGAGCAGGAGCCGGACGCCGGCCTCGGCAACGGGGGCCTCGGCCGCCTGGCCGCCTGCTACATGGATGCGCTGGCGACGCTCGGTTACCCCGCCACGGGGTATTCCCTGCGTTACGAATACGGCATTTTCCGGCAGAAGCTGGTGGACGGCTGGCAGACCGAGCTGCCGGATTTCTGGCTTCCGGGAGGGAAGGTCTGGCTGAAGGGCGAGCCGGAAAAAAGCGTGGAGGTCCGGTTCAACGGCCACATCGACGATTACTGGAACAACGGCTACCACGTGGTGAACCATAAGGATTACACGAAAGTCATCGCCGTGCCGTACGACATGTACCTTTCCGGGTACGGGGGGAAGGGCGTCAGCCGCCTGCGCCTGTGGGCGGCCACCAGCGCGGAATTCGACATGAAGCTGTTCAACGGCGGCAACTACATGCGCGCCATGGAGCAGAAGGCGATGGCGGAGGTCATCACCAAGGTCCTGTACCCGGACGACAACCATCTGGAGGGCAAGAGCCTGCGCCTTTCCCAGCAGTATTTTCTGGTGTCCGCGTCCATCCAGGACCTGATCCGCCACCATCTGTTTTCGCACCGGACGCTTGACAGCCTGCCCGACCTTGTGGCCATCCACCTGAACGACACGCACCCGGTGCTGGCCATTCCGGAGATGATGCGGGTCATGATGGACGAGTGCGGATACGGCTGGGACGCCGCCTGGGAGATTGTCCAGAGCGTGTTCGGCTATACCAACCACACGGTGATGGCCGAGGCGCTGGAGTGCTGGGGGATCGACCTGTTCCGGTCGCGCCTGCCGCGCATCTACCAGATCGTGGAGGAGATCAACCGCCGCTTCTGCGCCAAAATGCACGCCAAAGGGGTGGACGGCTGCAAGGTCGGCCGCATGGCCCCGTGGAACGACGGCTATGTGAAGATGGCGAACCTCGCCGTCGTGGGGAGCCGGAGCGTGAACGGCGTTTCCAAGCTGCACAGCGACATTCTGAAAAACCGCGTGTTCCACGACTTTTACACCGAGATGCCGGAAAAGTTCCTCAACGTGACCAACGGCATCGCTCACCGGCGCTGGCTCTGCCAGGCGAACCCCGGCCTCTCCGCGCTGATCGCGGAGCTGATCGGCGGCGGGTACGTGCGCGACGCTTCCAAGCTTGCGGAGCTCATGCCGTACACAGACGACCCGGCGGTTCTGGAGAAAATGGCGCAGGTCAAGCGCCGGAACAAGGTGCGCCTTGCGGAATACGTCAAAAAGGCGAACGGCATCGAAATCGACCCGGACTCCATTTTCGACGTGCAGGTCAAGCGCCTGCACGAGTACAAGCGGCAGCACCTGAACGCGCTTCAGATTCTGGCGGACTACCGGCGCCTGCGCGAGAACCCGGGTATGGATTTCCGGCCAAGGACGTATATTTTCGGCGCGAAAGCGGCGCCCGGCTATTATTTTGCGAAGCAGATCATCCGCTTCATCGTCGACCTGGGCAAAACCATCAACGGAGACCCGCGCGTGAACAAAAAAATGCGCGTGGTCTATTTGGAAGACTACCGCGTGACGCTCGCGGAACTGCTGATGCCCGCCGCCGACATCAGCGAGCAGATTTCGCTCGCGGGCACGGAGGCGTCCGGCACCAGCAACATGAAGCTGATGATCAACGGTGCGGTCACGCTCGGTACGCTGGACGGCGCGAATGTGGAAATCCACGACGCGGTGGGCGACGAAAACATGATCCTGTTCGGCATGACGGCCCCGCAGGTTTCGGAGCTGAAAAACAGCGGATACCGGCCGAAGAGCTTCGCGGACGGCAGCCCGGCCATTTCCGGGGCGTTGCGCGAGATGGACGCCGGCTTCTGCGGCGTCAGCTTTCACGACATTGCCGATTCCCTGCTGAACCGCGACCCGTATATGGTTCTGGCGGATTTCGCGTCCTATGAAAAAGCCAGGGCGAAGTCCGCGGAATGGTACGCCGACCCCGCCGCGTGGCAGCGCATGTGCCTGGTAAACGTGGCGCAGGCGGGCCGTTTTGCCGCGGACCGGGCGGTGCGGGAGTACGCGGAAAAGATCTGGCGCGCGCAGCCGGTGCCGCCGGAGGAAAACGAAGGAAAAAAAGCGAACCGCCGGCATAAATTCGGCAAAGCGTGACAAAAGAGGCTTTCTGCAATGTTTCATTCGCGCAACCCCGCCTTCCGCTGCCCCACCGGAGCGGTTCCGGACGGAACCGCGGTCCACTTTAAAATCACCCTGCCCCGGGACCTGCGCTGTTCCGCGGCCCGGCTCGCCGTGACCCGCGACGCGGACGGCGAACGGCGGACGATGGGGATGTTCTGGTGCGGGATGAACGGCGGGCAGCATGAGTTCTGGGAATGCCACTACACCCCGCCGGAACCCGGCCTGTATTTTTACCGGTTCTTTGTGGATGCCTGGCGCGGCACGCTGGCCGTTACGCGCGCGTGGGGCGGCGACGGCGCCCTGCGGGAGGACGGGGCGCCGTGGCAGCTCACGGTTTACCGCCGCGGTTTCACGGTGCCGGCATGGTTCGGGCAGGGCGTGGTCTATCAGATCTTCCCCGACCGCTTTTTCCGCTCCGGGCAGAAAAAGGAAGGGGTTCCCCCGGACCGGAAAATCCACGAAACCTGGGGGGAGCAGCCCGACTGGGCACCGGACGAGCAGGGCAGGATCACCAACAGCGACTATTTCGGCGGCGACCTGCGCGGCATAGAGGAAAAGCTGGGGTACCTTCAGTCCCTCGGCGTGACCTGCCTGTACCTGAACCCGATTTTCGAGGCGCACTCCAACCACCGCTACAACACGGCGGATTACCGGAAGATCGACCCGCTCCTCGGCACGGAGGAGGATTTCCGCCGCCTGTGCCGCAGCGCGGCGGCCCTGGGAATCCGCATCGTGCTGGACGGCGTGTTCAACCATACGGGAAGCGACAGCGTCTACTTCAACCGGGAAGGGCGTTACCCCGGCCCGGGCGCGTACCAGTCGAAGGATTCGCCCTATTACCCGTGGTACCGTTTCCGGCGCTGGCCGGACGATTACGAATGCTGGTGGAATTTCCGCACGCTGCCGAACGTCAGCGAGGAGAATCCGGGCTTTGAGCGGTTCGTCAACGGCCCGGACGGGGTCGTCCGCAAATGGCTGCGCGCGGGCGCTTCCGGCTGGCGGCTGGACGTTGCCGACGAGCTGCCGGACGCTTTCCTGGAAAACCTGCGCGCCGGGGCGAAGGCCGAAAAAGAGGACGCGGTCCTCGTCGGCGAAGTGTGGGAGGATGCGTCCAACAAAATATCGTACGGAAAACGGCGGAAGTATCTGCTCGGGGAGCAGCTCGACAGCGTGATGAACTATCCCTTCCGGGAGGCGGTGCTCGGGTACCTGACGGGCGCGGAGGCCGCGGACATGATGGAAAAGATCCTGTCGATCCTGGAAAATTATCCGCCCCCGGTCATCCGGTGCCTGATGAACAACATCGGCACGCACGACACGGAGCGCGCTCTGACCGTCCTCGCGGGGGAGCCGCTGCGGGGGCACGGGCGGCGCTGGCAGAGCGTGACGCACCTGACGAAGGAGTGCCGCGCCCGCGGCCTCGCCCTGATGCGCCTCGCTTCGCTGATGCAGTTTACCCTGCCGGGCGTGCCGTGCGTCTATTACGGTGACGAAGCCGGGGCGGAAGGGTACCGCGACCCCTTCAACCGCGCCTGCTACCCGTGGGGCGGAGAGGACGCCGGGCTGGTCGGATGGTACCGCCGGCTCGGCCGCCTGCGCGCGGACTGCCCCTGCCTGGACGGCGGGGAATTTCTCCCCCTTCTGGCCGACGGCGACGGCTTCGCCTATATCCGGCAGGGGGAGAAGGACGCGCTGCTGTGCGCGTTCAACCGGGGCGGCGCGCCCCTGGCGGTGAAGCTGACCGGCGAGTGGCAGGGCGCGGAGGCCCTGCTGGGCCCTTCGCCGAACGCGGAAAACCGCCTGATGCTTCCGGCGCTGTCCTGCGCGGCGGTGCGGCGAAACATCGGCGGCCGATCCGGAATGGAATAAAATCAGAATGCATGAACAACAGGCCCGCAGGAAAATTTTCCCGCGGGCCTGCTTTCAGCCTTTTCGGTGCCGTTTGCCGGTCAGGGCGGTGACGTCCAGCCGGATGACGGCCATATGGAGCAGATATTCCGGCCGGTATTCCGGCTTGCC
Organism: Oscillospiraceae bacterium; assembly: GCA_022650455.1. Taxonomy (GTDB): domain Bacteria; phylum Bacillota; class Clostridia; order Oscillospirales; family Acutalibacteraceae; genus Thermocaproicibacter. Next base: position 23,821 of record JALCPO010000002.1, read on the forward strand.
GGGGAACCCGTATTTTTTCATGATAAGGTCGAGCGCGCCGCGGATTTCCTCCGGGTCTTCCAAGACGGAAGCGCGGCCCGCGCCGACCACGCTTTCGTAATCGGCGGACCAGTCGCAGGCGTCGGGGCCCGTGGCCAGCCGGAAGGAGCCGTCCGCCTCGAAACAGGCGTTGGGGTTTTTCCGGATCAGGTCGAGCTTGCGGCCCTGCGGGGCGGAATGGAAATAGAGGGTCAGCCTGCCGTTTTCGGCGCGGTACCCAAAGTTCAGCGGCACCACGTACGGCCGGTCGCCGTCGCACAGCGCGAGCCGCACGACGGAGCATCTTCCCAGAATGGCGACAATCTCGTCGAATTCTTTGACTTCCCGGTCGCTCCGGCGCATGTGAAACCAGCTCCTTTCGTGCCCGCGGCGGTTAAAATTTGACTTTTTCTTCGAGGTACCCGGCGAGCCGGTCGATGGAAACGCGCTCCTGCTTCATGGAGTCGCGGTCGCGCACCGTCACGCAGCCGTCCTCGCCGCTCTGGAAGTCGTAGGTGACGCAGAACGGCGTGCCGATCTCGTCCTGGCGGCGGTAGCGCTTGCCGATGGAACCGGCATCGTCGTAATCGATGCTGAACTTTTTGGAAAGCTCGGCGCGGATCTTCTGCGCCGGGTCGTTCAGCTTTTTGCTCAGCGGAAGGACGGCACACCGGAACGGCGCGAGGGCGGGGTGCAGGCGGAGCACCGTGCGGGTGTCCTTTTCGTTCAGCTTTTCCTCGTCGTACGCGTCCACCAGAAAGGCGAGGGCGACGCGGTCCGCGCCGAGGGACGGCTCGATCACGTAGGGGATATAGCGCTCGTTCGTCTCCGGGTCGAAGTACTCGAGGCTCTTTCCGGAACGCTCCTGATGGCGGGAAAGGTCGTAGTTTGTGCGGTCGGCAACGCCCCAGAGCTCGCCCCAGCCGAACGGGAAGCGGTACTCGATGTCCGTCGTCGCCTTGGAGTAGAACGAAAGCTCCGCCTTCTCATGGTCGCGCAGGCGGATGTTCTCTTCCGTCATGCCGAGGCCGAGGAGAAAGTTTTTGCAGAAATCCTTCCAGTAATGGAACCAGTCGAGGTCGGTGTCCGGCTTGCAGAAGAATTCCAGCTCCATCTGCTCGAACTCGCGGGTGCGGAACGTGAAGTTGCCGGGCGTGATCTCGTTGCGGAAGCTCTTGCCGATCTGGCCGATGCCGAACGGGATCTTGCGGCGGGTGGTGCGCTGCACGTTCGCAAAGTTGACGAAAATGCCCTGGGCGGTTTCCGGGCGGAGGTAAATTTCGTTTTTCGCGTCCTCGGTGACACCCTGGAAGGTTTTGAACATGAGGTTGAACTTGCGGATTTCGGTAAAGTTGGAGGAGCCGCAGACCGGGCATTTGATGCCGTGCTCCCGGATGTAGGCGCTCATCTGCTCGAACGTCATGCCGTTTGCGTCGCCGCCCGCGTCCTCGATCAGCTTGTCCGCGCGGTGACGGGTCTTGCAGTCCCGGCAGTCCATCAGCGGGTCGGAAAACCCGCCCACATGGCCCGAAGCCACCCAGACCTGCGGGTTCATCAGGATCGCCGCGTCGAGCCCCACGTTGTAAGGGCTTTCCTGAACGAATTTTTTCCACCAGGCGCGCTTCACGTTGTTTTTGAATTCAACGCCCAGCGGGCCGTAGTCCCACGTGTTGGAAAGCCCGCCGTAGATTTCGGAGCCGGAGTAGACGAACCCGCGGTTTTTGCAGAGGGAGACGATCTGGTCCATGGTTTTTTCGGTAGCTTGCATTTCATTTCCTCCATTTGGGAACGCTGGCTGCGCTCCGCCTATTTTTTCCTGAAGATCACAAGTTTGCTCAGCGCATAGTTGATGATTACCACGACGACGTTGTCAACGACCTTGGAGAGGAGCTCGTTCCAGCCGCAGAGGTCGATCAGGAGCCACAGGCACGCGTAATCGACGCCGAGCGAGAACAGGCGCGCGCCGATGAAGCCGGCGAACTCCTTCCACACGACGGCCGCCCGGAAGCTTTTGCTCCGGAAGACGTAAAGCTTGTTCGTGAGGAAGGCGAACAGAACGGCCAGAACCCATGCGAGGATATTGGCCGCCTGCCAGGACCACCCGAGGCCCTTGTTTGCCGCCTGGAACACAACAATGTTGATTACGGTGGTAAGCGCGCCGAAAACGATGTAGAGGATCATTTCCGGCGTCGTCAGGAAGCTCCAGATTTTTTTTACACGATTCACGTTGACACCGCCATTTGGACAGGATGTTATTAGTGTACCATCCCGGCGTTTTTCTTTCAAGGAGATCGCCTGCTTTTTCAAAAATATTCTGATTCGGCAAAAATGTTTGACAGTATTTTACAGCCGTGCTATAATGACCGTGCTATAATGGCCACTAAGAAAAACGGACCCGTTTTGGGGCCTGCGCGGCTGCGCGGGCCGGAAACCTATCGAAAGAAGGAGTTTTTATGGAGCAGAAAAACCTGAGGCAAACCAATGGCGCGCCGCTTTACCTGGGCATTGCGGGCGCAGTGCTGCTGCTGGTAAACGTGATCCTTTCGTCGGGCGTTTCGACGGCGTATGTGAATTCCGTTTATGCAACCGCGGGGCTGGCGTTCACCATGAGCCAGACCGTGATGCTGGCGCTGTCGCTTGTGTTTTTTGTGATTTACCCCGGCATCTTCCTGATCCTGCTGCTTGTGGGCGCCAACAAACCGAGGCGCGGGACCGCGTTTGCCGTCGTCTGGATCGTGTTCTCCGGCCTCGGAACGCTCAGCGCGCTGTACAGCCTGTTTGCGTCGAATGCGCAGATCAGGGACCTTTCCAACCAGCTCGTCCCGGGCGGTTTTTACCTGTATTCCATCCTGGGGCTGATCGGTCAGGTGTGCGTGCTGGTTTCGTGCATCCTGCTTTTGAAACGGCTCCATACGCCCCCGGAGCAGCCGCAGAACCTGGAAGCGGCCAATCCGTAAAAGCCGGAAGCAAAACCGGGTTCCGGGAAGGCGCTCTGTTTCCGAAAGGGAAGCGGGGCGCCTTTTTCTTCGGGCGGAACCCCCCTTTCCCCGCGTTTCCCGCATGGTTCCAGTATAGCATCCGCATGGAAAAGCGGATGAATCAGGCGTGAATTTTGTGGGGAAACTTTATGAATCCGGCCCCCCTTGCAGACGGGCGGGAAAAAGGATACAATCAAGGCAAGGGGCGGAATCCCCGGTTCGGTCCATTCACGCAAAGAGTGGAAAAGGCTGTCATGATGTTTAGGAGTGATGGAATTGACACCGATTTATCCGTTAAAGCTGAGAGCGGCATGCAAAGACTACATCTGGGGCGGAACCAGGCTGCGGACGGAATATCACCAGCAGAGCGACGCGCCGAAGGTTGCGGAAAGCTGGATGCTTTCGAACCATCCGGACGGGCCGTCGACGATTGTCAACGGCGAGGAAGCGGGCACGCTGTTCCCGGATTACCTGAAGAAGGCGGGAAAACAGGTCCTGGGGACGGACTGTGAAAAATTCCCGGATTTTCCGGTGCTCGTCAAGCTGATCGACGCGAAGAACAAGCTTTCCATCCAGGTCCATCCGGACGACGCCTATGCCCGGACGCACGGCGGCGGCTTCGGCAAGACGGAAATGTGGTATATTGTGGACTGCGAGCCCGGAGCCAGCCTGTACTACGGTTTCGACCACCCGATCTCCAGCGGGGAGTTCCGGGAGCGGATCGGGAACAACACGCTGGAGGAAGTGCTGAACCGGGCCCCGGTGCACAAGGGCGACGTGTTCTTTATCGAGGCCGGCACGCTCCACGCCATCGGCGCGGGCATCCTGCTGGCGGAAATCCAGCAGAGCTCCAACCTGACGTACCGCATCTATGATTACGGGCGGCTCGGCAACGACGGAAAGCCGCGCCCGCTCCATATTGCGCAGGCGCTGGACGTGACCCGCCTTTCGCGGCCCGCGCGGCCGACCCACGCGCAGGGGAGCCGGGAAACCGAAGCCGGTTATTCCCGCATCCTGCTCGCTTCCTGCGGCGTCTTTACGGTTTACGAGATGGAGATCCGCGAGGCGGCGCTCTGCGCGGACGGAAAGAGCTTTCATTCCCTCGTCTGCATCGGCGGCGACGCGATTCTGGCGAAGGACGGCAGGCCGGAGCTTTCGTTCCGGAAAGGCGACAGCATCTTCGTCCCCTCCGGTTTTGGAGACTACACGGTGAAGGGAGACTGCAGAGTCCTCTGGACCACCGTTTAAACCACCATTCCCCCGTTGACGCCCAAGACCTGACCCGTGATGAAATCCGCGTCCGGCGAAGCGAGAAAGCTCACCGCCGCGGCGATTTCGTCCGGCGTCCCGATGCGGCCCAGCGGGGTTTCTTCTTCCAGCTCCCGGATGTCTTCCGGGGTGAGCGCCGCGTTCATGCGGGTGTCGATCACGCCCGGTGCGATGCAGTTGACCTGAATATGGGACGGGCCGACCTCTTTTGCCAGCGCTTTCGTCAGCCCGATCACCGCCGCTTTCGCCGCGGAATAGTGCACTTCGCACGACGCGCCGACCTGCCCCCACATGGAGGAGATGTTGACGATTTTCCCCCGCTTCCGGCGGATCATGGAAGGGAGGGCCAGCCGGCAGCAGTGGAACACGCCGGTGACGTCGACGGCGAGCATGCGCTCCCAGTCTTCTTCGGTCAGGTCGGTGAACAGCTTCTGCTGGGCGATCCCCGCGGAATTGACCAGAAGGTCGATTTCTCCCGCGCTGCGGAACATCGCCTCCGCCTGGCGGCGGTCGGAAACGTCCGCCCGGAAGACGGATGCCCGCCCGTCCCCGCAGGAGGCGTTCAGCTCGTCCCGGAGCGCATTCGCGGCGCTTTCGGAATGGAAGCAATTCAGAAGGACGGAGTAGCCGTCCCGGCAGAGCCGGCGCGCGACGGCCCGTCCGATTCCCCGGGACGCCCCGGTGACAAGCGCTTTTTTCATAAGGTATTTTCTCCGTTTCCCGCGTGCACGCGTTTTTTTTATTATACCACTTATACCACGGTTTTCCGTCCGGTGCTCCGGTGCGGGCATAAAAAATCCCGGGCCGATGGTCGTCGGCCCGGGACCCTTGGAGCGCGCCGCAGGACGTGCTCATTTGCAGCAATCGGATCGGTTGGAAACCGCGAGCACGCTGAGGACGGCGTTGTTGATGGAAAGGCCGGGAGTTACGTCGATCAGCGAATTGGTGGACAGCTGCACGGAATAGGTGTAGAAACCGGGCTGTACGTCCTGATCGAAGAACTGGAAACTGAACGATTCGCCTTCGAGCACAGTCACCGTTGTTGAAAAAGTGTACGTTGAGCCGACGCCGATGGACGCGCCGTCGTCGACCGAGCGGCGGATTTGAAAATTCAGCGTTACGGAAATGCCGACCGGAAGGTTGACGATGCTGCTGAAATGGAGCAGGTTGTTCGTCGGGCCGATGCACCGGGTATCGATGGTCGTGGAAACCACGTTGATCGGTTCCGCAAAAAGGGTGTTGATGATCGGAAGGGGTCCTACGCTGCCGCTGGACGCGTTAAGCGCAACGTCCTTTTTCCCAGAGGGGGCATACCCGGTGGGTTTATAGCCACAGTTCCCTGTGCTCGGCGCCAAAGCGGTGTCGGGGCAATATGAAAATTGATTGCAACTCATTGGAATCCTCCTAAAGTAAAGTTATCGAAGAACAGGCTTCACTTCATAATATGTAATTTTGTACGCGGAGTACCTAAATGAGCCCGCCATTTTTACCGCGGCTCCATTCCCCGGGCAGGGAAAAGAAAAAGCGCCCCGCTTTCCATGTTCGGAAAAGCGGGGCGCGGCCTGTCCTGCCGGGGGTTCAGATGACGGCAAGCACGATGAAGTTCAGGATGAACAGAATCGCGGAAACCAGCAGGATGGGATGGATTTCCTTGAATTTGCCCTTTGCGATCTTCACGATGCAGTAGAAGATGAAGCCCGCGGCGATGCCGTAGGAAATGCTGTAGCAGAGAGCCATGAAAATGCCCGCGCCGAACGCCGGAATGGCTTCTTCCAGGTTGGGCCAGTCCACTTCCTTGAACGAGCTCATCATCATCACGCCGACGATCACGAGGGCCGGGGCGGTGGCGGCGGCGGGAATGCAGCCCGCGACCGGCGCGAGGACCGTGCAGAGGATGAACATGACGGCGGTCGTCACGCTCGTCAGCCCGGTGCGTCCGCCGGCGCCGATGCCCGCGGCGCTCTCGACATAGGTCGTCGTGTTGGACGTGCCGAACAGCGCGCCGATGGAAGTCGCGATGGAGTCGGCAAACAGCGCCCGGTCCATTTTGGAGTGGAAGCCCTTGCCGTTTTCCAGCGCCTTTTCGTCTTCCAGGCTGAAGATTCCGGTACGGCGGCCCGTGCCGATGAAGGTGCCGATGGTGTCAAACGTGTCGGAAAGGCTGAACGCGAAAATCGTCATGATGACCAGAAGCCGCTTGGACGGATCCGCGAACAGCGAGCCCATGCCGTCGGCGCCGAACGCCGCGCCGAACGTGGAGCCCAGCCGGGAGAAGGAGTCGCCCAGGGTGCCGAAGGTGATGGAAGCGTTGGAAAAATCCGTCACGCCCGACGGGATGCCCACGAGGGTCGTGGCGATGATGCCGATCAGGATGGCGCCCCGGATGTTCGCCATCAGAAGGACGACGATCAGGATGATGCCGAACAGCGCCAGCAGGACCGAAGGCGTGTTCAGCGGGACAATGGCCGGCACGGCGCTCGAAGAAGCGACGACGGTCTTATCCTGCAGGAGCTGATAGGTGCCCGGGTCGCTTGTAAAATTGAGCAGGCCCGCGCTTTTGATGCCGATGTAGGCGACGAAGATGCCGATGCCGCCGCCGATGGCGTTCTGGATGCTTTTCGGGATGGAACGGATGATGCTTTTGCGGAACTTCGTCACGGTGATCAGGATGTTGATGATACCGCAGATAAAGACCATGGCGAGCGCCTGCTGCCACTTAAAACCGAGCGAAAAACAGACGGTGTAAGTAAAGAAAGCGTTCAGGCCCATGCCCGGCGCAAGGGCGTAGGGGACGTTGGCGAACAGCCCCATGACCAGCGTGCCGATTGCGGAAGCGATGATGGTGGCCAGAAAGACCGCCTGCTTGTCCATATGCGTCTGCCCCAGCACCTGCGGGTTGACGAACAGGATGTACGACATGGTGAAGAATGTCGTGAGGCCCGCCAGAATCTCTGTGTGGGTGTTGGTGCCGCTGCCCTTCAGGTTGAAGAAATCGCCCTTCGGGTGGTATGCTTTTGCGTTGCTTTCCTCCATATTTCTTTCCTCCATAACAAAAATTACCCGACAGATTTTGTCGGGTCATTTCTTAATAAAAACAGTATAGCGATTTTACCGGGAGAAAGCAATGTGTTATTTACACAAAATTTGAAGTTTGGAAACAGATTATTCATACTTATCAGCAACTCTACACAGGCCCGGTAAAAAAGCAGGCGTACCGCGGAAAAATAGGAAAAAAATAAAGTTCCGCGCGCCCTGTTTTCCGAAAAAAAAGACGGCCCCCGAAAAGGGGCCGCCCGAACGGACCGGCTGCTTATTTCAGCCTTGCTTTCAGGTTCTGCAACTGGGTCCTGAGTTCCTGCGGCAGCTTGTCGCCGAACTTTTTGTAAAATTCCTCGATGCCTTCGGCCTCTTTTGTCCACTCGGCCTTGTCGACTTTGAGGATGCTCTTCAGCGTGTCGCGGCTCAGGTCGAGGCCGTCCAGGTTGATGTCATCCGCCTTCGGGACATAGCCGATCGGAGTTTCCACCGCGTCGGCCTTGCCCTCGCAGCGCTTCAGAATCCACTCGACAACGCGAAGGTTGTCGCCGAATCCCGGCCAGATGAAGTGGCCGTCCTTGTCGAGGCGGAACCAGTTGACGTTGAAGATCTTCGGGGCTTTGCCGCCGAGCTTTTCGCCCATTTCGATCCAGTGCGCGAAGTAGTCGCCCATGTTGTAGCCGCAGAACGGCAGCATGGCCATGGGGTCGCGGCGGATGACGCCGACCGCGCCGGTTGCGGCCGCCGTTGTTTCGGATGCCATGATGGAGCCGACGAACACGCCGTTGTTCCAGTCGCGGGACTGGTAAACCAGCGGGGTGGTGTGCGCGCGGCGGCCGCCGAAGATAATGGCGGAAATCGGTACGCCCTTGCCGGAGTTAAACTCGGGGCTGACGCAAGGGCAGTTCTTTGCGGGCGCGGTAAAGCGGCTGTTCGGGTGGGCGCCCTTTTCCTTGGACGTCGTGCCGTCCCACGGCTTGCCGGTCCAGTCCACGCCGTGCTTCGGCGGGTTGTGGTCGAGGCCTTCCCACCAGACGGTGTTGTCGTCGAGGTTCTGGGCCACGTTGGTGAAGATCGTGCCGGATTTTGTGGTGGCGAGGGCGTTCGGGTTGGATTTCTCATTCGTGCCCGGCGCGACCCCGAAGAATCCGTTTTCAGGGTTGACGGCCCACAGCCTGCCGTCCGGCCCGATGCGCATCCACGCGATGTCGTCGCCGACCGTCCAGGCCTTGTAGCCCTTCTTGCGGTAGAATTCCGGCGGGATCAGCATGGCCAGGTTGGTCTTGCCGCATGCGGACGGGAACGCGGCGGCGACGTATTTGATTTCGCCCTTCGGGTTCTGGATGCCGAGGATGAGCATATGTTCCGCCATCCAGCCTTCGTTTTTGCCGAGGTAGGAGGCGATGCGCAGGGCAAAGCACTTTTTGCCGAGCAGAACGTTCCCGCCGTAACCGGAATTGACGGAGATGATGGTGTTGTCTTCCGGGAAATGGCAGATGTAACGCTTTTCGGCGTCGATGTTGCACTTGCAGTGCAGACCGCGGACCCAGTCGTTGCTGTTGCCGAGGGTGTCCAGCACCTTCTGGCCCACGCGGGTCATGATGGACATGTTCAGCACAACATAGATGGAATCGGTCAGCTCAATGCCGATTTTGGAAAACGGGGACCCGACGGGGCCCATCGAATAAGGGATCACATACATGGTGCGGCCCTTGTAGCTGCCGCGGGCGATGTCGTACAGCATTTTATAGGCCTTCTGCGGTTCCATCCAGTGGTTGGTGGGGCCGGCGTTCTCTTCTTTGCGGGAGCAGATGAACGTGCGGCCTTCCACGCGCGCCACGTCGTTCACCGCCGTGCGGTGCAGGTAGCAGTTCGGCAGCTTTTCCTGGTTCAGTTTGATCATTTCGCCGGTTTTGCAAGCCTCGGCGCGCAGCGCTTCAATTTGCTCTTCCGAACCGTCGATCCAGAGAACTTTGTCGGGACGGACGAGATCTTTCATTTTCCCGATCCATTCCAGTACCGATTGATTTTGCGTCATAGTTTCTCCTTTCGGCCCAATGGCCTATTGAAATTGATCCTATAATACACCAAATTTTTTACGGATTCAATGCCGGTAACGTGAAATTAATAAACTTTTAGCAGAAATTTATATCAATCGCGCCCCCGCGGGGAGCGGCGGTGCGCCGTTTTTACTTATGAATTTTACACGAATCCATTATGCAAAAATCAATTCGATTCAATGGGCATTTCGGCCCTGGCGTTCAGGTCGGGGCCCGCCGTATGCCCGGCGAGAAACTCGTAGTACCCCTGCGCGCCCACCATGGCGGCGTTGTCCCCGCAGTAGCGCAGCTGCGGGCGGTAAAACTCCAGCCCCCGCTTCGCGCACTCGCTTTCCAGCGTGCGGCGCAGCAGGGCGTTTGCGGACACACCTCCCGCGATGGCGAGCTTTTTCGCGCCGGTGTCGCGCGCGGCGGCGAAAAAGTTCCGGGTCAGGCAGTCCACGACGGCTTGGCGGTACGAGGCGGCGAGGTCCGGCACATGGAGGGTTTCGCCGCGCTGCCGCGCGTTGTGGATCTGGTTGATGACGTTCGTTTTCAGCCCGGAAAAGCTGAAGTCGTACGGCGAGCCGTCCACGGAAGGACGGGGAAGCCGATAGGCTTTAGCGTTTCCGCTTTCGGCGATTTTATCCAGCTCCACGCCGCCCGGGTACGGGATGCCCATGGCGCGCGCGGCTTTGTCGAACGCCTCGCCCGCCGCGTCGTCGCGGGTGCGCCCCAGGACGCGCAGCTCCGTGTAGCCCAGGACCTCGACGATATGGGTGTGCCCGCCGGAGACCACGAGGCACAGGAACGGCGGCTCCAGCTCCGGGAAAGCGATGTAGTTCGCGGCGATATGCGAACGGAGGTGATGCACCGGCACGAGGGGCTTCCCGGCGGAAAGCGAAAGCCCCTTCGCAAAATTGACCCCCACAAGGAGCGCGCCGATGAGCCCGGGCGCGTAGGTGACGGCGACGGCGTCGATTCCGTCCAAACCGGTTCCTGCGTCGTCGAGGGCCTTCTGCACCACGCCGACGATCGCCTCGCAGTGGCGGCGGGAAGCGATTTCCGGCACGACGCCGCCGTACAGTTTATGTTCGTCCACCTGCGATGCCACCACGCTGGAGAGCACGGTGCGGCCGTTTTCCACGACGGCCGCGGCGGTTTCGTCGCAGGAACTTTCGATTCCGAGTATTTTCATGACTGGTTCCCCTTGGTTTGTTTCAGGCTTGTCCGCTTCCGGCGGGCCGGTTTTGGTTTTAAGCGCCGAAACCGGCCCGCCGGACAAGAACAGCGTTAAGATCAGCGCGTCTTCCGCCGGGCGGCGGTAAAAGCCCCGGCGCCGGCCCGCTTCGCGGAAGCCGAGTGTTCGGTACAGCGCAATCGCCCCGGCGTTGGAAACACGCACTTCCAGCGTGAGAAAAGACGCGCGCCTGGCCCTTGCGCGGCCGATCAGGTGCCGCATCAGCGCCCGGGCGATCCCCGCCCGCCGGTGCTGCGGGAAAACGGCGACGTTGTCCACGTAACATTCGTCCAGCACACAGTGCATCCCCGCGTACCCGGCCGTCCGGCCGCCCAGCTCGGCGACGGCGAAAACCGCTTCCGCCCGGTTCAGCTCCGCGGCAAGGCCGGCGCGCGTCCACGGCTCCGAAAAACAGATGCGCTCCAGCGCGGCGAGGGCGTCCAGGTGGCGCTCTGCCATCCGGACGATGTTCAGCTCAGCCACCGGCGGCGCACCACCTTCTCGATCTTTTCGTCGCGGGCCAGGTAGACGGTGCTGACGCTGACCCACAGCAGGCAGCAGAGCATCAGGACCGAAAGGACTTTGATATTGATGAAATGCGCGTGGAACAGGTTATGGCAGACCACATAGGTGGAGCTGAGAACCGTGAGGATGGGAATGTAGAATTTTTCCGGAAAGTAAAAGGCGTAGATCACGGCCAGAATGTCCGCGGGGTAAAAATAGCGCTCGTGCATGTACGGCAGGACGTACGGAACGAAAAGCACCGAGAGCAGCGCGAGGGAGACGATCATTTCGTCCGTGAGGTCGAACTCCAGCCGGTGGAACAGCAGGACCACGGCCAGGGAAGCGAGGACGGCGAGAACGGCGATGGCGGTTCCGGCGGCCACCGGCGTGTCCTTCGGGTACCAGACGGAGAGGTTGGGCAGGTACATGGAGATGTCGCTGTACTGCCGCGCCTGCCGGAAATAGACGGTCAGCAGGTCACCGAAATTGCGGCCCATCGCCGCGGCCGGAAGAATTGCGAGGATGTAGACCGCCGGGACGATCAGCAGGCTGCGCCACCGGATTTTGTGCCGGAGCAGCATTAAAAGCAGAAACGGCGCGAGAAAAACCGCCTGGAGCTTGAACACGAACGCGATGGAGAACGCCGTGACGGCCGCGTTCGGCCGGTTGGCGGTCAGGTAGTAGACACAGGCGAGAAGCGCGGCGGTGTAAATGGAATCGCACTGCCCCCAGGCGGCGGAATTCAGCACGACGCTCGGCAGCAGCAGCACGACGGCGTAGGTGATCTCGCCCCAGAACTCCTTGTATTTCAGGCGTACGAGCCGCATGGCGAAGCAGGCCATGACGATGTCGGACACGAACGAAAGCAGTTTGATGAGGTAAAGGTCCCGCACCGGCAGATAGGTGAGCAGCGCCAGCAGATAGAAATAGGGAGGCATGTAGTCGCCAATGTTCTGTCCCAGGGCGGCAAGGCCTCCGCCCTCCTTCAGCACAGAGAACCAGCCCTGCAGGAACTGGTGGTAGTCGCCGGACTCGAACGGGAAAAACCGGACGCGCGCGGCGAACGCCAGCATGGTGGCCGCAGCGAGGAACAGGACGTTTTCCGCCGTGACGAAATGGACGAACGCTTTCCGTTTGCTCATGGTTTCGCCGCCTTTCGGTAAATCAGAAAATCAAACCCGGTCTCGGTGTCAAGGCTTTTCGCTTTCCACAGCCGTTCGCAGCCCTCTTTCGGGGTTTTCCAGCAATAGGGCGTCATGGCAAACAGGCTCCGCATGATTTCCGGGTCTTCCGTGTGGATGCTTCCCCGCACGGGAACGCGCCGGAGAAAGGCGAAGCCGGGGTATTCCGTGTCCCGGCGCTCGTTTTCGTACGGCCGGTCGTACAGGACCCTTTTCAGGCCGTACAGATGCCGCTCGCCCGGCACGGCGAGGATCATCACCCCGCCCGGCTTCGCAACGCGGCAAAGCTCTTCCGGAACGATGGGGGCGAACACGTTCGTCACCAGGTCCGCCGCCCCGTCCAGGACGGGAATCCCGAACATGCTGCCGACCGCGAAGGAAATGTCCCGGTATCTTTTTGCCGCCGCCTTCACCGCGAACTTCGAGATGTCGAACCCGTAAACTGCGGCGCGGACGGAATGTTCCGCGAGGGACCGCGCCAGCCGGCCGGTGTAATATCCCTCGCCGCAGCCCGCGTCGAGGATCACGGGGTGTTCCGCGGGAAGAAACTCGCGGGCCAGCCGGTTCAGAGCGTCGCTGAAAATCCGGTAGCCGCCGGATTCGAGGAACCGGCGGCGGGAAGCGACCATCCGCCGGTCGTCGCCCGGCATTTTGGAGTGCTTTTTGTTGGGCGGGAGCAGGTAGACATATCCCTCGGATGCGATGTCGTAGGTATGGCCGCCGGAGCAGACGAATTCCTTTCCGCGCTTTTCCAGGCGGCCGCCGCAGACGGGGCAGGCGAAGATGCTCATGCCTTCGCCTCGTACCAGGTTTTCCCGATTTTCGCCTCGGCGGTCATCGGCACGGAGAGGGACACGGCGCCCTGCATTTCCTCGGTCAGCAGGGAAGCGGCTTTCTCCGCTTCGCCTTCCGGAGACTCCACGATGAGCTCGTCGTGCACCTGCAGGATCAGGCGGGACTGCATCTTTTCCCGCTTCAGGCGCTTTTCCACGCGGATCATGGCGATTTTGATGATGTCCGCGGCGGTTCCCTGAATCGGCATGTTGCGCGCGACGCGCTCCCCGAACGCCCGCAGGTTGTGGTTGGAGCTGACAAGCTCAGGCAGGTAGCGGCGGCGGCCGAACATCGTCTCCACATAGCCCTTCCGCTTCGCGTCCTCCACCACGCGCTTCATGTATTCGTCCACGCCGGAGAAGTGAGCGAGGTAGTCGGCGATATACTGCTTCGCTTCCCGCATGGAAACGTGGATGTTCCGCGAGAGGGAAAACGCCCCGATGCCGTACACAATGCCGAAGTTGACGGCCTTCGCGCGGCTGCGCATCAGCGGGGTGACCATCTGCTCCGGCATATGGAAAACCTGCGCCGCCGTCCGGCGGTGGATGTCGTCGTGGCCGAGGAACGCCTGGATCATGTTCTTGTCGTCGGCCACGTGGGCGAGGACGCGCAGCTCAATCTGCGAGTAGTCGGCGTCCACCAGGACCCAGCCGGGGCGGGCGATGAAAAACCGGCGCATCTCGCGGCCGAGGTCCGTGCGCACCGGGATGTTCTGCAGGTTCGGCTCCGTGGAGCTGATGCGCCCGGTGCGCGTTTCCGTCTGGTTGAAGCTGGAGTGAATCCTCCCGTCCGGCGCGATGACCTTGAGGAGCCCGTCGCAGTAAGTGGACTTCAGCTTCGCCAGTGTGCGGTAGGCGAGGACGAGCTCGACGGCCGGGCTTTCGTACTGGAGCTTTTCGAGCGTGGCGGCGCTGGTGGACCACCCCGTTTTCGTCTTTTTCCCGTGCGGAAGGCCCAGCTTTTCAAACAGGGCCTCGCCGAGCTGCTTCGGCGAGTTGATGTTGAACTCATAGCCGACCGCGTCGTAAACCTGCCGCTGGATCTCGGCGATCTTCCCGTCCAGCGCCTTGCCGAACGCCCGGATTCCGTCGGCGTCCACGGCGAAGCCGACGTTTTCCATGCGCGCCAGCACCTGCGCGAGCGGGATCTCGATGCGGTTCAGAAGGTCGGTCTGGCTGTTTTCGGCAATCTTCTTTTCCAACGCATCCGCAAGGGCGGGCATCACCGCGGCGGCCGACGCTTCCTCGGGCAGCCCGCCCGGGACGGGGACGCCGTATTCCCGCGCGAGACGGAGCGGCTCGTAGCCCGAGGCGGACGGGTTCAGCAGGTACCCGGCCAGCATGGTGTCGAACACCGGGCCGGAAAGCTCCCCGCCCCGCGCGTCCAGCGCCGCGTACAGCGGCTTGACGTCGTGCGTGTTTTTGCGGATGGTTTTGTCCGCGAGGACCGCGCGGATGATGTCCGCGTCCCCCACGGTATGGATTTTCCCGGCGGAATTTACGGTCAGGGAGACGATCCCGCCCTGTTCCAGCTTTGCGGTAAAATCCGCCCGGCCCGCCTGCTTCAGGGCCGGGAGCAGCCCGGCCCCGTCGGCTCCTTCGGCGAGCGATACGGCGGCCGCCTCCGTCGCGGCGGTCGCCGGCGGTTCTTCGGGGGCGTCCAAGCCGAGCTTTTCCATCAGCTTGAAGAATTCCAGCTTCGCCATCAGCCGGGCCGCGGCGGAAGCGTCGCGCTTTTGGGGAAGATAGGATTTTAAATCGGTGTCGATGGGCGCGTCGGTGCGGATGGTTCCGAGCTCGCGGCTCAGGAAGGCGCTTTCCTTTCCGTCGGCCAGCTTTTTGCGCAGGCCGTCCCGAATCTCCAGCGAATCAAGGCGCTCATAGATCGCGTCAATGTTGTGGTAGGCCTGGATGAGCTGCCCGGCCCCTTTGGGGCCGATCCCCGCCACGCCGGGGATGCAGTCGGACGAGTCGCCCTGAAGCGCCTTGATCTCGATCATTTCCTTCGGGGCGACGCCGTAATCTTCCCGGATTTTCGCCTCGTCGTAGACCGTGACCTGCGGCTGCCCCATTTTGGTGGAGGCAAGGCGCACGGTCACGTGCGGGCCGACAAGCTGCAGGCTGTCGCGGTCGCCGGTGGCGAGCACGCACTCGCAGCCGCCGTCCTCGCAGGTTTTCGCCAGCGTGCCGAGAATATCGTCGGCCTCGTAGCCCTCGCACTCCACCAGGCGGTAGCCGAGCAGCGTGAGCAGCTCCTTGAGCGTCGGCATCTGCTGGGCAAGCTCCGGCGGCATGCCCTTGCGGTTCGCCTTGTAGCCAGCGTATGCCTTGTGCCGGAAGGTGGGGGCTTTCATGTCGAAGGCGACGGCGACCGCGTCCGGGCTTGTCTCGGTCAGAAGGCGGTGGAAGATCGTCAGAAAGCCGTAAATGCCGTTGGTGTAGAGGCCCGTCTTCGTGGTCAGCAGGCGGATCCCGTAAAACGCCCGGTTCAGGATGCTGTTGCCGTCCAATACCAATAATTTCATCGTGTTCCCCCGCTTGCAAGTTATGGAAGTATTATAGCACTTCCGGCGGAAAAAAATAAGTGCTATAATAGTAAGGATCCGCGCCGTCCGGCCGGGAATCGTTCCCGTTTCTTTTGTATTATACCGGTTCCGCTTTTATTATGGTAGAAAAATCAAGGATGTTAACAATGAATTTACAAATCGGAAGCCTTACTCTGAACGGCAGGGCCGTCCTCGCGCCGATGGCGGGTGCGGGCGACCGGGCGTTCCGGGAAATCTGCGCGCGCCTGGGGGCCGCGTACACCGTCAGCGAGATGGTCAGCGCGAAGGCGCTGGAGTTCGGCGACAGAAAGACGCGGGAACTGATGGAGCTCGGGGACGCGGCCCGCCCCGCCGCCATTCAGATTTTCGGCTCCGAGCCGGACGTCATGGCGCGGGCGGCCGAAAAGGCGATGGCTTTTTCGCCCGACGCGGTCGACATCAACATGGGCTGCCCCGCCCCGAAGATCACCGGCCCCGGCGCGGGCAGTGCCCTGATGAGGAACCCGCAGCTCTGCGGCGAACTTGTGGCCGCCGTCGCGGCGGCGGTTCCCGTCCCGGTCACGGTGAAAATCCGCGCGGGGTGGGACGAAAAATCGGTCAACGCGGCGGAGGTCGCCGCCGCCTGCGAGAGCGCGGGGGCGGCGGCCGTGGCGGTCCACGCGCGTACCCGTTCGCAGATGTACGCGCCGCCCGCCGACTGGGATATCATCCGCAAAGTGAAACAGGCCGTCAGAATCCCGGTGATCGGCAACGGCGACGTGACGGGCGCGCAGTCCGCCGCGCAGATGCTGGAGCAGACCGGCTGCGACGCCGTGATGGTCGGCCGCGCGGCGCTCGGCAACCCGTGGATTTTCCGGCAGATCAACAGTTACCTGACCGAGTCCTGCCGCATCGTCCCGCCGCCCGGCGTGTATGAGCGCATGCTCGTGATGGTGCGCCACATCGACCTCATGTGCCGCTACAAGGGGGAGCGCCGCGCGATGAACGAGGCGCGCAAGCACGTCGCGTGGTACCTGAAAGGCCTGCGCGGGGCCGCCGGGTTCCGCCGCCGCGCGGGACAGCTCGAAAGCCGCGCCCAGCTCGATGCGCTGGTGCGGGACGTGCTGGCCGCGCAGGAGCCGCCCGAGGGGCCGGAAGCGGAGAATTCCCTTTGAACCCGCATCCGCCCCGGCGGGGGAAGCCCGTGTTTTCATACTTTGTTCATATTTATGGAATTGAAATTTTCTGCGTTTTATGATACATTAATTTGTCACCAGTTGGAGCGCGGCTTCCCGGGGCGTGGATTTCCGGCCCGCTTTTTCCGGGCGGAGCAGCGGTCCTTTTCCGTTGCATGAACGGCGGATTTTGTGGTATGATAAAAATACTTTTCGTGGCTGAAAGGAAATGGAACGATGAGCAAAATGGGCAAAAAAGCCAAAAAATACATAGTGCTTACCCTTATAGCGGCCTTCTGCGTCTCGGCCTTCAGTATTGCGGCTTTTGCCAAGGATGGCGTTTCCAGCGACGCATCCGGCAGTTCATCCAATTCCAGTTCGTCCAGCGCACCAAGCGAACCGCCTTCTAAAGCTCCCGCCGTAACCCATGAACCGAAAAATTCGGACGTCACGGTCGTCTTTAACCTGAACGGCGGCAGGGGGATGCAAAGCAGCGGCAAATTTAAAAAAGGGACGACCGTTTCGGAATTCAAGACGCCGTCCAAAAAGGGCTATAAATTCATGGGGTGGACGATGAACGGCACGGAGGTCGACGGCTCGATGCCGATCGACCACGACACGACCCTCACGGCGAAATGGTCGCCGGTTGCGGAAGCGCCGACAAAATCCGCCGCTTCCGTCAATACGAATGAAAGCGCCGTCAACCAGGCGGCCAACGAGGCGGGCGACGCCGTCAGCGACCCGGACGCCCTCGCTTCGCAGGACTGGGGCTCCCTTTTGTCTTCGGAAGAGTCCGAGGCCAGCTCGGCGTCTTCTCAGGCTTCTTCCGCGGCCCCGGCGGCCGGAGGCTTCTCTTCCCTTTTCGCGATCGGCATCGCTTTGATCGTCCTCGGCCTCGCCGGGGTCGGTGTCTTTGTCTACCTCCAGTTTATCCATAAGGGCAAGGGCGGGGGAAAGGGCGGCCCCGGCGGTCCCCGAAAGAACGCGAAGGACGACACCATGACCTTTACCGATGTCAGCTCTTACAGCGACGGCAGAAGGCACGACGACGCTTTAGGCGGCCTCGGGGACGCGCGCCGGACGCCGGGGCACGGTTCGTCCGACGACGCCACAAAGCCGCTTCCGCCCCGCCCGAAGCCGGGACCAAAGCCTTCTGCCGGCGGCGCCACGAAACCGCCGGAACAAAACCGTTACTCCGAAAAAGCCCAGGCAAAACCGGTGGATGGCGCGAAAAGCGATTTTGACTGGGAAAAGTTTTTCAACGAAGAAAAATAAAAACAGGCGGCCGGAACGGATTTCCCGTCCCGGCCGCTTTGCTGCCCGGCAAGAGCCGTTTTATTTCGGGCTTTTGCCTTTTTCGCCGAAAAGGTTGAAGCGGAAGAGCTTCGACTCGTCTTCCGGATTTTCGCAGATAATGAACGCTTCGGCAATTTTGCCGCCCTCGATCAGCTTGGTCAGGCCGACCAGCTGGGAAAGCTTGCTTTTCAGGTTGATGTGGTCGCCCTCGCGCGTGACAAGAAACACATTTCCCTTGCACTCGTCGAGAACCTTCAAAAATCCCGGTACGTCAATTTCATGCAGTTCAATGGGAGATGACGGCATTTTAACTCCTCCTTCGGTTTGTTCCGTGATGCGTTATAATTAAGCAGCGGAATATTCTGCCGGCTTTATTATAGCATAACGGGCCCCGTTGTCAATCGATGCCGGCATGGCGGAACTGACAAATTTTCCCGGACTTTTTCGGGGATCGTTTGCACCCCGGATCCCTCAGGCCCGCAGGCACGCCTCGCGGCGGAGAACGCCGTTTTCCAGGCATCCGTCGCTCAGGCGGACGATGCGGTCGGCTTCCCGGGCGATCCCGTCGTCGTGCGTGATGAGCACGACCGTTCTGCCGGCGTCCCCGAGGCTGTGCAGGATCCGCATGATTTCCGCGCCCGACTTGGAGTCGAGGTTCCCGGTCGGCTCGTCCGCCAGGATGATCGGGGGCTTTGCTGCGATGGCGCGCGCGATGGCGACGCGCTGCTGCTGGCCGCCGCTCATCTGGGCGGGGCGGTGGGTCATCCGGCCCGCAAGCCCCACCTTGCGGAGCGCTTCTTCCGCGAGGCGGCGGCGCTCGGCGCGGTCCACGCCGCGGTACAGCAGAGGGAGCTCCACGTTTTCCAGGGCGTTCTGGCTGCCGATGAGGTTGAAGCTCTGGAAAATAAACCCGATTTCCCGGTTGCGGATGCGGGTCAGCCTCTTTTCGCTCAGGCCGGACACATCCTCGCCCCCGAGCAGGTACCGGCCGGAGGTCGGCGTGTCAAGGCAGCCGATGATGTTCATCAGCGTGGATTTTCCGGAGCCGGAAGGGCCGACGATCGCCAGAAATTCCCCTTCCGCCACGTCCAGCGAAATATCCCGCAGCGCATAGACTTCGCCGCCGCCCATGCGGTAGACCTTGGAAAGCCCGCGCATCTCAATTAAATTTGCCATAAATTCACCTTTGTTTTCCATTTGATTTTCATTCCGCCGGCGTTCCGGTATATACTATAAGAAAAAGGCCGGGCGGAGCGGCCCGGGAATCCGAAAAATGGAAGGGGTTAAGTACATTGCTGACAAAAGAGTGGCAACAGTTCAAAAGCGGCACGGATATCCGCGGGGTGGCGAGCGAAGGCGTTCCCGGTGAAACAGTGAACCTGACGGACGCGGCCATCGCCAAAATGACGGACGGTTTTGCCCTGTGGCTTTCCGCGCATGAGAAAAAGGCCGTTCCCGCGCTGACCGTGGCGGTGGGGCACGACCCCCGCATCTCCGCCGGGCGGATCCGCTCGGATGTTGTGGCCGCGCTGACCGCGGCCGGCGTCCATGTGCTGGACTGCGGGCTTTCCTCGACTCCCGCCATGTTCATGGTGACGCAGGACCTCGCCTGCGACGGCTCGGTGCAGATCACCGCGAGCCACCATCCGTTCCAGCGCAACGGGCTGAAATTCTTCACCCGCGCGGGCGGCCTCGACGGGCCGGACATCGTGGCGATCCTGCAGCACGCGCAGGACGGGGACAAGCCGGCCGCCGCAGCCGGGAGCGTCGAAAAACTCAACTACATGAAGCAGTACTGCGAACGCCTGCGCGGCGTCGTCCGGAAAGGCGTAAACGCGAGGGACTACGAGCATCCGCTCGCGGGGTTCCACATTGTGGTGGACGCGGGCAACGGCGCCGGCGGCTTTTACGCCCGGGACGTTCTGGCCCCGCTGGGAGCCGACGTTTCCGGCAGCCAGTTCCTGGAGCCCGACGGCCGTTTCCCGAACCACATCCCCAACCCGGAAAACGAAACGGCGATGAAATCCGTCTGTGGGGCGGTCGTCAAGGCCGGGGCGGACCTCGGCGTCATTTTCGACACCGACGTGGACCGCGGCGGCGCCGTGGACGCGAAGGGCGACGAGATCAACCGCAACCGCCTCGTGGCGATCGCTTCCGCCATCGCGCTGGAAAACTGCCCCGGCGGCACGGTCGTGACGGACTCCATCACCTCGTCCGGCCTGAAGGAATACATCGAAAAAACGCTGGGCGGGAAACACCGCCGCTTCAAGCGCGGCTACCGCAACGTCATCAACGAGGCGGTGCGCCTGAACAAAGAAGGCGTTTCCTGCCCGCTGGCGATCGAGACGTCCGGCCACGCCGCCATGAAGGAAAACTATTTTCTGGACGACGGCGCCTATCTCGTAACGAAGATCATCATCAAGTCCGCGCAGCTCCGCGCGCAGGGCAAAACGCTGGAAGACCTGCTGGCGCCCCTGAAGGAGCCGGCGGAGGCCGTGGAGCTGCGCTTCCCCATCCGGCCGGAGGATTTCCGCAAAGCCGGGGAAGGCATAATCGCCGGGCTGGCGGACTACGCCGCAAAACAGCCGGGCTGGGCCATCGCGCCGGACAATTTTGAAGGCGTGCGGGTTTCTCTGGACCGGGCGCACGGCGACGGGTGGTTCCTGCTCCGGCTGAGCGTCCACGACCCCATTATGCCCTTGAATGTGGAGAGCGACAGCAAAGGCGGGGTCCGGACCATCCTGACGGAGCTTTCCGGGTTCCTGAACGGCTGTGCCGACCGCCTGGACCTCGCTCCCCTCAAAAAAGCTTTTTAACGGAACAATCTTTTCCGGCAGGCCGCCGCGCGGCGGCCTGCCTTTTTTCTGCCTTCCGTTCCGGGCCGTATCACGATTTCAGATAAACCAGATGCGCCACGCTGGGGATGCTTTCGCCCTGCTGCGAAGAGGTGGGCGACATCAGGGCGCCGGTTCCCAGGAACAGGACCTTGTGGAGCTTTCCCGCGTCCATCTGCTGGAGAATCGTGGAGCACAGGATCGCCGCGCTGCATCCGCAGCCGGAACCCCCGGCGTGGACGTCCTGCTTTTCGCGGTCGTAGATCATCAGGCCGCAGTCGTTGTGGACGGAGCGGATGTCCTTTCCCTCCCGCTGCATCAGGTCGTCGAGGAGGCTGCTTCCCACGAGGCCGAGGTCGCCCGTCAGCACCAGGTCGTAGTCCTGCGGGTTCGTCCCGGTGTCGTTAAAGTAGTCGATCAGCGTGCTGGCCGCCGCCGGGGCCATGGCGGCGCCCATGTTGGCGGCGTCCTTGATGCCGTAGTCCACGATCCTGCCGAACGTGACGGCCTGCAGGCCGATGCTGGCCGTCGGATACTGGCTGCGCGTCCCGAGGATCACCGAACCCGCCGCCGTCGCCGTCCACTGGGCGGTGGGGGAGCGCTGGCCGCCGTACTCCAGCGGGTAACGGTACTGCCGTTCCGCGGAGCAGAAATGGGAAGAGGTCACCGCGACCGCGCGCACGGCCGCGCCGGATTCCACGAACAGCGAGGCGACCGCGAGCGTCTGCGCCATGGTGGAGCAGGCGCCGAACTGCCCCAGGAACGGGATGTCGAGGCTGCGCAGGCCGAACGTGGATGAAATGCACTGGTTCAGAAGGTCGCCCGCGAAGATGCAGTTGACGTCCGTGTTGTTCAGGTTGGCCTTGTGGAGGGCAATATGGACCGCCTCGTTCTGGAGGCGGCTTTCCGCCTTTTCCCAGCTCGCTTCCCCCAGCGTCGTGTCGGCATGGCACTGGTCATAAGCCTGACCGTAGGGCCCTTCGCCCTCTTTCTTGCCGACGACCGCGGCGTACCCCAGAACAGCGGGGTTTGTCTGAAGCTGAATGGTATATTTGCCAACTCGTGAGGGCATGGTTTCGTCTTCCTTTCCTTAGCGGTCAATATAGATGGAAAAACCACAGGATCAATCCGTACAGGATCGACGCCGCAGTGCTGTAAACCAGGACCGGCCCGGCGATGACGAACATCTTTGCGCCGATCCCCAGCACGAACCCCTCGCTTTTGAATTCCATGGCCGGCGAGACGACGGAGTTTGCGAAGCCGGTGATGGGCACGATCATCCCGGCCCCGCCGTATTTGGCGATGTTGTCGTAGACGCGCGCGGCGGTCAGCACGGCAGTCAGGGCGATCAGCGTGATGGAAACGAAGGCGCCGGCGGTTTTCTCATCCAGTTTCAGGTAGAGGTAAAGGTCCAGAAAACATTGGCCCAGCGTGCAGATGCCGCCGCCGAACACGAACGCCAGCAGCATGTCCTTGGCATAGGTGGAAGCCGGCGACGCCTTCTGCGCCATTTTTTTGTATTCGGCTTTTGAAACAGTCAATCGAATCGATCTTCCTTCCGGTAAAACTTTAATGTTATTCTGCCAAACGAACCGGGAAAATATTCGGGGAAATCTTTTTCCCGAACAGCCTTCGGCCCGGCATCCGGACACCGCGATACTATAAAAAAGATAGTTCCTATCTTTCCCGGAGAAATCCGTGGGGAAAAAGGAAAAATCCGGCGTATGGGAAGGAAAGGCGCTCCCTTTCCGCGGCGCCCGGTGCATTCGTACCACTTTTTACCCGAAAATGCCGGGGACGGAAGAAAAGAGGTGCTTTCGCAAGTACGCCGTCGCCGACCCTATGTGCATGGCAAACAAGCCGTACATAAACATCCGAATCTATTACAAAGAGCTTTTGAGCAGCCGCTGCCCAATCACTTCTGGGTTACGGATGTTACCTATATCTCTACTGCCTACTGCAAAAGGGATGCTGTATCTATGTGCAGCAGTAGACCTGTGCGGCAAAATGGCCTTGTCCTACCGCATCGGAAATGACATGACCGCCTCATTGGTGACGGATACCATCCGGGATGCCTTGCAAAAAGAGAAGGTCGCCGGTGGACTTGCCCTCCACAGCGACCAAGGGTCTCAATACACTTTGCAAGCATACTTTGGCTTGGGTCAGGAGTACCATTTTCGGCCGTCAATGTCCAGCCCCGGATGCCCTTACGACAATGCCGCTATGGAAAATTTCTTTGGAACGCTCAAGACAATGTTTGCACCGGATGAAATTTTCCTGCCGCGCCGAAGTGGAACAGGCAGTGGCTGAATATATGCAGTTTTACAATTAACGCATTAACTTGAAAGACGGCCTCACTCCGTCTGAAATCCGGAGCAAGGCCGCTTAAATCCCACCTATTGACAAGGCTTTTATTTCTTTGTCTGCCCGTCGGGGAACAGTCCGGCGTTAAGCGAAGGACGGGTCCTTTTTATGCATCGTACCGTTTCAAAAATGCCGGAGAAAAACCGTTCATCCCTTATGCGGCAGGCCTTTTGCCTGGCACTCGGGGCAGTACCCGTACAGGTTCAGCTTATGGTCCGTAATCCGGAAATGGGTCTGTTCTTCCAGTTGCTTTTCATAGGCTTTCAGGGGACAGGTATCGAGGGAAATCATCTTTTTGCATCCCAGGCACACCAGGTAATGCTTGTGAATCATCCGGTTGTATTCGTAAAGGGCTTTTTTGCTTTCGTTCAATTTTACCTGGACGACCAGATTCTTGTTCACCAGGCGGTCCAGTTCCCGGTAGACCGTCGACAGGCTGGTTGAGATTCCAGCCCGGTTCAGCTCGAAAAAGACCTGCTCGGCCGTTGCCGGCTGCGTCCGCTTTTCCAGAATCTCCAGAATCGCCGTCCGGTGTCTGGTGCTTTTCAGTCCCTTCCGTTTCAGGTCTTCCCGGCGGTCGGTTTTATTTTTCAAATCGGTATCCCCCTCCCATCGAATGAGAATAAGAACCGTTTGCGACTCAATTATACCCGCCCGGGCATCGCCTGTCAAGGTTGCGGGGAACGGGCCGTCCCGAAGAAGGCATATCCTCTTTGCCGGCTTCATAAGATTCTTA
This sequence comes from Oscillospiraceae bacterium, assembly GCA_022650455.1. Taxonomy (GTDB): domain Bacteria; phylum Bacillota; class Clostridia; order Oscillospirales; family Acutalibacteraceae; genus Thermocaproicibacter. Next base: position 47,849 of record JALCPO010000002.1, read on the forward strand.
GGAAGGGGATGATGCAGATCAATCGGAAAGCAGGTCGAAAAAATGCCGGAAACTATTTTTGGATTCTTCTGTTTGCCGCCGCATTCCTGATTGTCGGCCACCGGGTTGCCTCGTCCCGCCCCATGGACCTGACGGTCACGGACTATGAATCGCAGCTGGAAAACCAGGTTTTTGCCACGGTGGTCAAAATCGATTCGGTGCAGCCCAATCCCACCGATGGCGCGACCAATATCGTCCGGTTTCATGCCGTGATTACGGCGGGGGAGCAAAAGGGCGCTTCCGTGCCGGCCACGCAGTATGTTTATAAGAACAACAACGCCATGCCCGTTATGGTAAAGGTGGACGACCGGGTCGTGCTGGGGAAGCTTTCCGCGGACGGCGCCGCCGATTGGGCGTTTGAAAATTACGACAGAATCGGGCAGATAGCCATTCTCGTTTCCGTTTTCGCCGCGTCCGTTTTGGCGCTGGGCGGCTGGAAAGGGCTGAGCACGGTCCTGTCGCTTGCCTTTACCTGCCTCGCGCTGTTCTATGTGTATCTTCCCTTTCTCCTTACAGGGGCGAACATCTATGCGGCGACCGCCGTCGTCTGCGTTTCGATCATTGGGGTTTCCTTTGCCCTCACGGGCGGACTGAACCGGAAAAGCTTCGCGGCGGCCGTCGGCTGCACCGGCGGGGTTGTCTTTTCCGGAGTGCTTTACCGGTTCATGGAAACGGCCATGAAGCTGACCGGTTCCTATAATGACGAGACCTCGCGTCTCATCCAGATATTCGGCCAGAACCGGCTGAACCTGAAAGGCGTCGTTTTCGCCATGGTGACCATCGGCGCTTTGGGGAGCGTTATGGATGTGGCCATGTCGATCGCCTCTTCCCTGGATGAAATCCGGCGGGAAAAAACCGTGACCAAACAGGGGCTCCTCCGATCCGGGCTCCGCATCGGGCGGGATATTATGGGAACGATGGCCAACACCCTGATCCTTGCGTATATCGGCAGCAGCCTGGTCATGGTCCTGATCTACGGCGCGTCCCGTTACCCTCTCTTCCAGCTCCTCAACCAGGAAGAGATCGTCATTGAGCTGCTCCAGTCCCTGATCGGAAGCCTCGGAATGCTGTTCACCATTCCGTTTACGGCGGCGGTGGCGGCCATCCTGTTCACGCGCACAGAGGCGGTCCACCCTGTCCGCACCGTCCGCCCGGCGCAGTGGAAGAAGTAGCCCGGCCGGGGCGGAAGCCGCGGGCCGGGCCGCCGTTATTTTGCCTTCCCGCAGAGGCACCGGTCCAGGGAAGCGCAGATCGTTTCCGGGTCGAGGCGGATTCCGATGAAAACCAGACGAATTTTGCGGTCCCCGACTTCTGGGTCCCAGTCTCTTTTAGCGCCCGGATCTTTCGCCGGAGCCCTTTGCTGCTCGTATTTCGTTCCGGATGCGATCCAGCGGCCGAACGGTGTCATGTCGGTGGACTGCCCGGCCTGCTCAAACAGGAACACGGTGTCGTTATGGTTGGAAACCCAGACGATTCCTTTGCATCGCACGACCTTTTTCGGCCAGTGCTTCAGCCATTTTGAAAATTTTTGGGCATCGAAGGGAAGCCTTCGGTCGTAGACGAAGGAGTTGATGCCGTACTCCGCTTCTTCGCCCTCTTTTTCGCCGTTTTTTGCCTTTTCCAGCTCCTGCACCCACCCCGGGGCCCGGCACGCTTCCTGGAAATGGAACAGCTGTGTGTTCAGAATGTCCCGCGGGTCGATTTTTCCGTGCTCCGTGCGGATGATATTGGCGGAAGGCTGCAATTTCCGGAGAATCGCCTCGATGCGGTTCCGCTGCGGCTCCCGGACCAGATCGGTCTTGTTTAAGATGATGACGTTGCAGAATTCAATTTGCTGGACCAGAAGCTGACAAATATCGTCCTCGCCCAGATCGCCGGGCCGAAGAAGCGACGCCCCTTCTAAAAATTCCGTTTCCAGACGGCAGGCATCCACGACCGTCGCGATGGTGTCGAGCCTGCACAGCTTCGGCAGGCGGCCGTTTCCGATGCTTCCGTCCATCAGGGTAAGCGTCTGCGCGATGGGGAGCGGCTCGCAGATTCCGCTGGCCTCGATCAGGATATAATCGTAGCGGTTTGCCTTTACCAGCCGGGCCACCTGGCGGATCAGGTCCGCCCGCAGCGTGCAGCAGATGCAGCCGTTGGAAAGGGGAACCAGGCTGTCGTCGCTCTGCGAAACGGCGTTTCCCTTTTCAATCAGGGCGGCGTCGATGTTGACTTCGCCCATGTCGTTGACAATCACGGCGACCCTCAGGCCGGACTGGTTGTTTAATATGTGGTTGATGACGGTCGTTTTTCCCGACCCGAGATAGCCGGTTAAAACGGTGATCGGTACAGGTCGAATCAATGGGCATCCTTCCTTTTGCGTGGATTTCTTTTTCAGGGTCAGCCGTTCCCGCCGGACAGGTTCCGGGATCGGGAAAAGGGCCTCACATTCCGTGAAAGCCCTTTTCCCGATCCCGCCCGTCCGGGCGGATTTTCCGCATGGCTGTTTGTTTTCCGTTTCAGCCTTTTTCTTCCAGGCTGGCGTCGATCTTGTCCAGGTCGCTTTTTACCCGTTCCAGATAGGTCCTGCCCTCTTCCTCGCCTTCGACGGTGTAGATGGTTTCGACTTTTGCGCCGACTTCCTGGGCCAGCGTCTTGGAAACGTCGGGGCTTGCCATGTCTTCCGCGAAGATGGTCGTCACTTTATGCTGTTTGCAGTACTGCACCAGCTCGGAAAGCTGCTGGGCGTTGGGTTCGCCCTCGGCGAAGGTGTCTTCCACGCTGTTCTGCTCCAGCCCGAAATCGCGGCAGAGGTAGCCGAAAGCGGCATGCCCGGTCACAAAACTCTTTTTCGGGGCCGCCTGGAATTTTTTCTTGTATTCCGTATACAGAGCTTCCAGCTGCGAAACAAAATCGTTGCAGTTCTTTTCATAATAGTCCTGATTGGACGGGTCCGCTTTGACCAGGGCGGTCCTGATGTTTTTCACTTCGATCTCGGCGCCTTTCAGGCTCAGCCAGATGTGGGGATCGTACTGCCCGTGCTCCTTGATTTCCCCAGCATCCGTGTTTTTGATCGGCTCCGCGCCTTTGGAGGCTTCGACCGTCACCAGATCCGGGTTGTTTGCGGACTGAACCGCTTTTTCCGCCCAGGCTTCCATCCCGAATCCGCTGTACACGAAAACCTTCGCCGTGCTCAGGCCAACCAGGTCCTGAGCCTTCGGCTCGAAGTCGTGGGGCTCCGTCCCGGCCGGGATGATGGTGGAGACCTCGACCTTCTCCTTGCCCACGGCTTCGGTAAACTCTTTCATGGCGTTAAAAGAGACGGAAACCTTCAGCTTCCCGCCCGAAGCCTTGCTTTCGGCGGAAGCCGCACCGGAAGACGGCAGGGAAGAGCCGGCTTCCGAGCTTCCCGGAGCCCCGCTGCCGCATGCCGACAGGCCCACGCTTAGAACGGCCGCTGCACACAGCAGGAGGGCCGTACACCGTTTCAACATTTTTATAACCTCCATTGGTTTTAAAATACTTGCAAATGCAAACCATTTGTATTTACAATATAGTTCCGGAACCCGGCTTTGTCAAGCCGGATAGGAATTTTTTTGAGCGTTCCGCAGGAAAACGGCCTGCGATTCGCTAAAATCGTGCGACCGTGCTTTTGGAGCGTTTCCCGGCCGGAGCTTATCTCCCGGGCCCGCCGGACACGCCGCGCACGGCAGAAACACCGTACACCGTTTTGAGATTATAAGAAAAAGCTTCAGAATCTTAAAAAACTTGCAAATGCGAACGATTTGTATTTATAATAGAAATAGCTGTCGGCGGCAAACCGGTCAGGCACGTTTTTTCATATTCCTAAAATTGTCCGGGACAGCAAAGGAGATCGGAACCGATGATGATACAGGCAAAAAATTTATATTTTTCCTACACGGGGTCCCCGCCGTATGTCCTTGACGGCATGAATCTCGAGATCAGGCGGGGGGAGTATGTCTCCGTCGTGGGGGAGAACGGCTGCGGCAAAAGCACGCTGATGCGGCTGATCCTGAATTTTTTGAAGCCGACGCTCGGGACCATACGCACGCACGCCGAAAGAATCGGATATGTCCCCCAGAAAAACGATTTTTCCAATTCCGGTTTTCCCATTACGGTCCGCGAGATGCTGGACTCGTACCGCAGGCTCCTGAAGCTGAAGGACAGGGATATCCCCGCGGAAAGCCTCCGGCGGGTGGGCATGTCCGCGTTTTCCCGCGCCCTGATGGGGACGCTTTCCGGCGGGCAGACCCAGAAGGTCCTCATCGCCCGCGCCCTGATCGGCGACCCGGACCTGCTGATTCTGGACGAGCCTTCTACGGGCGTGGACCTCGGCAGCCAGAGGGAAATCTACGGCTTTTTGAAAAAAATCAACCGCGAACGGAAGATCACGATCGTTTCGGTGGAACATAATCTGGAAGCCGCCGTCGCCAATTCCACGCTCATTTATCATCTGGTGAGCGGGAAAGGGCATCTCTGCTCGCCCAGCCAGTACGCCGGAGAGTATCTCAGAAAGAACAGGATCGGTGAAGAACATGCTGGACTATAGCTTTATGCGGAACGCGCTGTTCGTTTCCGTGTTCATTTCCATTCTGTGCCCCTGCATCGGCATTTTTCTGGTGCTCCGGCGCTACTCCATGATCGGGGATACGCTGTCCCACGCGTCCCTGGCGGGGGTCGCCATCGGACTGCTGACCGGTCAGAACCCCGTTCTCGGCGCCTTTGTCTTTACATCCGTCTGCGGTGCCCTCATTGAGTTTCTCCGGACTTATTTCAAAAAATATACGGACCTGATCCTGACGATCGTGCTCGCGCTGAGCGTGGGCACCGCCATTACGATCATCAGCTCGGGCCGGCTGCACGCCAACGCGGATTCCTTCCTGTTCGGGAGCATCCTGACCGTCACGCGGTTCGACATGGTCATGGTGGTGATCCTCAGCGCCGTTTCCGTTCTGGCCTTGATTTTCCTTTACCACCAGATGCTGTATATCGCGTACGACGAGGAAGCCGCGAAGGTGGCGGGTGTGAGGGTCCGGCTGATCAACTATGTCTTTTCCATCCTTGTGGCGTCCGCCATTTCCATGTCCATCCGGATCGTGGGGGTCCTGGTGCTCAGCTCGATGATCGCGCTTCCGGTTGCCACGGCCCTGCAGCTCGGCAGGGGCTTTAAAATCACGCTTCTGTTTTCCATCTTTTTCAGCGTCGTCGATATTATGACGGGCCTGTTCGTTTCGTACTACATCGGCGTGGCCCCGGGGGGATTCACCGCGCTTGTGTCCGTCGCCGTGCTTGTCCTCGTCCTGCTGGCGAAGAAGGTGTCCGCCTCCCTGCGGAGCGCCCGCTGACGGAGCGCATCCCAGAAATCCGGACGGAAAAAGCGCCGCAAGGCCTTGGCTTTGCGGCGCTTTTGGCGGGGCTGTTACAGGTTCACGTTCATCACGTTTTTCATGAACAGGCCGGCAAGGAACGAGAGGGCGGCCACGCCGAGGCTGATGCACGCCATCTGCCCGAACCGCTTCCCGAACGGCATGTCCTTCGCCACCGCGATGTAATAGTTGAAGATCACCAGAATCAGAACGACGATCGCCAGCATCAGGCCCAGGGCGGGCAGGTAATGCCGCGGCGAAAGCAGAAGATACGGCAGAATCAGCAGCGCGACCGCGACGAGATAGGTGACGCCGGTGTACACGCTCGATTTTGCCGCGTCCGCGCGGCCCTCGCTTTTTGCGGAGAGGAACTCGGAAGCCGCCATTGAAAGCGTTGCGGAAATGCCGGTGATCAGGCCGGAAAGCGCGATCAGGCGCGTGTTCTGCATGGCGAGCGTCAGCCCGGCCAGCGTGCCGGTCATTTCCACCAGCGCGTCGTTAAGCCCCAGCACCATGGAACCGACGTACCGCAGCCGTTCCTCATCCAGAAGGCCGATCAGCGCGCTTTCGTGCCCTTTTTCCTGCGCCTGGATTTCCCTGGCTTCCGGTACCTCGCGGGCCAGCCGCTCGTAGTTTTTCTGGGCGCTTTCCTCGCCGTTTTCCATCTGCTTGACCGCAAACGTGAAGCCGAACAGCTTTACGGTGAGCATTCTGCCAAAGACCCGGCCGGCGCGCGGCCGCAGCTGTTCGCCGGTGTATTCCTTCCATTTCGCGGCATGGGTTTGTTCCGCTTCGGCAAGCCGCAGAAGCACGTTCCTGTTTTCCCTGTCTTTCGCGCAGGCCGCGATGCGGCGGTAGATTTCCGCCTCGTCGGCTTCGTTTTGCTGCATGGCGCGCAGAAGATGCAGTGTCTGTCCGGAAACAGCCTTCCGATTTTGTAATTCCATGGAAATTCCCCTTTCCGGTCTTTCCCCGCCGCGGTCCCGGACCCGCCCATCTGCCTGTTCGGCTGAGCGGAACCCCCGGGATCGCGGGCGGAAACAAAAAGATGCCCACGGCAACCCGAACAGCCGTGAAGCATCCGTGCGTTTTCTTGAATCTGAACCGATTTGTTCCGCTTCGCTGGAGCCGCGGGTTTTGCGTCCCGCGGGCTTCCGAAACCGGGCTGCCTGTTTTCCCGCGGCGGATTGGTTCCCCGCGGATGACCCGAATTCATGATAACATCCTTTTCCCGCCTTGTCAAAGAAGGGGGAATCGCGGCGGGAGGAGAGACTGGGATTTCACCTCCGAATGGTAAAATTGTCTTCCAGCAGCGCCCAGTTCTGCGGGAACGGATACCCCAAAGCCCAGTAGCTGATCCCCCCGAGGCCGTAGCGCTTTACGGCGTCGAATTTTGCCTGGGCGCTGCGCGCGTCCTCGAACCACACTTCGTGGCTTCTTCCCTGTTCGTCCACATACTGAAAAAAAGGCGCCTGGGCCACGGGGTCGTACTGGATTTCCGCGCCGTACCGCACCGCCCTCGCGACGGCTTCCTGCGGGCTGAACGTCTCCGCCTCCTGCCCTTCCGCGTGGGGCAGCAGCCAGTCCCTCGCATAGATTTGAAAGCCGAGGTAGATTTTCTCCCTGGGGATGACCGTGACGGCGTAATCGAGGACCCGCTCAATCTGGTTCAGCGGGGAGATCGCCTGCGGCGGCCCTTTCCGGTAGCCCCACTCGTAGGTCATCAGAATCACGAAATCGACGATCCTGCCGTGCGCCGCGTAGTCGTGCGCTTCGTAGAGCAGGCCGGGCTGGCCGGCGGATGTTTTGGGCGCAAGCGCCGTGGAAACGAAGAAGCCTTCCGCGTGCAGACGGTCCACCGCGCGCTGAAGAAAACGGTTGTAGGCTTCCCGGTCGGCCGGCAGGACGTTTTCCAGGTCGATGTTCAGCCCCCGGTACCCTTTTTCTTTCATGATACGGATGATCTCGGTCAGAAGGCGCTCCACCGTCTGCGGATTGTTGAGCACGGCGGACGCAAGGTTTTCCCCGCGGGATGTGGCGGTGAAGTTGGTGACGGCCATCATGGGGACCGCGCCCTCTTCCCGGGCGGTCTGGACGGCGGGCGCGTCGTCAATCGCCCGTAAGGTTCCGCCCTCCTGGATCAGGTAGGCGAACGGGCTCAGGTAGGTCAGGTACCGCCCGCTTTCCCGGACGATGGGGACGGCGTCCTCCCCCAGAAAATAAAGGTAGCCGTTCACGTTCAGGAAGGGCCTTGGCCTTCGCGGGATCGCCAGAACGGTTCCGGCGGGAATCCGGCCTGGGTCGGCGATCCGGTTGACCGCAACCAGCGTCTCCAGCGGAACACCGTATTCCCGGGCGATTCCCCATAAAGTTTCTCCCGGCTGGACGCGGTGCCGGGGGACGGGGACGTATAGAATCATCCCCGGAGCGATGCGGTCGGGGTCCGCAATCCGGTTGTTCTGCAGGATGGCCTGCACGGTCGTTCCGTATGTCCGGGCGATTGCCCATAACGTGTCTCCGGCCTGCACGGTATAAAAATCCTCGCCCGGGATCACCAGGGCCTGACCGACCACAAGCCGGCCGGGGTCCGGCAGCCCGTTGACCGCCGCGGTTTCTTCCACGGAAACGCCGTATCGGTTTGCAATCCGCCACAGCGTTTCCCCCGGCGCGACTACATGGATCAGCACAATGCGCCACCCCCTTTTTCCCAATATATGAGGGCGCTGCGCCGGGTATGAGGATTTCCGCCGTTCCGGGTACGGCCAGGCCCCGGCCGTCCTTGAAGGGAGCTGCCGGGGCGATTATTTCAGCTTTCTGCCGTCTTGAAACGCATTGCCCACCTTTTCTCCAACGACCAGGTATGCGTTGTTCATTTGATGCCCGCCCAGGCCGCATCCATGGCGTCGGGGATTCCGTCATCCCCGTAAGCCGCGACAACAAACACAGGCTGCGGATAGGTAATGGGCTTTGCCCCAAAGCTTTTTCTCATAATCAAATCACCCTTGATTTCCCTGCGAAAGGCTTCATTAACATCATTGCCCTCATGATCCACGATCACTTCTCTGTCGGCTAAAAATGAAGATACGCTGGGATTGTAGTTATTTTTGCCGTTGTATTTACAGCTTTTGCCCAGGAGACATGCGCTGATTACTCCCGTACCCGTCGTAAAACAAGCGGCCTTTCGTCCGATGTGATTTTGTCAGTCCGGCTGATAGACCTGATCGAGCCAGTCCAGAATGGTATTCACCGCCAGCATGTGGTTGCCAATCTGGCAGTGCTGACCGCCGCCCTCGGCTTCGGTGAAAAGCCGGCAGGTCAGGGAGCGGGCATGCCGGATCCGTTCTTTCAGCCGGTAATACTGGTTGGTCGGAATATAATGGTCTTTTTCCCCGGCCAGCAGCAGGATGTCCTGTGTCAGGTTGTCCTCAATCCCCGACAGTGTATGCTTTGCGAGGTTCTGATAGAACTCGTATGCGGTTTTCGTCCCGGTTATATACATGCCCTGGGAAAGGGCCCAGTCCGCAAGGATGCTCTTTTTTCGGATCAGGCCGGTGAGCCGGTTGATGAAGCCGCCGTTTCCGTGCCGGAACGCCGCCCGAATCAGTTTGCAGACCGGGGCCGGGAACACGCTGGTCATTACCTCGAAGCCGTTGTCCATGACGTCATAGGCGGCCGCCGCCGTGATCCGCTTTTCAAAGGCAGCGCTTCGCAGGGCGAAATACCCGCCCCAGGAGATACCGACCAGCGCGCAGCGGCTCAGCTTGAAATAGTCGATCACGGCCGAGGCCGGTTTTTCAAAATCATACCGGAAGTACATCTTTTCCCGCAGACAGTATCCCTGACCCGGACCCTCAAACAAGATGACGGAATACCCGCGGGCAGCCAGCCCGCGCACTTGCAGCACAAACTCCTCAAGAAAGGAATCATAGCCTCCGCAGACAAGAACCGTTCCTTTTGGATGGACCGCCGGAATCGTCATACAGTCCAGCATACCGCCTTCAAACGGAACACGGGATCGCTTGTAGGCCAGATGCAGTTCCGAATCAAACCCGAGGTAGAAATACCGCAGACACTTTTTGTAGACGTCCTCCTTCTGCGGATCGTCCGCTTTCAAAAAGAATTCGGCCATCCGGTAATAATAGGCCGTATGAAGGAATCGGTTTTCCCGTTCGGCTTTTTCTGCAAGGGCAAGCCATGCTCTGTGCCAGTCTTCCAAGGTTCGGATACCGGGAACCGCTTTTCGGATTTCCTGCGCGCTGCAGGCCGATTCCCCATAGGTTAAAACCCGGTTGGCTTGAAAATTGAATTGCTGGATGGGATTCAGGTTCTCATAACTCATGTTGGTTTCCTCCATTTTCTGTGTTAATACACTTAACGGATAAAGCAAAAAAATTACTGAATCTGTTCCGGAATCCTTTTCCATACGGCCTGCATTTTCTCCATAAGCGACTGAAGCTGCACGAGGGTATCGCCCGGATACTCCGCAAAAATGGGGGTCAACTTCTCCCGTAACCAAACATGCTGCTTTTCATGCCATTGCCATACTTTTTTTCCGTTCTTCGTGAGCGACAGAACAACCTCGTTTTCCGTTTTCGGAGAAATTTTTTTTTGGATAAAATCTTTCTTTACCAGCCGGCTGACCATCTGGGAGGCGGCGCTTCTGGAAACACCCTGTAATTTGGCCAGGTTTGTAATGTTGATCGCATCGTAGCTCCCGACGGCCGCGATCGTATGGGTTTCCGACAGATGAAGTTTTTGCTCTGTCCCATAGGTATGCATTTCCTTTTCCAGCCGTCCGAATTGATGGACTGTCTGGAGAAAGCATTCGCACAGCCGGTCGATATTCGTCTGTTTGTCCATAGGTTCCGCCTCACTTTGTTAATATGCTTAACAGTCATACCACAATGACACCGGGAAGTCAAGCGAATCGCTTGAAACCGGGCGATGATCCCGTGCCGGAAAAGATTCTGTGGCTCATGGGAAAGCTCCGTCACATGAACGGCGAGGAGCACGCCGTGCTCGACCGGTTCCCGAGTTTTGGGGACGGGATCCGATCATCCAGAAAGAATGATTTTAAGATATTCGTAAATTAACGGATCCCTTTTTCATGGAAAATACAATTTCATATTGACATTTTTCGATTTGGAGCATAGAATAGTCATATCGAAGTTTATAGATTTGAGGTGCCGGGATGGAAAAGTATCTGGAACATACAAAAGTATTCAAGGCGCTGGGCGATCCCAAAAGAGCCATGATCGTTGATATGCTCTCCTGCGGCGAGCTTTGTGCCTGCAAGATTCTGGAAAAGTTCGAGATGTCCCAATCCACTCTGTCCCACCACATGAAAATTCTGTGTGAATGCGGGCTTGTCAAGGGCAGAGAGGAAGGCAAATGGACGTACTACTCTCTGGATGCGGATACCGTCAGCAAAACACAGCGGTTCCTCCACGACATCACATCGGATCAGGAAAACTGTATTTGCAGGGAAAACACAGACTGCCGGAAGAAATGCGATGAAAATGAGTAGATGCGGCTGCTCCTCCGAAAACTGCTGCGGCAGGTGCCAAGGGACGGAAAAAGCTTTGGATGAAGCGGTTTCCGGCGCCGCCGCCGTATTAAGCGCAGCCGGGTATGAGGTCCGGGTACGGGAGAAAGGGAGTAACGCAATATGAGCGAACAAAAAACGCAGGGTATCGGCTTCTTTGAAAAATATCTGACCGTTTGGGTGCTGCTGTGCATGGCGGCGGGCATCCTGATCGGGAAATTCCTGCCGGGCATTCCCGCAGTTTTGGAGAAGTTACAATATGCGGGGCAAAATCTCCCCATTGCCGTGCTGATCTGGATTATGATTTATCCCATGATGATGAAAATTGATTTTCAGTCCATCAAGAATGTGGGGAAGCATCCGTTGGGAATCCTGATATCCAGCGGCAGCAGCTGGGCGATCAAGCCTTTCCTCATGTTCGGGTTGGCGACCTTGTTTTTGAAGGTTGTCTTTCAATCGTTCATCCCCGCGGGGTTGGCGCAGGATTTCGTGACGGGGGCCGTATTGCTGGGAACCGCGCCCTGCACGGCGATGGTATTCGTGTGGAGCAATCTCGCAAAAGGCGACCCCGCCCATACGCTTGTGCAGGTTTCAGTCAACGATCTGCTGATCCTCGTGCTGTTTGTGCCGCTGGTGCAATTATTGCTCGGCGTAAACGACGTCCATATCCCCTGGGATACGCTTGTCTTTTCCATCATCCTGTTCGTCGTGGTTCCCCTGGTCGGCGGCGCTTTCACGCGGGTTCTGATGATTAAGAAAAAGGGCGAACCGTATTTTAATAAGAATTTTGTTCCCAAGTTTGACGGCATCACGACGTTAGGACTGCTGCTGACTTTGGTCATCATCTTTTCTTTCCAGGGAGATATTATTTTGGGGCAGCCCCTGTACGTTCTGCTGATCGCGGTTCCGCTGGTTCTGCAAAACCTGATTTCCGCCAATTTCACTTATCTGTTATGCAGATGGACCAAGCAGCCGCACAACATCGCGGCGCCGGCTTCCCTGATCGCGGCCTCGGACTTTTTTGAATTGTCGGTAGCGGTGGCGATTGCTCTTTTCGGTCCCGATTCTCCGGTCGTTCTTGCCTGTACGGTCGGCGTACTGACCGAAGTTCCGACCATGCTTCTTCTGGTGCGTTTTATCAACAAAACCGGCCGTTGGTTTCCCCAACCGGCGGCCGATAACAAATAGCCATATTCAAAGGAGTTGTCTGCTATGAAAAAAATGAAAATATTTGAGCCTGCCATGTGCTGCCCGACCGGGCTTTGCGGCGTCGGCGTCGATCCCGAACTGCTGCGTATCTCAACCGTGCTGGACACGCTGAAAAAGCACGGCGTGGCCGTCGAACGCTTCAACCTCAGCAGCGCGCCGAACGAGTTTCTCACCGACCGGACCGTCAACGCCTACATCAATGCCCACGGCCCGGAAGGCCTGCCCGCCGTTACGGTAGACGGCAAAATTGTGATGACGGGCCGATACCCCACAAATCAGGAATTTACGAAGCTGCTCGGCCTTCCCGAAGGGATACTGGCGAAACAGAGCAAACCGGTAAAGGTAAAAGTCACCCGGAAGAAGTCAGGCGGCTGTGGGTGCAAGGGAGGCTGCTGCTGATGGAGCTTTTTCGTCCCTTGACGCTTCCCCTCACGAAGTACCTCTTTTTCACGGGGAAGGGCGGCGTCGGGAAAACCAGCATCGCCTGTGCCACCGCCGTATCGCTCGCGGACAGCGGAAAGCGGGTGCTGCTGATCAGTACCGACCCGGCATCCAACCTGCAGGACGTATTTTCGATGGAGCTGACAAACAGGGGAACGCCCATTCCCGATGTGCCGAATCTGATTGTGGCGAACCTCGACCCGATCCAGGCCGCCGCCGAATATCGGGAAAGCGTGATCGCGCCTTATCGCGGCAAACTGCCGGAGCCGGCGATCGCCAATATGGAAGAACAGCTTTCCGGCTCCTGTACGGTGGAGATCGCGGCGTTCAACGAGTTTTCCGGCTTTCTTACAGACGGTAAGGTAGAGCAGAAATATGACTATATTATTTTTGACACGGCCCCCACGGGCCACACCCTGCGGATGCTCCAGCTTCCGTCCGCATGGAGCAGTTTCATCAGCGAAAGCACACACGGCGCGTCCTGTTTGGGCCAGCTTGCCGGTTTGGAGAGTAAAAAAGCAATTTATAAACAGGCTGTGGAAACACTGGCAAACGGCCGTTTGACTACGCTGATTCTCGTCGCTCGTCCCGAGACCGTACCATTCAAAGAGGCGGAGAGGGCTTCCGGCGAGCTTTCCGCGCTGGGCATTTGCAATCAGATTCTGGTTATAAACGGTGTCTTGACCGAACACAGCGACGCCTTGTCTTCCAGCCTGTATAAAAAACAATGGGCCGCCTTTGCCGCGATGCCGGAAGGCTTGCGGACACTTCCGCGCTACACGGTGCCCCTTCGGACCTATAACGTCACGGGGCTCGCCAATGTGCGCGCCCTGCTGCATACCGACCATGTAACCGCCTATACGGAAACGCTGAACGCTTCCCGCATCCCCACGCTGAACGATGTGATGGACGAACTGGCGGCGGACGGCAAGCGTGTCATTTTCACAATGGGAAAGGGCGGGGTCGGTAAAACCACCGTTGCCGCCGCCGTCGCGCTGGGCCTTGCGAAGCGCGGAAAGAAAGTCCGCCTCACCACTACTGATCCCGCCGCGCACTTGAAATTTGTCCTGGACGAAACAAACGGCGTATCCATGAGCCATATTGACGAGGCCGAAGAATTGAAAAAGTATCAGTCCGAGGTGCTTGCCAAAGCCCGTGCGTCCGGCATGAGCGACGAGGACATCGCCTATGTGAAGGAAGATTTGCGTTCCCCCTGCACCCAAGAGATCGCCGTGTTCCGCGCCTTTGCGGAGGAAGTGGAAAGAGCCGACGATCAGGTGGTGGTCATCGACACCGCGCCCACGGGCCACACCCTGCTTTTACTGGAATCCGCGCAGAGCTACAACCGCGAAATCCGGCGCACGAGGGGCGATATCCCCGAATCGGCAAAGCGGCTGCTGCCCCGGCTGAAATCCGGCGAAACCGAGGTGCTGATTGTGACCCTGCCCGAAGCGACCCCCTTTTATGAAGCGCGGCGTTTGGAGGACGATCTGAAGCGGGCGGGCATCGCCGCAAAATGGTGGATCGTCAATCAGTGCCTTTATGGTGCGAACACCGCCAACCCCATGCTGGCGGCAAAAGCGGCAGGCGAGGCGGAATGGCTCAACCGGATTGATGAACACGCGAACGGTAAATTTGCGCTGATTGCGTGGAGCGCTGGGGAAATCAAGGGTGATCGCCTGTTGGCACTGTAAGGAGGGCAGGATATGATAAAAGTCGCGTTTATCTGTACCCACAATTCTTGCCGCAGCCAGATTGCGGAGGCGTTGGGCAGACATTTTGCCGGCGGTGTTTTTGAAAGTTATTCGGCGGGAACGGAAACAAAACCGCAGATCAATCGGGATGCGGTTCGCCTGATGAAGCAGCTTTACGGGATTGATATCGAAAAAGCACAGCGCCCAAAGCTGCTTTCGGAACTTCCCCCGATTGATGTCGTCGTTACGATGGGCTGCGGCGTCCAGTGCCCCTATCTGCCCTGTAAGCACAGGGAAGATTGGGGACTGAACGACCCGACGGGAACAAGCGATGAAGAATTTATTAAGGTTATCAGGCAGATTGAAAGTAATGTTCTGTCTCTCAAAGAAAGGCTGAATGCTTTGTAAGAAGCAGCGCGCTGCGCTATCTTTAAGCTGCTTATGAGCAATACGAGCACCCGCCTGATTCAGAAAAAGCCAAAAACAGAATCCGACATCCGTAAAATCCGGTTGAAAAGCAGTTGTTTCCGGAACAAAATTCATCTTTCATAAAAGGTCCTGGTAAAAAGGAAAGCGTCGAAAAGTCATGACTTTTCGGCGCTTTTGGCGTCCCCGGGGCGATTTGAACGCCCGGCCTACCGCTTAGGAGGCGGTTGCTCTATCCAGCTGAGCTACGGAGACATATGAAATTTTAACAAAGACCGACCCTTGCGATACGGACACTATTATACGGTGCAAAGCGGGATTTGTCAATGCCGCAAAAAGGTAAAACCCGCCCTGCCTGCTGCGGCAGGGCGGACGCGGCGTCAGCCGGTTCGTTTTTTCGCATCGGAAGAGAACATTTTCTGCAGCGTAACCGGGTCGGCAATGCCGGTCGCCGGCAGCCCGTTCAAAAGCTGAAAGTCCTTCACGCTTTGCTCGGTTCCTTCCGCAAACAGCCCGGAAGGCTTCACAAACATATAGCCAAGTTCCAGCAGCCGGTTCTGCATTTTCAGGATGTCGTCGCTCTGCATGCCGGGCTTCAATGTCTGGTTGAGGTTCAGACTGTTGGAAGAAACGGCGGAAGACGCGCTGGAAGACGAGGGTGATGAAGAAGCGGGAGAGGATGCGGCTGAGGACGGGGATGACGGAGCGGCCGAGGAAGCCGTTCCCTGCAGCAGCTGCGGATATGCGGTGCCGGCCATAAAGCTGACCGCTTCCACCATTTCCTCGCCCTGCAGCTTCATCTTGTTCGGATCCATCTCGTAGATTTTATTTTTCTTGACGGCGGAAAGCTGTTTCAGCGTTTCGGAAGCCAGAATTTTGGCCTTTACGCCTTTGGCGCAGAAAATATAATCGGGGTTCGCAAGCTGTAGGTCGCGGACGGCGTATTTGCCCTTCGTCGCGCCAGCCGCCACATTCTGAAGGCCTGCCGCTTTAACGAGGCTGCCCGCCACGGTGTCGCCCGTCGCGGCGTTCCCGTCTGTGTCGTACAGGTAGACGGCGGTTACCGGCGTGTTGCTCGACGGGATGGCGCGGGTAATGTCGTCGATGGTTTCAAAAATGCCCGCCGCGATTTTTTTCCCTTTCTCGTACCCGGTCACAGCGCCTTTCAGCGCCGCGCCGACCGCGGAGTACAGCCGCGGAAAATCCGCGCGGTCCGCCGCCGGCGAAATGACGAGCACAGTGATCCCGGCTTTGTCCATGGCGGATTGCTGCGCTTGAGTCAGGGCGGTGTCGGAAAGAACCAAGTTCGCGCCGCAGCCCTTGATTTTGTCGGCGTCGTCCGCGGTCACGTCCGGCAGCGCGGCGAGATCGCTCTGGGTGCAGCCGGTGCTTTTTGCTTTCAGCTTGATTTCATACCCGAGCGCAAGCACCACATCCGCAAGGTTCGGCGAGAGGACCGCCACGCCCGTGGGTTCATTCGAAATGGTCACCTTCTCGACGGTAGCCGGGAAGTCTTTGGCCCCGACCCCGGACGAAATATCATTTTTGGGCCCGCATCCGATCAAAAACGAAAAAACGAAAACAGCACATAAAAGTGCCGCCGTATATTTTTTCAGCATGCTTTTCTCCTTTCAGCCGTCACACGGTGCCGGATGGCCCGCTTTTCAGGCGGGCCTCCACGGAACGGATATATTGCTTTGCGCAGCGCGGAGATCTTCCGCCGCGCGCAATCGCCCACTTTTCCGCGCCGTCTTCCAGCGCTTCGGGGTCGGCCGCAAGGCCGCGCTGTTCCGCCAGCCGGCGGACGATCTGCAGGTACTGCGCCTTGTCCGGCAGGGTGAAGTTGATGGCCAGCCCGAACCGGTCGGCAAGCGACAGGCTTTCCTGAATGGAATCCCCGCGGTGGATCTCGTCGCCCTCGCGCTCGGAGAACGTTTCACGTACCAGATGCCTTCGGTTGGAAGTGGCGTAAATCAGCGTGTTTTCCGGACGGACGGCAAGCCCGCCTTCCAGAACCGCTTTCAGCGAAGCGTAGGTGTCGTCTTCCCGGTTGAACGACAGGTCGTCGATGAAAATGATGAATTTCATGGGCAGGGAAGCGATCCGGTCGACCAGAAGCGGAAAGTCGGAGAGGGATTCCTTGGGAATTTCGATCATGCGCAGACCTTCCGGATAGTATTCGTTGAGCAATGCCTTGACGGTCGAGGACTTTCCGGTCCCGCGGTCGCCGTAAAGCAGACAGTTGTTGGCGGGGAGCCCCCGCAGAAAAGCCGCCGTGTTGTCGATCGCCAGGCTCCTCTGGAGCCCATAGCCTTTCAGCTCCGTCAGCCGGACCGGGTCCGGGTGGACGACCGGACGGACCCTTCCGTTTCTCCAGATAAAGGCGCGGTACCGGCAGCAGGCTCCGCATCCGTTCCTGCGGTAGAACTCCGCCAGATTCCGAACCCGGCCGGCCGGGTCGCCGGACAGTTCCGGAACCGGTTCCCCGGTTTTCCATTCCGGCAGGCGGAGCGCCCGCAGCTCTCCGGAAAAACCGGAATTCTCCAGAATCTCTTTCGGCGTCAGGGACGACACGCGGTGGAGAATTTCGAGGTCCCGGGACACGGCGTCGAACAAGCCCGGTGCAAACTCCGTTTTTCCGGCCGCTGCGGCCCGGGAAAAGGCATTTTCATCGAACAATACCGGCTCCGTCAGACAGCGGGACAGATTTTCGCATCCGCCCTCCTCGCTCAAGGCGGCGAAGAACGAACCCCATGCATTTAAAAATTCCCGTTCCGTGCCGTCCGCCGACCAGAGCAGCCGGCAGAATGCTTTCGGAACCGTCCGGTTCAGAACTCCGCGAAAAACAGACAGGGAAACCATTTCCATGGCCGCCCGTTTTATTTGATTCATCTGGGTTCTCCTTTAAGGTTTCAGATTGGAAAATTTCCGCAGATTGGCTCGAATTTATTTGGATTTTGTCGTATTATATTGTTATATTTTACGCTGTTATGGGGTGCCGTGTCAAGCCGGGGCCGGGATTCCGCTTGCGGAATGATCTGGAATTTGCTAAGATAGGTTAGGAAAAGAGGTACGACATGAAATTTCTGAAACGATTTTCCGCCCTGGCGGCGGTCGCCGCCCTGTGCCTGCTCACGTCCTGCAGCGGACAGGCCGACGCGGGAATGCTGGTGCGCGAGGCGAAGGCGAACGCCGAATCCATGAAAAGCTGCAGCGCGGACATCAGCAATACGCTGTCGTTTACAGCCGACGGAAAACAGCACACCTTCCGGTCCACGAGCCATGTGGTCTATACGGCGAATCCTTTTGCCGTTAAATCCGTGCTCTCCGCGGACAACGACGGCACCGCCGACAACAGCGAAACCTACACGCTGTCGGAAGACGGCGGGCTGAGCTTTTACTGCAGGACCGCTTCCGGGTGGCAGAAGACCGGCGCCGAAGACATGGATACGTCGCCGTTCGCGCAGGTGGATGTCCTGAACCTGCTGGACAATGTGGCGGATCAGAAATACGCCCGCGAAACGACCGTCGGTTCGCAGAAAGTGCATAAAATCGAGCTGCAGATGAAGAGCGAGGTTCTCCGCAGCACGATCGAAAATGTGGTGACGGCTTCGGGTATGGGCGGCGGTTCCACCACGATTGTGCAGACTCTGCTGGACAGCGCCCCGGCGGTTTACGGATATTGTTATATCGGTGTGGACAGCGGAAAGCTGGTGCGGCTGGAGCTGGATGAAACGGAAGTCGTGAACCGGATCTTTCAGAATATCGACGAAAGCCCGGTCGAGATCAAGGTTTCGGACTGCCGCATATCGGGTAATCTTTCAAAGATCGACAGCGCGCCGCCGGTTGTTTTGCCCAACGCCGCGAAAAGCGCTTCGTCCGTGCAGGCGCAGGGGTGACAATTTGACGGAAAAGGCCGGGAACCCTTGACTTTTCGGGTCCTTCCCGGTACAATATTAAAGTACGTCGGCGAAACGGCCCGTCTGTCCGGCTGGCTGGAAAAACAGACTGACGGTGCTTCGCCGCGGCAGAAAAATAAAAAAGTTGGAGAGGTATCGAAGCGGTCATAACGGGGCTGACTCGAAATCAGTTTGAGAGCAATCTCACGCGGGTTCGAATCCCGCCCTCTCCGCCACAAAAATGCAAGCAAAGAGATCTGAACCCTCTTCGGTTCAGATCTCTTTGCTTCACGGTATAAAAATGATATAATTTCCATTGAGAATACGGGGAGCCAGTTCCATTTGCAGGACGGTCTTCATTGGCATATTGTTTTGTGATATTACGGAGTGACAGTGGCGGAATTTCAAGGCAGGTGAACAGCGATGGGCACACAAAGCATATACAGCACAATTCGTGAGGCCATGAATAATGAGGGTCGACTTCCGTGCGACTTCGAGCTTCCACACGAGGAAGCCGCGCCCAGCGAAATCAAGTTTATGGTGGGCGCAAAAGACGGAATTGGCGTATTTCACATGTCTCCGAAAAATCCGGAAAAAGTTGTCGAGAAGATACTGGGTTTCATCAAGTCCGGCAGGATGGAGAAGATCGCGCCGATTATCGGCACATATGGCTTCCTTCAGCTTATCGACCCTATGCTGTCAGCAATTCGGGAAAACGCGACCGAAGTTGATTCAGCCCGTGTCGGCGCATATGCCGAATCGCTTGCCTTTGAAAGCGGCGACGAGGAACTGGTGAAATTGGGCATCGCTCTGCTCGGACTGTTTGACTGGAGCGATTCGCCTGAAATGCAGGATAAAATAATCACGCTCGGGCTGTATGAAGAGTTCACACTTTATGCTGTCGCCGCTGCCGCCGACTGGAATAATGGAAACGACGTGATCTTCAAAATTGCCAAAAAAGTAGACGGCTGGGGCAAAATACACGCCGTAGAAAGGCTTGAACCCGAGACGGATGAAATCCGCGAGTGGATTCTGCGCGACGGCTGTTCAAATGCGGTCATGGACGCGTACCTCGGATTGGAATGCGCAAACAAAGGCAATTTGATTGGAGCGCTGCGCCGGGATGTCTTGGATGCCGGCCTTTTTGAAAGCATCGGCATTATCATTGACGCTTTACTGGACGAGGGACCCGTGGAGGGAATAAGCGCGTATGAACACGCCGAGGAAGCGTTGCTGCGGTATCTGCAATTCGCGGAAACGTACGCTGTCTCGCTAAAGCATCTTTGGCGCGTTCTGAATGTGAGGCTGTTTCTCGATAGCGCTGAATTATCCAACAAAGAGGAACTGTTGCGGTTGTGCGCAGAAATAAGCGGAAGGCCCGATTGGCGGGAGCAAATCATGTCGACGCTGAGCGACCCGGACAACGAAGACTTCTTTTATGCGGATAACGCGGCAAGCCGTTTGAATATTGATGTGACAGATTTAATCTATCAGGCAATCAAGAAAGACCCCATTAAGAACGGCGGTTATATGTCGCAGGCGTTTCACAATGCCGATTATGCGAGAAAACTGACCGCACTGTATGAAAAGGTTCTGCCGCTCGATCAAATGGCGGCGGGCATGGGAGAATATCTGTTTTCACCCTCTTTGAACCAAGAATGTAACTGTCTTGATTCGATTTTACAGGAACTCAGGGCCTATCCGCTGATGGGCGAGAAATTGGTACGGGCGGGGCTGCAGTCGCCTGTGACAAGAAACCGCAACTTTGCTTGCAGTGTGTTGGAAGAATGGAGCAAAACACTCGGCCGGTCGGCGGCATTGTTTTCACCGGATTTGTATGCGGTGCTGAGGAGCGTCGCTGCTGTCGAGGTCAATGCCGACACCCAAAAGACGATGACGAGTTTAATCAAATGGGTTAAATAGGACAAGAGGGCCGAGATGGAAAGCAGAAGCAAGATGGTCGTTCTGCCCTGCGACTGTAAGTGATGTATGTTTGTGGCCGAAAAGACGAAGTGGGAAGACGGAGACATCAGTTACAGCCTATCCATCCAAGATTCGCGTTACGACCATAATTACAACACGGTATGGGGCAGGATCAAACACGCCGCCGCCCCGCTGTTCGGCAAGCCGGTTTACTTCAACGATGTCTACATCGACGACGAGGGAAAATTCAAAAAACTTGTCGGTGACCTATCTGAACTGATAACTGACGATTGAAATCCGAAAGGAGCGTCCTATGCCATACATCCCAAAGGCACACGAAAAGTATAACCTGCTCCCTTTTTGCCGGGAAAATGGCGGAGAGGTCTTCAGCTATTCCAGTGAAATGGAGGACCAAATCCGGGGAATGCTCCCAGAAGGCGAATCCGTCATCCCGTATGGCTATGACAACTACGAAGCGTTTTATGCCCGGCTCGACAAATATGTTTCCTTGTATGGGACTGCCGGAGGCAGGCTAAGTGAGCTTGGAAAGAAGATTCTTGAGTACAAGGACGACATCAAGAAGCGCAATATAAAAGAAAATTGGTCTGTCGTCAAATATGTGGGGAAATCAACTGGCGGGCCCGCTGGCTTCACCCATGGCAGATACTACTACTGGCCTTGTTATGTTGAAAAACCTGAATACGAGGGGATTATCGACGACGAGGAGTTTACGCCCTATCTCGCTTGGGTAAACAAAGGCAAAATATCACAGACACTTGAAAACGGTGAGGCTACAGACTTTATTGAATCAAGCGGCGATTGGGAAATTGCTGAAGACCCAACTGGAATGGCAAAGCGGAAGCTGACAGAGGTTGTGTAGTCGTCTTTCCGGATCCGCAATCGAAAACAACACATTTTTTCACAAGGTATTTTTAGAAGCGGATCGGTTCCGTCACACGGATTTTCTGTCCAGGCGTTTCTGGAAAAGGACGGCTCCGATGATGATGGCGCCTTTCACCGCTCCCTGCAGGAACGGGGGTACGCCCAGCAGATTCATCATATTGTTGATGATGCCGATGATCAGCGTGCCGAAGAAAGTCCCCATAATGCTTCCGTGGCCGCCGGACATACTCGTGCCGCCGATGACGACCGCCGCGATCGCATCCATCTCATAGGAGGAACCGGACGTGGCGGAATCCATGCTGCCGAGGCGGGCGCTTTCAATAATCGCCGCAAGGGCGACCATGAGTCCGGAAACACCGAAAGCCACTATTTTTACGCGGCTTACCTTGATGCTCGAGAGAAGGCTTGCCTTCTCATTGCTGCCGACGGCGTAGATATGGCGCCCCGTCGCGGTTTTTGAGGTAAAAAGGTAAATGATAATGCTCAGAACGATCCAGTAGAGGATCGGCAGGGGCAGCACGCCGAACAGATTCGTGTTGGAAATTGCAATATAAGGGGACAGCGCGTCGCCTTTTACGGTCAGCCCGCCTCCGTTGTACATATATTCGGCGACGGAGCGGAAGATCGACATCGTGCCGAGCGTGACGATAAAAGAAGGAATGCCGAATTTGGAAACCAGGCCGCCGGTGCAGATGCCGAGGATGACGGAGAGAAGGCAGCACAGGACAATGCCCAGGAAAACGTTCCCGGTGCTGTTGGCCACCGAGATGGAGATCAACCCCGTCAATGCAAGTTGGGCGCCGACGGAAAGGTCGATTTCCCCCGTGATGATGATGAGCGTCATGCCAAGGGAAATGATGCCGATGATGGAGTTGTTCAGAAGGATATTGATCACGTTGGAGTAGGATAAGAAAGTGCTGCCCTTCAGGATAATGGACAGGATAATGAGTAAAATTACTGCGATAAGGGCAGAATTTTTACCGGAAAATTTATTGATGTCCAGCCTTTTCAATTTTTCGTTCACAAGAATCGCCCTTTCCGATTAATTGCTGTCCGCGGCTTTCTCAAGCGATCCGCCGGTTGCAAGCACCATGATCTTTTCTTCGCTGGCTTCCTCACGCTTCAATTCCGCTTTTATTTTTCCGTGAAACATAACGTAAATCCGGTCGCAAAGCATCAGAATTTCCTGCGCTTCGCTTGACAGGATCACAAAACTTACCCCGCGTTCGGCAAGCCGCATGATAATGCGGTAGATTTCAAGCTTGGCGCCGATGTCGACCCCCTGTGTCGGATTGTCCAGAATAATAATTTTCGGGTTCGACGAGAGCGCTTTCGCAAGCACGACTTTTTGCTGGTTACCCCCCGACAGGCAGGTGATCAGGTTGTCGATGTCGCTGACTTTGATGTTCAGGTCGTTGATATACCTGCTGTTGTTGCTGCTTTCCTCTTTTCTGTCGATGAAAAACAGTTTGCGCAGGCGGTCCAGAATGGATATGGATATGTTGCATCCTACGGAAAGATCTTTTATTATGCCGTTTTCCTTGCGGTTTCTCGGCACATAGGCGATCCCCAAAGACAGGGCTTTTGCGGTGGAAGTCATCTTTTCCGTCTTGCCGCAGATTTTTACGTCTCCTTTGTAGTGCTTGTTGCAGCCGAACACGGTGGCGAAAATTTCGCTGCGCCCGTCGCCCAAAAGGCCGGTCACCCCGACGATTTCGCCTTTGCGGACCTTCATGTTAATGCCGGTGAACTCATGTTCCCGGCTCAGCCCTTTCAGCTCGAGAAGGGTCTCTCCGATCGGCCTCGTGTGGTACAGATCATCATTTGACAGTTCCTTGCCGACCATGTACTTCGCCAGTAAATTTTCCGTAACGGTTCCGTCCATGGCGCCGTCCGCCACAACGTGCCCGTTGCGCATCACGGTGTAATGGTCGCAGATTTCCACGGCCTCGTTGAGCTTATGGGAAATAAAAATAAAGCTGACGCCCTTTTCCTTCAGGGAACGCATGATCCTGAAAATATGTTCGATTTCAACGTCCGTCAGGGACGACGTCGGCTCGTCCATGATGATTACTTTCGCGTTTTCCAGCAGCGCCCGCGCGATTTCCACGATTTGCTTGTAGGAAGCGTTGAGGTCTCCGACGCAGGTGCAGGGGTCGAGGTCGATATCCATCTGCTTCAGAACTTCCGCGGACCCTTTTATCATGGATTTTTTATCGAGAGCAAGGCCTTTTTTGCATTCCCTGCCCAGGAAAAGGTTTTCATAGACCGTAAGGTCGTTTACAAGCGTCAGCTCCTGATGGATGAACGCAATGCCGAGGCGTTTGGATATGGATGGGCTGTTTGCCGTCACTTTCTTGCCTTCCACAAAGACTTCGCCTTTGTCACAGGAGAGTACCCCGCCCAATATATTCATCAGGGTGGATTTCCCTGTGCCGTTTTCCCCGAGAAGCGCATGAATCGAACCTCGTTCCAGCGAAAAATCGACGCGGTGAAGAACTTTGTTCCGGTTAAATGATTTTTCGATGGCTTTCATTTCAACAACGAAATCGGGCATTGTCAACACTCCTGTTAATAGTTGTCTGGAATATGACCGAAGTCATATTCCAGACATTTTCCTCTTCGGAAAGGTGATTCGGAAGTCAGTAGGGCGATTTTGAATCGAGGTATTTGGAAACGTTGTCCTTGTTGACGAATTCAGGCGGGATCGTCTTATCCTTTTCGGCGATTTCCTTGCCGTTGATGAGATCGTGCGCCTCCTGAATCGCAATTCCGATCATCGAAGGGCTGTAGGTTTCGGTAAAGAGGCTGATGCCGGTTTCTTCTTTGATTTTGTTGAAATACGCCTGGTTTCCGCCGCCGCCGGAAATGTATTTGACGTCCGTCCTCTTGGCGTCCTTGGTCGCCTGCAGAATACCGAGAGACGGCTCGTCGTCGGTGGAGAATACGGCGTCAATCTGCTTGTTGGCCACCAGCATATCGGTCGCGGCCTTCAGGCCGGCCTGCTGCGTATAGCCGCTTTCCGTCACGTCCACGAGCTTGATGTTCGGGTAACTGGCCTGCATGACTTCCTTAAAGCCGTTCACGCGGTCCGAGTTGACCGAACCCACGCTCGGCGTGTTCATCACGGCGATGGTTCCCTTGCCGCCGAGCTTGTCGCCGAGATACTTGGCGGCCGCCTTGCCCATGCCCGCGTTGTCGCCGGCCACGTAAGCGGTGTAGGAGCCGTTTACTTTCCGGTCGAACACGATGAGGGGGATTTTGGCGTCCATGATCTTCTGGGCGGCCACGGATACCTGGTCGTTCAGCGGGTCGAGGACGATGGCCGAACAATTGAGGGTGATGCACTGCTCGATCTTGCTGGCCTGTTCGTTGGCGTTCGCCGCGGTAAACAGCTTGTAGCCGGAACCTTCGGTCAGCCCGAGGTCTTTGCACTTCTGCTGGGAATAATACGCAAGCGCGGCGGTCCAGCCGTGGTCGGCCGACGGAACGACGATGCCGATCGGCCCTTTCGCGGCGCCGCCTGTCTGGGACGTGCCGGAAGCCGTATTAGCCGCGTTGGACGAGGAAGCCGCAGGTTGGCTGCATCCGGCGAAAGCCGCCGTCATCATAACGGATGCCAGTGCGAACGCCAGAACCTTTTTGATTTTCATACACTCTTCTCTCCTTTGCCTTTTCAATATTTATAATGGACAAATGGTTTTTCGCCGTGGTGCCGCCCGGGAACCGGGTTTGAGGTCAGGTATGCGCCACCTTTAACCGGCCCTTTTCTTTCCGGGTCCTGACGAGCTCGTCGGTATAGAACTTGTTGTATGTGCAGCATCCCACTCTGCTCTGCTGGATCAGCAGCTCAAGGCAGTTGTCGCAGACGGTGCAGTAATGGATCTCGTCTTCCTTTCCCTCGCGCAGCTTCTTCGGCAGGAACGGGTCCGCAAAGGACTGGCGGCCGAGGCCGATCATGTCCACGACGCCGCGGTCAATGCACTGAGAACCATAGTGGAACAGCGAGCTTTGTTCTTCCGTCACGGCGTTCAGGCCGTTTTTCCCGTTGCGGAACACCGAGAAGTCGGAGCCGATGACGACGGTCTCGGGTTTCAGGTTCTCCCGGAATATTTTCGCGAAAGACTGGTGCAGGTACGATATGTAGGGAATGTGCCGGTCGACCTGCAGAAGGCTCGGGTTTATGGACGGGCTTCCCAGCGACTGGATGAAGTACTGCGCCCCGCGTTCTTCCAGCCCCTTGATCAGGGCGATCGGCTCCGTCAGGTCGATAATCGGGGAATCCGGGCCTGCCGTTCCGAAACCGCCCGGGAAACCTTCCCATGCGGAGATTTTGGAACCGATGAGGAAGTTTTTGTCGTTTACTTCTTTTTCGATGCGTTCGTACAGGTCGAAGGCGAACCGGCTGCGATTTTCCCACGAACCGCCGTATTTCCATTTGCGGTCGTTGTAGGGGCGCAGGATCTGCGAACCGAGATAACCGTGGCAGAGCTTCATGTCGATCCCGTCGGCTCCGGCCTCGTGCGCGATTTTGGCGGCGAGGACGAACTCGTCGATGATTTTGTCCACTTCCTCTTCGGAGAGCAGCTCCCCGCCGTAACCGGGAAGGGGTTTCACCGTCACTCTTCTGGAAAAAGCCGGGTTGGAAAGCTCGCCGGAGTGTGTCAGCTGAAAGATGAACAGGGCTTTCGGGTTTGCCTCTTTTACCTTCCGGACAAATCGGGTGAGGGGTTTCAGGTTTTCCTTCATAATCATCAGCTGGTTATCCCGCGCGCGGCTCTCCCTGGTGATGGAGATGGCTTCGAGCGAAATCAGCCCCGCTTCGCCTTTCGCAAGGTTGCAGTACCGTTTTGTCGTCAGCTCGGACGGGTTGCCGTCCTTGTCCTGATCGTTGCATTCCATCGCCTGGATGAAAAATCTGTTTTGCGCCGTTAAGTTGCCGATTTTTATCGGGGAAAGCAGTGTCTCCTTGTAACCCATATCGCAGAACCTCCTGTGTATATCAATAAATTTTGGTGGTTGGATGATTTCAAAATAGGAATGCGCTCAGGAATTTTTTTCTCCAAAAAGTTTGTCCTTGCGTCCTTCGTACGGGGCTTTAATCAGAAGCGGCTTTAAGAAAGCGGCCGTTTTTTCAACACCGTCCATGCGGCTCATGGTCACGTCCTCGTGTTCGTAGCTCAGGACGCCGTCGTACCCGACCATGGAAAGCTCGGTGATGATGTGCTTCCAGTTGACGTCGCCCCATCCGGGAATCCGGAAGCGGTAGGAGCAGTCCAGGTTCCCCATGTCGCCGTGCATCAGCGTACCGCCGACGGGCAGATTCTGTTTAACCAGCTCGGCGTCCTTGGCGTGCACGTGGAAAATGCGGTCCTTCAGCCGGTCGATCAGCACTTCCGGGCTGAGGCACAGGTAGACGATGTTGGCCGGGTCCAGGTTATAGCCGAGGGCAGGGTGATAATTCACGAGCTCCAAAGCGCGTTCCGCCGTATGGATGTCGTAAACAAAACTGTTCGGGTGGATTTCAATGGCGAACTTGACCCCGTATTCCTTGAATTTGTCCAGGATCGGCGTAAACCGCTCGGCAAACTGCTGCTCGTATTCCGCCCAGCCCTGGCCATAGGGGAAAAAGAAAAAGCGGCCCCAGTTCTCAACGCCCGGATATCCGACTACGACGGGGACTTCCA
The DNA here is from genome assembly GCA_022650455.1 of Oscillospiraceae bacterium. Taxonomy (GTDB): domain Bacteria; phylum Bacillota; class Clostridia; order Oscillospirales; family Acutalibacteraceae; genus Thermocaproicibacter. The sequence goes on from JALCPO010000002.1 coordinate 74,984, forward strand.
GGGCGTTTGCCGCCTGCGCGGTGCGGATCAGGCTTTCCGTTCCGTGCTTGATCTTTTCTTCCGCCGTCCCTTTGAAAATGAAGTCCGTGTCCTTGCCTTTGGGGCCCATGATCAGGAAAGAATCGGCGTGGTTGCTCAGGGCGGCGATGGAAAGGCCGTAGCTGCTCACCATCTTCCTGATTTGGCGGGCATTATTTCCTTTTATGACTTCTTTTGTTTCAAGTTGACCGTTTCCCTCGTAGGCAGGTATCTCAAGGGCCTCATATCCATATTTTGATACCAGTTTTGCCACATCTTCCAAAGGCTTTTCTGTAAAATTTGCCGTAAAAAAACCGAGTTTCATCGCAACAGCCTCCTGCTTCATGGATAATATTATTACCGTTATTGTTTGATTGCTTTTGTTTTTGGCTTCAAATGGATTATAGCATTTGCATAACAAAAACGCAATAGTGATTTTGATTTTGTTGGTATATTTGTTATAATGCACATATAATGCAACATATTATTGTATTAATTGCTGAATATGTCTCCAATTCCCGAATTTATCGAAAATGTGGTTGCTTTCTTTTGCAATCCGTATTATCATTTAAACAAACGCAAACAAACATAAACAGAAATAAGCGCAACAGCAGAAGCGCGCTGTTCCTGTGGTTTTCTTTGTAACATCATGGCGTTTGGAAGGAGCAGACCGAATGGTAAATACGCTGACGCTGAATCCGGCCGTGGACAAAGTATTCTATGTGGATCGCATCCGGAAAAACGTCACCAGCCGTATTCAGGACATGCGGGAAACGATCGGCGGCAAGGGGACGCATGTTTCGATCAACTTAAAATTGCTGGGGATCGGGAACCGGGCTTTTGGAATCTCCCATGGCGCGACCGGCAGAAAAATCGTGGAGTATTTAAAGCGGGAAGGGCTGGACGTTTGTTTCGTGGAGCGCGGGCAGCAGAACAGCAGAACAAATTATCTGCTGGTCGAGAACACGCACGACTGCACCGTTATCGCGGAAAAGGGCGTTCCGTTGTCCGACGGGGACATCCGCGACGTGATCCGTTTGATGCGGGAAAAGATCGGGAAGAACGATATTCTTGTCCTCTCGGGTGACGCGTCCAATTGCCCGGCATCCGTTTACAACCGCATCCTCGGTGAATTGAAGGACAAGGAGCTCAAGGTTTTCCTGGATACCAGCGGGGAGACGCTGCGGGAGTGCGCTTCCTGCTCCCCGTATCTGATCAAGCCGAACCTCGACGAGCTTTCCGTGCTGTGCGGGAGAACCGTGAGGGGAACCACGGAAGACGTGGTCGCGGCGATTGATTCCCTCGCGGGGTACGGCATCGAGGTAATTGCGGTATCGCTTGGCAAAAGCGGCTCGATTGTCAGAAACGGGGAGGGCATCTACCGGGCGGTGCCGCCGGATGTCGCGGTTTTCAACACGGTCGGCTGCGGGGATTCCTTTCTCGCGTCCCTGATCTGCGGCGTATGCAGAGGCCTTTCGATGGTCGATAATCTGAAATTCGCTTCTGCCGTTTCGTCCGCGACCGCGGAATCGCCCCTTTCGGTGGGGTTCGACATCCGTCGGGCGCAGGAGCTGGTCGGCCTTGTAAAGGTCGAAAAAATCCGATGAACGGTTCGGAAAAAACAAAATCCGCCCAGCCGCCGGCGCGGGTTTTGAACAGGCGGATCCGGCGGAGAAATGAGGTTTTCTGCAATGAGTAATTTATCCTACATAGAAGCAAGAGAAGAAATGACCATTATTGCGAAGAACATGTGGCGGCGCAGGCTGACGAATGCGGCGGGCGGGAATTTCGCCGTCCGTGTGGACGACAACCGCATCCTGATTACCCCGTCGCTGATGTCCGAACGCCATCACTGCAATCTCTCGCCCGCCGACATACTCCTGATCGACTATGACCGGAACATCCTGGAGGGTGAGGGGAAGCTTTCACGCGAAGCGCTGATGCATGTGCTGATCCTGAAAAATTTCAAGGAAATCGGCAGCACGATCCATGCGCATCCGTTTTACTGCATGCCGTTCGTTTCGCAGGCCAGGGAGATTCCCAACGTGACCGAGGCCACCATGGGCCGCGGGCATGTCGGATGCATTCCGTATGCGAAGGCGTATACGCCGGAACTGTCGCAAAACGTCTACCGTTACTTTGAAGAGCACCGCGAGCTTGCGCAGAGGAAACCGATCGGCGTCATTCTGCCGCTGCACGGCGTGGTGGTCTCCGGGCCGAATCTCGACATGGCCTACAGCATGCTGGAGCGGATCGAAACGGACGCTTTCTGCACGATTGTCAAGAATTTGATCTGATCCCGGATGTTTGAAAGTCTGTTGAGTTCCGTTTGCCTGAAAATGCTGTATTTGTAAGAAAAATAAGCCAACGAACCAAAAATAAACCAACAAAATCGTTGATTCTCCAGATCAGACTTGTTATCATGATTACTTAGTAAAAGGGATTCCGAATGGCCCGAAAGACTAAGAAGGGACGGCTTATCAATGTATAGCATCGAAAGAAAAACGGAAATCGTCAATCTGCTGGAAACATCCAAACGGGTGGACGTCAGCGCCCTCGCCGAAAAATTCGGCACATCGAAGGAGACGATCCGGCGCGATCTAAGGGAGCTGGAAAAAGAGGGGGTCGTCAAGCGGACGCACGGCGGCGCGGTCCTCAGTAAATTCGGAAATCAGCCGTCGGCTTTTCAGGAGTATCCGATCGCCATCCGGGGGATTCAGCGGTTTCACGAAAAAAATCAGATCTGCAAGCGGGCCGCGGAATTTATTGAAGACGGCGACACCATCTTCATCGACAACAGCTCGACGACCATGTATCTTCCGAAGTATCTTGCTCCGGAATGCCATGTGACGATCGTCACAAACTCCATCAAGGTCCTGCTGGAGTATCTGTCGGCTCCGAGCCCCAACCATGTGCTGATCTGCCTGGGGGGAATCTTCAATCCCAGCAACCTGTCGGTTTATGGCGGTTCAAGCCTGAAAAGCGCCGAAATTTATTACCCGAACAAGGCGTTCCTTTCCTGCGCGGGCATCAGCCGGGAGAATATACTGGCCGATTCCAGCATCTATGAGATCGATACCAAACGCATGATGATCGACCGCACGCCGGAGGTTTTCCTGCTGGCCGACTACACGAAATTTCAGAAAAACAGCCAGGTTTTCCTATGCAGGATGTCGGACGTCCAGTATTTGATCACGGACAGCAAAACGGCAGTCGACAAAATGGATTTTCTGGACAGGTCCAACCTGAATCTTATCGTAGCCCCGCGGCCGTAGGGGCACCGTATGAGGGGTCTTTGCAATGAATATGCTCGCTTTCGATTTGGGCGGCAGCGGGGCGAAACTGGTATTGGGGAAGTTCGACGGACATACGCTCCGCCTGGAAACGATCCATCGCTTCGAGCACAGCCCGATTCGGATCCGCAACGGTTTATACTGGGACATTGTCAATATTTACAGGAATCTTATGCAGGGCATCGGGAAAGCCGTGGAAGCGACCGGCGATTCCATCGAGTCCTTCGGGGTGGACAGCTTCTCCAATGACTTTGCGTTCGTCAGCAGGGAAGGGGAGTTGCTGTCGCAGCTGCGGTGCTACCGGGACAGCCGGACGGAGCGTTACAAGGAGCGGATCTATGCGAAGATGCCTCCGGAAAAGCTCTATGCGCTCACCGGCAACCAGAACGCGAATTTCAACACGCTCATGCAGCTTGCCGCCATGTGCGAAGCCGGCCAGGGGTATTTGATCCGCAACGCCTGCAAAATGCTGTTCACCCCCGATCTCCTCACCTATTTTCTGACCGGGAACCCGGTGGCGGAATATACGGTTTCTTCCGTCAGCCAGATGTTCAGCTTTGCAGCAAACCGCTGGGACCCCGAAATCCTGAAAACTTTCGGCCTGAGCGAGTCCCTGTTCGGAAAGCTCGTCATGCCGGGGACCGTGGTGGGCGTGACGGACGGAAGCGTCAACCGGTTCCTCGGCGCCAAAGGCTTTCCGGTGGTCGCCGTGTGTGAGCACGACACGGCTTCCGCGTTTCTCGCTTCCGCGGGCGGGAAGGATTCGGTGATTATCAGCAGCGGCACGTGGGCGCTTGTCGGCGTGCAGGTCGAAAAGCCGATGATCAGCGGGTACGGCCTGAAATATAACGTCGCGAACGAGGGGGGATACCGGGGGTACCACCGGTTGCTCCGGAACGTCATGGGGACGTGGATCATTCAGCAGATTCGCGAGGACTGCCGCAGAAAGGGCCGGGAGTACACCTATTCGCAGCTGGAAGAAATGGCGGCGAAAAGCGAGCCTTTCGCTTACTGGGTGGACGTGGACGACCCTGTGTTCTTTGAACCCGGGGATATGCCGGAAAAAGTCCGGCAGGCCTGCAAAAAGCTCTGGGGCAGCGCCCCGCGGGACCTCGGCGGGGTCGTCCGCTGCGTCTATGAAAGCCTCGCCATGAAATTCCGCTGGTCCGTCGAAATCCTCGAACACATGACGGGCAGGACGTACCCTTCCGTCAACCTCATCGGCGGCGGTTCCAAGGACGGCCTCATGTGCCAGCTCACGGCGGACATCTGCGGGAAGCCGGTCACGGCGGGCCCGGCCGAAGCGACTTCTTACGGAAATCTCATGGTCCAGCTTATCGCCGACGGAGCAGTCGAGAACGTCGAAGAAGGGCGGAAAATTCTGCGCGCGTCCTTTTCCGTCCGGGAGTACCGGCCGCAGATTCCGGCGGACGGCGAATATCGGAAATTCAAATCCATGCTGCATCTTGCCTGATTTCTGTCATTTTTTACTCTTTCCAAGAAAAGCGGGGCGTTCCAATGATCGCCGATTTGCACATTCACAGCATTTTTTCCGACGGTTCCCTGAGTGTGGAAGACATTGTTTTCTACGCGAAGCGGATGGGGCTGGACGCGATTGCCATTACCGACCATGACACGATGGCCGGGGTGCGGCCGGCCGCCGAGGCGGGGAAAAAGGCGGGTCTCCGGGTCATTCCCGGGGCGGAGATTACCACCCGGGACTCCGGAACAGGAAGGCCGGTTCATCTGCTCTGTTATTATCCCGCCCGGCCGGACATTCTCGGAAAGTTTCTGGATGTCACCCTGAAAAACCGTACCGCCCAGAAAAGGGCCATGATCCGGAAAGTACGGAAGCTTTACCCGGTGACCGCGGAACATATCGAACGTTACAGCAGACGCAGCCAATCCATCTACGAATCGCATATCATGCAGGCACTGGCGGACCTTGGTTACACCAATGCCGCGATCGGCCCGCTGATGGACCGGCTGCTCTCTTCCAAAGGCACCTGCTATGTCCCGAGCAAATATCCCGACGTATCGGAGGCGCTCGATAAAATCAGGGAAGCCGGAGGCGTCGCGGTCATGGCGCATCCGGGCCAGTTCGATTCCATCGGCCTGCTGGAACGGCTGGCCCGGGAAGGCCGGATTCAGGGCGCGGAGTACAACCACCCGAGGAATACCCCGGACGCCCGGTCCGAGATCGTGCGGATCGCAAACCGCTACGGCCTTCCTGACCGGGGGAACGGATTTTCACGGCCCGTATTCGAAAACGCCCAACCCCATCGGCACCTGCACCTGCCCCGCGTCGGGCCTGGAACGGCTGATGCTGCTCGGGGAAAAACGATAAATCCGCGTGAAAGGCTTCGGAGATGAGTTCATTGAATTCCGCATTGAAAAGCAAAATATCGGCGTCGATTATGTGCGGCGACATGATGCATTTTTCGGAGGTGGTAAAAGACCTCGAGGCCGCGTCGATCGACCTGATCCACGTCGACATTATGGATGGCAGTTTTGTGCCGAACCTGACCTTCGGGCCCGATTTCTGCGCCGCTCTCCGGAAAGCGACCGATATTCCCCTGGACATCCATCTCATGGTCGAGCGGCCCGAAAATTTTCTGGAACTCTTTCATCCCCGGCCCGGGGAGTATGTTTCCGTGCATGTCGAATCCACCAAGCATTTGCAGCGGGTCCTCGGCATGGTGCGGCGGTACGGGGCGAAGGCGGCCGCGGCTCTGAATCCGGCCACTTCCCTTTCCGCCGTCGAGAATGTGCTTCCGGATCTCGACATGGTTCTGATTATGGCGGTGAACCCCGGATTCGCCGGCCAGAGGCTGGTCCCGCAGATGATCGGGAAGATCGCGGAGTGCCGGTCATTTCTTGACGCCAAAGGCTATCCCGGCGTCGAAATCGAGGCCGACGGCAACGTCAGTTTCGAGAACGCCGAAAAGATGAAGGCGGCGGGAGCCAATATTTTTGTGTCGGGCTCTTCCGGCATTTTCGCGGGCGGCACGTGCTTTCGGGACGCGGTGGCAAAGTACCGGCGGGGCATCGCGTGATATTTTCAGCAGGAAAATCCTATAAAAAATTCAGAATGGGAAGGTGTATCAAAAATGAAGGTTTTTCGGACGGGGATTGTTGGAACGGGTTTTGTGGGGCGGATTCATGTGGAAACCCTGCGCAGGCTCGGGAATGTGGAGATTGTCGCGCTGACCGATAAGTTCAGCGCGGAGAGCAGCGCGCGGCAGCTGAATATTTCCCGGTCTTTCACCGATTATCGGGAAATGATCGACACGATGCATCTGGATGCCGTCCACATCTGCACGCCGAACAATACGCATTTTGAGATCGCCATGTATGCGCTGGACCACGGAGTGAACGTCATCTGCGAAAAACCGATGACCACTTCCATCCGGCAGGCGGAGGAGCTGGTGAAAAAAGCAAAGGAAAAGGGGCTTGTCGCCGCGGTCAATTTTCACAACCGCTTTTATCCCATGACCAATCACCTGAAGAACATCATCGCGGACGGCGAGCTGGGCGACGTCTTTTCGCTCAGCGGCTCGTACATGCAGGACTGGCTGCTGTTTCCGACGGATTACAGCTGGCGGCTGAACGCGGCGGAATCCGGGAACACCCGGGTCGTTGCGGATATCGGTTCCCACTGGATGGACCTGGCCGAATTTGTGAGCGGAAAAAAGATCACCGCGGTCTGCGCCGACTTTTCAACGATCTACAAAACGCGGAAAAAGCCGAAGAAAAACGTGCTCGCGTTTTCAACCGAAAAATTCCGGGAAGAGGATTACGAGAATATTCCGATCAATACCGAGGATAACGCCAGCGTCATGTTCCGGTTTTCCAACGGGGCGAAGGGCAGCGCTTTCTTCTCGCAGGTGATCGCCGGAAAATCCGTCGCGATCGACCTGGTCGTCGGCGGGTATAAAAAATCCGCCGAATGGAACAGCGAGAACTGCAACCGTCTGGTCATCGGCAACCGCGACAGCTGCAACGAGGTCTTGGAAAAAGGCTTCGCAACCGTGCACCCGAAGACCATCCCGCTGGTGGCCTATCCGTTCGGCCATCTGGAAGGGTTTGCCGACGCGTTCAAACAATGCTTCCGGCAGGTCTATGCGAGCATCGAAAAACCGGAAGGCGATTATGATTACGCGACCTTTGAGGACGGCCTGCATGAGATGATCCTCTGCGACCGGATTTTCGAAAGCAATGAAAAGCAGCAGTGGGTGGAGCTCTGACCGTTCGCCGGATTTTAACGGAAGCATTGGCGGTCGGCCGCGACCGGCCGAAGTCCGCGCCGGGCTTTGCCGGTCCTCACGCCGGCCGCCGCAGGGAGGAGATTCTTGTGAAACTGGGGTTTGTCAGCGCTATTTTGAAGGATTTTTCTTTTCGGGACGTTATGGACTATGCCGGCAGCCACGGCTTTGAATGTGTGGAAGCCGCCTGCTGGCCGGGCGGGAAGGCCGAACGGCGGTATGCGGGCGTTACGCATATCGACGTTGAAAGCTTTGGTCCGGAAAAAGCGGACGCGGTCAAAAAGCTTTGCCGTGAAACAGGCGTCGGGATCGCGGCGCTGGCCTATTACCCGAACATGCTGGATCCCGACCCGGAAAAAAGGGCCTATTTTATCGAGCATCTGAAAAAAGTGATCGCCGCGGCGGAGAAGCTCGGCGTCCGCACGGTGACCTCGTTTATTGGTCGTGTGAGCAGCCTGAGCGTGGAAGAGAACTTTCCCATTTTTGAACGCGTCTGGAAGCCGATTATCGAGTTCGCGGAGCGCAGCGGCGTAAGAATTGCGATTGAGAACTGCCCCATGCTTTTTACCGACGACGAATGGCCCGGCGGCCAGAACCTCGCAACCTCGCCGGCCGTCTGGAGAAGGATGTTTGAGGCGATCCCAAGTAAAAATTTCGGCCTTGCCTTCGACCCTTCGCATTTTGTGTGGCAGCGGATGGATTATATCAAGCCGGTCTATGAGTTCCGGGACCGCATTTTCCATGTGCACTGCAAAGACATCAAAATCCACCGCGACAGACTCGACGACGTGGGCATTATGGCGACCCCGCTTCAGTATATGTCTCCGAAGCTGCCGGGTCTGGGCGACGTGAACTGGGGCCGCTTTCTCTCGGCCCTTACCGACGTCGGCTACAACGGCAATGTGTGCATTGAGATTGAAGACAGGGCGTTCGAGGGTTCCGAGAAAGCGGTGCTTGATTCGCTGGAGCTGAGCCGCCGGTATATTCGGAACTTTGTAATTTGAGTTTTCAGCGGGAAGAAAAGCGTTTCATTCGGCCGTATACGGTTCGCCCACGCGGGGCGAACCGCTTTTTTCGGACGTGATTTTCCCGTTTGGGCGGCAGCGTGGCAAGCGGAGTTTTCCCGTCTTTTATGTACGGTTCCTCGGTTTCCTGCTGAACCCGCTGCAGTTCCCCGATCGCGTCCGTGACTTTGTCAAACAGTTTTCGATACCTCTATATGCGAAAATCGCATAGAATGCAAGATATCATTACTCAATAATCTACAATGTCGTTGGGGGGAGTGAAATGTACCAACGACTGCGCGATTTACGGGAAGACCGGGATTTGAATCAGCAGACGCTTGCCGATCTGCTGAATGTCGGCCAAACGACCTATTCCAGATACGAAAACGGGACATTGGACATTCCGAGCGCTTCGCTTATTAAGCTTGCGGAATTTTACGGGACAAGCGTCGACTATCTTCTCGGCCTGACCGACAACAGGAAACCCTATCGCTGAATTCCCATAGCAAAACGGGAGGCCGGCCGCCGTCCCGCCCTGCGAGATCTGTTTTAACGAGAGAAGGAAACCAATGGCTTTGATTCTTTCCGCCGCCGCAACATTTGTGTCCACCAGCATCGATTATCTGGTGATCCTTATTATTCTGTATTCTCAAAAGAAAAACCGGCCGCATTCCGGGAAAATCCTTGCCGGGCAATATCTGGGGCTGTCCATCCTGATCCTTGTCAGCCTGGTCGCGGCGTTCGCGGTCCACCTGATCCCGCAGGACTGGATCGTGGGATTTTTGGGGCTGGTTCCGCTGTTCCTCGGTATTCGGGCCGCCGTCCGTCCGGAGAGCGGCGGCGAAGAGGATGAGGTCCTTTCTTCATCCCGGAAATACGTGAGTCCGGTGGTGAGCGTAGCCGTTCTGACCCTTGCCTGCGGCGGGGATAACCTCGGCATTTATATCCCTTACTTTACGACGCTGCGCCCGTTGGAAATCGGCGCCGTGCTTGGGATCTTCGCCGTGCTGACGTTCTTTCTGAATTTTATCGGCAAAAAAATATCGGACCTGAAATCGGTCGGCAAAACTATCGAAAAACAGGAGCGCATCCTCGTCCCGGCCGTTTTTATCGCCCTTGGAGTGTATATTATGGTGGAGAACGGCACGGTCGCGCATTTCTTTCCGGGGTAGCCCGAATTCCAGGCCCGCCCGTTTCGGCCGGTTCGGCGGTTCAGCCGGAAGTGCCGTCGTCGAGCTGTTTCCTTCCGTTGAAAAAGTTCCGGTAGGCGAGGAAACAGGCCAGGAAGGAAGAAATCGCGGTGGTCGAAAGCATCATGAACGTCACCAGAATCTGGTACCGGATCGCCATGAGCGGCGAGGTCCCCGCGAGGATCAGCCCCGTCATCATGCCGGGAAGGGAAACGATGCCCAGGGTTTTTGTGGAATCGATGGTGGGGATCATCCCCGTGCGGATCGAGTCCCGCAGGATGTCCCGGGAAGCCGGGAGAAGATCCGCGCCGAGGGAGAGCTTGATTTCCACTTCGGTTCTCCTGCTTTTGAAATTGCCGGCCAACTGCCGGTAGCACAGGCCGATCGCCACCATGGCGTTGCTGATGATCATGCCGCCGATGGGGATGATCTGGTTTGCCTCGTACCGGATCGCGCCGGACAGCACCAGAACGGACAGGGTGGCGCCCGTTCCGGTTAAGATGGAAAGATAGGAAATCAGGATCCCGTTCCGGACTCCTTTTCCCCGTTTCGCCGCGTTGAAGGCCGCGTTGAAGATCATCAAAAGGAGAATCAGCGTCGTGACGGCCGGGCTGCGCAGCCCGAAGACCCATTGAAGCACATACCCCACCGCGAAGAGCTGGACGACCGCCCGGATAACGCTGACGAGGGTTTCCTTTTCCAGCCTGAGCTTCTGAAAATAGGAGAACAGCAGGGAAACGACGACGAGGGACGACGCCAGAAGAAGGGACGCGTCGCTGATCTTGGCTCCGTTCATTTGAGTTCCTCCCGTGATTGGATTTGGCCGTTTTCGATGGTCAATAACCGATTCGCGTATTTCCGGCTCTGGGCATCGTTGTGGGTGACCCACAAAACCGTGACGCCCTTTTGGTTCAGGCGGTAAATTTCCTTTTCGACCAGCTCCGCGTTGTCGGCGTCGAGGGCGGAAGTCGCTTCATCCAGAAGCAGAACCTCCGGCTCGAAAAGCAGGGTGCGTACCAGGGCGATCCTCTGCTTTTCCCCTCCCGAAAGGCTTTTGACGTCGTGCGTCAGGCAGCTTTCGTCCATATGGAAGCGGGAGAGGAGCGAGACGATCTTTTCCCGGTCGGCCTTCCGGTTCCGGATGCGGTATGGGAATGCGACGTTGTCTTCCACCGTGTTTCCCCAGAGGACCGGTTCTTGAAAGCAGTAGCGGATTTTCTTCCGGATCTCGATGGGGTTTTCCCGGAGCATATCCTTCCCGTGGAACAGGATTTTCCCGCCGGTCGGGCTGATCAGGTGGCAGCACAGCCGCAGAAAAGTGCTTTTGCCGCTTCCCGACGGGCCCACAATGGAAACGAAGTCGCCGGGCGCGAACTCGGCGGATAAATTTTTGACGATTTCTTTTCCGCCGCGGCGGTAGGAGACATTCTGAAATGCGATTTGCGCCAACGGTCTCACCTCAAAAATCCGAATTTTCCGGCCGAAAAGGCCGTTTTTTTCCTGATCCCATCATAGCGCATCCGTCGGCTGAAATCAACAGAAATTGAAAATAACAGTTGTGTGGTTGTATTTATCATCAAAATGAGTTACGATATACGCACAAACAAAAATGTGGGAGGGCGATGCCATGGACGGCGGTATTTTAAATCTGAGTCAGACATCAGAATTTTTAGGGATCAGCGAAAAGACGCTCATCAAGCTGCTCCGGGAAGAACACATTCCCGCCCGCAAAATCGGCCGGGAATGGCGGTTCAGCCGGGAAGCGCTGGTCCGCTGGCTCGCCGCCGGGGATTCGACGGACTATATCAACCGGGACGAGCGGTATATGGTTTCCGAGGACATGCCCGGTCCATCCTCCGACCTGTTTGACGGAATCAAAAGCAGGCTGGACTTTTTGAGGGCGAACGGAAACCGCATCCAGGCGCTGCTGCCGGAGATGGACCGGGAGATTGTCCTTCCGCGGGAAGCCACCCTGCGCGTCAGCTATAAGCAGCAGAGGGAAGTCGAAAAGCTGGAGTTCAAGATTTTCTGGGATCTGCGGGAAGAATGCAGGCGAAAAGCCCGCCCGGGCGAAAAAGCGGCCCATATTTCCGGCCAAAAGGGAGAAAGATAAAGAGGATCCTTTCGCCCGTGCTTCCCGTCCTGCAGGCAGCAGACAGCCCGGTTTGCCCGGACAGGCCCGCTGCCTGTTTTGTCACGGCCCCGTTGGAAGGCCCGGGGGGACGGATAAAAATTTTCTGCAACCTTTTTCCGCTTCCTGCGTGTAATGGAATGAGGTCATAAAGGCGGTGGGGTTTTGGATGAACGTTCTCTGATCCGGTCGGCGCAGCGGGGCGAAAAGAAGGCGTTTCAGGACCTGATTGCCTTTTATTATCCTTATGTCCTGAAATTTCTCCTGAAGATGACGCACGATTCCATGCTGAGCGAGGATTTGGCGCAGGACACTTTTGTAAAGCTGATCCGTGGGATCGACCGGTTCGACCTCCGGAAGAAGGCCGCCTTTTCCACCTGGGTCATGACGATCGCCAAAAA
>JALCPO010000003.1 GCA_022650455.1 Oscillospiraceae bacterium
TTGAACCTATATTTACGGCATTTCAGCCCTATGGGAGAAGCGCTCAAAACCGGAAACCAGGAGGAAAAATTTGGTCTTTTCATCAAACGTTTTTTTATTTCTCTTTCTGCCCTTCGTCCTGATCGTTTACTTCAATCCCTTTCTGAACGGCAGAAAATTCAAAAATGTGTTTCTGCTCCTGGCCAGCCTGTTTTTCTATGCCTGGGGGGAACCGGTCTACTGGGTCATTCTGTGCTTTTCCATCGTCATGAACTGGTTTTTTGGAAAACAGATGATGAAGCGGGAAAACAGCCGCCTGAAAACCCGCATCGAAGTTCTTGCAATCGCCTGCAACCTGGCTTTCCTGTTTGTCTTCAAATATTTGAACTTCACGGTCGCCAACCTCCAGCGTTTCGCCGGGCTCAGCTTTCCGTATCGCAGAATCGCCCTGCCGATCGGCATCTCCTTTTACACGTTTCAGGCAATTTCCTATATTGTGGACATCCGGCGCAATAAGGCGAAAGCCGCGCAGAGCATTCTGGACGCCGGCCTCGGCATCGCATGTTTTCCGCAGCTGCTTGCCGGGCCGATCGTCCGTTACGAAACGATCGCGGAAGAAATCCACAGCCGGAAAGAGACGCTGGACGGTTTTTGCGAAGGCCTGACCCGCTTTGTCTACGGCCTGGCCAAGAAAGTCGTCGTCGCCAATAACATTGCCCAGGTTGCGGACAAGGCTTTCAGCCTGCCGGGGCAGTCCGTCTCGCTCGCCTGGCTGGGCGCCGTTGCGTATACCCTGCAGATTTACTTCGACTTTTCCGGCTATTCCGACATGGCGATCGGGCTCGGAAGGATTTTCGGGTTCCATTATCCCGAAAACTTCAATTACCCCTATATTTCAAAAAGCGTCACGGAGTTCTGGCACCGGTGGCACATTTCGCTTTCCACATGGTTTCGCGACTATGTCTATTTTCCGCTGGGCGGCAGCCGTGTCAAAACGGCGGCGCGCCATATTTTCAACCTCGGCGTCGTCTGGCTTCTGACCGGTTTCTGGCACGGGGCGGACTGGACGTTCATCCTCTGGGGGCTTGCCTACTTTGCGGTCCAGATCTTTGAAAAATACGTTTTAAAAGCGAAATCCGGATCGCCGGTCATCGGGCGTATCTACACCATGCTGGTGGTCGTCTTCTGCTGGGTGCTTTTCCGGTCGGACTCCATCCACGCCGCCGGGGCCTACCTCGCCTCGATGTTCGGCGTCGGCGTTACCGGCGCCGCCGACGGAATTGCATCGGGGCTGGTCCGGGATTATTGGGGCTATTTCCTGATCGGCATCCTTGCAAGCTGCCCCATCGCTCCCGCCCTGAGCAAGCGGATTCAGCGGATCCCCATGGGGAAAGCCGCCTATACGGTCCTGACCTGCGCGGTTTTTGTCTTCACCGTTTCCTGCATGGTCACCAGCTCTTACAGTCCGTTTATCTATTTTAATTTCTGACGAGGCGCGGTATGTTGAAAAATTCCCTCGGCAAACGGATCATTTCCGCTTTTGTGCTTTTACTCCTGACGCTTAATTTCATAAACATCGCCGCCTGGATGCGAACGAATTTCCTGAACAGCAAAGTCCAGTCGTCTTATTCTTCCGCCATCGACTGGAAAAAACTCTATCCGTTCCGGAACGAGCCTCAGCCTTCGGCCGATCCCGCTTCCGCCCCCGCCGGACAAACGGGTTCCCTGACAAAATGGCGTGCGAAGGCCAGTGAAATTTCAGGGCGGGAAGATAATCTGGAGAAAAATTGTACCAGCCAGGTATTCGCCTTCCATCCGCTGGTCGAACTGAACGGGTTTGTCACCATGAAATTCGGCAAAGTGATTTTCCCGAACGAAGATGTCTTTCTGCTGAAAAACGGATACTGGGCATTTACCAAGGATAAAACCTCTTCGGAAGAGACGAAACAGACCGCCGATCATATTGCCGGCCTTTCGCAGTACTGTTCCGAAGCCGGGATCCGTTTTCTGTATGTACAGCCGCCCGCCAAGGTCAGCAAATATGATCCGGAAATTCCGGACGGGGCGGAAAATTATGAGAATCAAAACTATGACGCCCTTCTGGGCGAACTGCAGAAGCTCGGGATTCCCGCTCTTGACCTGAGGGCGCAGATCGACGCGGAGAACCTGGATCATTACAGCCTGTTTTACCGCACGGATCATCATTGGAAAGTGGAAAGCGCGTTATGGGCCTGTGGAGAAATCGCGGAAAGGCTGAACACGATTTACAGCTGCGGATTGGACGTCACCAAAACGGATAAAAATCTTTATCGGACGAAAATCTACCGGGACTGGTTCCTCGGCTCCGCGGGAAGAAGGGTTTCGCTCGGCTGTGCAAAACCCGAAGACTTCTCCATCCTGCTCCCGAATTTCAAGACCGCTCTGAACATCCGGGTACCGAATGCGGAAATCAATAAAACCGGGAAATTCGAAGATGTTATCTACAACAAACAAGTACTGGAAACAAAAGATTACTACAACCTTTCCTGCTACGAATCCCAGTTGTATGGGAACCAGCCTCTGACACAGATCAAGAACGAAGAAAATCCGGGCGGCCCAAAAATACTGGTGCTTGGCGACTCTTTCTCGCTGGCCATGGTGCCGTATCTGTCCCTGACGGCAGGGGAAACCGATCTGATCGACTTTCGGCAGGATCAGGGAAATTTTTCGGGCAGTATCCAGACTTACATTGATCAGATGAAACCGGATGTCGTATTGCTTGCCTATGAGCCCGGCGCATCCTATTCGCTGAAATAAGCGGGTCATCGGGGACAAGCGGGATGATCCGAGGCTCGAAAGGGCTTATGCAAAATACAAACCTGCAATCGGATTTTCCGGACCCAACTGATTTCTCAAGATATTTCAGATATTTCCCCTTCCAGTTTTCTTTCCATAAATTTCGTTTGAAAACAAATTACAAAAGTGTTACAATTTAGCCATCCCAATCGGGGGAAATAACTTTGGGAGGTTTTCCGTTATGAATTGTCAGGAACTGATTCAGCTGATTCTGCAGTACCTCGGAAAATGCTCACAGTAAGCATCCGGTACATGCGCGGCTTCCGTTTGACGGCGGAAGCCGCTTTTCCGTTGTCCCTTAAAAATCTGTTTACCGTTTTTTCAATTTGATTTAATGCGTCCGTTACGTTCCGGACATATTGTTGCTGTATTATAAACTTAACAGCAAAACGCCGGAGCATAAAAGCGTACCCGTCCGCAGCGCTGCAGAACGATTACAAGAGCTTATGCTTTTTCATACATTTCTTCCTTCTTTGACGCCGCCCCATCCGGGCGGCTCTTTTTGATAGAGTACAATAAAGTTCGCAATTTAAAAGAAGGCATAGAAAAGCCATTGGGACTCCGGTAAAATGAATGGTGTCGAGACATTCACAAAAGGAGAGAAACCCAATGGCTCAAAGAAAGAATAGCACAGATCTCACGGAATATGCCGAAGATTGGTCTGTTTCCCGAGCGTATTTGAATCCCAAATCCATTCAGACACTCTTGCTAAAAGCGGCTTACTTCATTTCCCGGAATCTCAAAATTGCAAACTTCTCTTGACACTATCAACCGGCTTGAAGCTGTTATGAAAAAAATCCGGTACCTAAATTGTTTTATCCATAAAGATTATTTTGGGGTCGGTTTGAAAACCGTTCTGCTCGCCAAACAATCACAACAAAAAAATTGGAGCCCGGCTCTGCGAGCTGAGTTCCAATTTTTGGAAAGTTAAGTTATAAAAGATATGCCATCATTTGGCGTTATGCAAAGCCTCAAATGCTGATATAAGGTTTGGACGCAACTTCCAAAAGAAATGTCCGTTTCGATTCAAAGGTGATTTGGGTTCTCCGTCAAACACCACATTCCAATAACGTTTTTCACCAGTTTCATCAACGGGTGGCTCAAGCCCATACTGATGATACAATGCCTTAGCCACTTTTCGATTCCAAGCGCAAACACGATTGTAATGCGTTTTTTGTCCTGATGCGGTAAAGAACTCCGCGATTGCGCTTGCCGTCGATTCGTGATTGTTTTGGTGATAAACGAATTGAACCATGCGTATCGCATTAGCATCAAACGTATTGGTGTCTTGTAACGCTTCACCCCATTGATTTACGCTCAGCCGCAAAACATCTTGATAATGCCAATCGGTAGGTGCCATTTTCTCTTTCCCCTTTGCATTTTTATTCAACATCATTATAACACAAATGAAGATATGTAAAAAACTCCATGTGCGGGTTCGTCCCCTGACACATGGAGTTTTTTGGTCGAGGTGACTGGATTCGAACCAGCGGCCTCTACGTCCCGAACGTAGCGCTCTACCAAGCTGAGCCACACCTCGAAAAATTCGGCTCCGGCAGCGGAGCCCTGGTTGCGGAAGAAGGATTCGAACCCTCACATACAGAGTCAGAGTCTGTTGTGCTACCTTTACACAATTCCGCAATATATGCATATGACATTTGAAACAGCAAGATTTATTATACCAAACTACACGGATTTGTCAATCCCCTTTTAAGCCCTTTTCGAGTTTTTCCGCTTTCGGAAGACAATTTTGCACCCGATATTTCTTTGGCAACAAAAGTGACAACAAAAGTCACCCGCCAAACAGGCAGACCCGCAATCCGTTTCCACTTTTCCGGGGATTCGCCGTCCGGCGCGGACGTCATCCTTCCAGAATACCGCTCTCCTGTATCCGCCGGACGGCGCAGCGCATTTCATCTTCGTCCTGAACCAGGGCGATCCGGACGTGCCCTTCTCCGGAAGGCCCGAACGCGGAACCGGGAGTGACCAGCACACCGGCGCGTTTCAGCAATTCCAGCGTAAATTTTTCGCTGCTGACAAACGGCTGAGGGATCTCCGCCCAGACGAACATGGTTGCCTTCGGTTTTTCGATCTTCCAGCCGACGGCGTTGAGCCCGTCCACCAGCACGTCGCGCCGTTTTTCATAAGCGCGGCGGGTGGTCTCCACACAGTCCTGCGGGCCCGTCAGGGCAGCCACGGCCGCCTTCTGGATAGGCAGGAACATGCCGTAGTCCAGGTTGGATTTCAGCGCTTTCAGCATGCCGATCACGTCTTTGTTGCCGAGCGCAAACCCGATCCGCGCTCCGGCCAGGCCGTAGGTTTTGGAAAGGGAGTTGAATTCGATGCCGACGTCCTTCGCGCCGTCGTATTGAAGGAAGCTTCCGCACTTCACGCCGTCAAACACCAGCTCGCTGTAAGCGTTGTCGTGCAGGACGATAATGTCGTATTTCTTTGCGAAGGCGACAAGCTCCCGGTAAAACGATTCCGGCGCGACGCTGGTGACGGGGTTGTTCGGGTATGACACCACCATGAGCTTCGCCCGCCTCGCAACCTCTTCCGGAATGGCCCTGAGGTCGATCCGGTATCCGTTTTCGCGCGTCTGGGGCATACGGTACAGTTCCGCCCCCGCCAGCGCCGGGCCGTCCGCAAAAATCGGGTAGCATGGATCCGGCACCAGCACCAGATCCCCCGGGTCGGCAATGGTCAGGCCAAGATGGGAAAGCCCGTCCTGCGAACCGAGCAGGGACGTCATTTCGGTTTTCGGGTCGATCGCGACGCCGTAGCGGCGCCGGTACCACTGCTCCACCGCTTCCTGCAGCTCCGCCGTGTCGTCCAGCGCATAGACATAGTTTTTGCTGTTCTGCGCGCTTTTCAACAGCGCGTCGATAATATGGCGCGCCGGCGGGATATTCGGCGTCCCGACGCTCAGGTCGACGATCTTTTTCCCCTGCGCGGTTTCCTTCCGCTTTAACTCCGCCAAAACGGAAAAGATCCCGGTATTGAAACGTTCCATGCGCTTTGCAAACTTCATGGCGGCCACTCCTGTTCCCCGAATTTCAGGCAAATAAATTACGTCTATTTTAGCACACGAACAGCCGGACCGGAAGGACCCGTCCGAAAATATTTCAAGAAAAGGAATCGCCGGGAACGCCAAAAATCAGCCGGCCCCCGGGCGGGGAGCGGATTCCAGAATTTTTTCCGCGCATTTGATTCCGTCCACCGCGGCGGACACGATGCCGCCGGCATACCCCGCTCCTTCGCCGCAGGGATAGAATCCCTGGAACCGAACGGACTGCATGTCGTCCCCGCGCAGCAGGCGCACCGGCGACGAGGAGCGGCTTTCCACGGCGGTCAGCACCGCGTCCGGGCTTGCAAAACCGCGCAGGCGCGCGCCCATCCGAACGATCCCCTCCCGCATGGAGTCGGCAACGCATTCCGGCAGGCAGCCGTCCAGCGAGCACGGCGTCACGCCGAGCGGGTAGGTCGGCGCGACGCTGCCGAAGCCCGTGGAAGGGCGCCGGGCCAGAAAATCCTCCACGCGCTGGGCGGGGGCGCGGTAACCGCCGCCGCCCAAAACGAACGCCTTTTCTTCCAGCCGGCGCTGGAACTCCACGCCCGCAAGCGGCCCTTCCGCTCCGAAATCCGCCGGCCCCACATTGACCAGAAGCGCGGAATTGGCGTTTCGGCCGTCGCGCGCGAAAACGCTCATCCCGTTCGTGACGAGCCGCCCCTCCTCGCTCGCGGCGGCCGCCACGGTGCCGCCCGGACACATGCAGAACGTGTAAACGCCCCGCCCGTTTTCCAGATGTACGGCGAGCTTGTAGTCCGCCGCGCCAAGCGCCGGGTGCCCCGCGAACTTTCCGTACTGCGCCTCGTCGATCAGCTTCTGCGGATGCTCGATGCGCGCCCCGACGGCGAACGGCTTCGCTTCCATCGGCAGGCCGAGCGAATCGAGCATGGAAAAGGTGTCGCGCGCGCTGTGCCCTACGGCAAGAACGACATGGCGCGCCTCCATTTTTTCCGGATGCCCTCCCGGCCCGCGGAATACGATCCCATTCACCTTTCCGTCCCGGATGCCCAGGCCGGTCATCTGTGTATCGAACCGGATCTCGCCGCCCAGCGAAAGGATCTTCTCCCGGATATTCCGCACGGTCTGCGGCAGGCGGTCGGTCCCGATATGCGGCTTGGCGAGGTATAAAATCTCTTTCGGCGCCCCGGCGGCCGCGAATTCTTCCAGCACCTTGCGGATACGGGGGTCCCGGGTGCCGGTGTTCAGCTTTCCGTCGGAAAACGTCCCCGCGCCGCCCTCGCCGAACAGAACGTTGCACTGCGGGTTGAGCCGCCCCGTTTCCCAGAAAGCCCGCACCTGCTTTTTCCGCTCTTCCACGCGGGAACCGCGTTCCAGAACAACCGGTCTCTGCCCGGCCTGCGCGAGGATCAGGGCGGCGAACATGCCCGCCGGGCCGAACCCGACGACAACGGGCCGCGTTTCCAGCGGCCCGCAGGGCGGGAGCCGGTAGCGGTACGGCTTTGCTTCCGAGATTTTTCGGTCGCGCGGAGCGCTGTTTTTCGGGCTCTCCACATCCACCGTGCAGACAAAATGAACGTCGTCTTTCCGGCGGGCATCCACGGATTTTTTGTACAGACTCAGCGAACGGATCCGCCCCGGCTCCACACACAGCCGCCGGGCGGCCTTGCGTTTCAGGTCGTTTTCCGTTCCGTCCAGCTCCAGCCGGACGTCCGCGATCCGGTACCGGTTTCCCCTCATTTCAGTTCCGGGACAATCTCGCCCGTCAGGTAAAGCGCCGCCGCGCCGCCGATTTTCACACGTTCCCCGCAGAGCTCGCAGGCCAGCCGGCCGCCGCGCGGCGAAATCTGCACGGCGTTCATTTTCGTCCGGTTCAGCCGGCGCGCCCAGTACGGGATCAGGTTGCAGTGCGCGGAACCCGTGACCGGGTCTTCCCGGACGCCGAATTTCGGGTAAAAGCACCGGGACACGAAATCGGCCTTTTCTCCTTTGGCGGTCACAATGACCCCTTCTCCCTCCGCCAGGCCCATCATGGCGTCAAAATCCGGCCGCAGGCCGCGCACCTGCTCTTCCGAACCCAGCAGGACGAGAAGGTCGCGGGAAAGCAGCGTCTCCGCGGGATCCGCGCCGAGGATTTTTTCCAGGCCCGCCGGCTTGGGAACCGGCTTCGGCACGCGGGACGGAAAGTCCATCACGAAGCGCTCCCCCTCGCGGGTCACGGTCAGGACGCCGCTGTTTGTGCGGTACCGCATGGCCGTGGCTCCCGGGTCCACAAAATGGGAAACAACATACGAAGCGCCGAGCGTGGCGTGACCGCACAAATCCACTTCCGTCTTCGGGGTGAACCACCGCAGGCCGTAGTACCCGTCCCGCGGGATAACAAAAGCGGTCTCGGAAAGATTGTTTTCCGCCGCCACGGCCTGCATCGCCCCGTCCGTCAGCCATTCGTCCAGCACGCAGACCCCGGCCGGATTTCCTCTGAAAACCGCGTCCGTAAAAGCGTCCACCACATAATATTTCATGATCCTTCTCCTCTTTTCTTTCCGTTCCGTCAGCGCTCCGCGGCCGCGCGCCCCGCCGTGATCCCGCTCGCCCACGCCCAATGGAGGTTGAACCCGCCGCAGCCGCCGTCCAGGTTCAAAAGCTCGCCGCAAAGGTACAAACCCTTACAGAGCTTCGACTGCAGCCCCGCGTCCGTCTCCGCCAGCGGGACGCCGCCGGACGTAACCTGCGCGTTCTGCCAGGAAAGCGTGCCCTGCACCGGAAAGCGGAACTGCTTTACGGTGCTGGAAATCTTTTGAATGTCGTTTTCCGTCAGGGAAGCCACCGAACCGGGCAGGCCGCCCAGGGCGGATTTTGTCACTTCCGCGCCGAGGGCCTTGTTCAGGATGCCATCGGTCAGCTGCGCGGCGGGCAGTTCCCCGCAGGCCCGCGCCTGTTCGCGGAACAGGTCCGCCAGGTCGGCCGCGCCGTGCTCCGGCGCCAGGTCGAGGGAAACGGCGAGCGCCTTCGCGGCGGAAGCCCCTAAGAAGCGGGAAAGCTCGAAAATGCAGATGCCGGAAAGCGAATTTTCCGTAAACTGGACTTCGCCCCGGGCCGTGCGGAGCGTCGCTTCCCCCGCTTTCAAGGACGCGGCGGCCAGGCTTCGCACCCCTTTCAGCGGCCTGACCCGCTTCGGGTCGGTGCGGATCTGCACCAGAGCCGGCCGCAGTTCCGTGACGGCATGCCCGAACGGGCGGAGCAGCGCGAACCCGTCCCCCGTGGAGCCGGACTGCGGGCAGGCCTTTCCTCCCGCGGCCAGCACGACCCGCCGCCCCCGGATGATCCCCCGGTCCGACACGGCCGCGAAGCCGCCGGGGATGTTCTCGATCCGCCGCACCGAAAAGCCGCAGACCGTCTCCGCCCCCGCAAGCTCCAGATTGCGGCGCAGGATGTTCAGAACCGACGACGCCTGCAGGCTGTAGGGATAAACGCGGCCCTCGTCCAGTTCGCGGCAGAGGAGGCCCAGCGAGCGGAAAAAGCCGACGATCTTCGCCGGGGGATTCCGGCTGAAAATCCCGGCGGCTTCGCGGGCATCGCCGTGGTACTGTTCCGGCCCGGCGCGGAGATTCGTCAGGTTGCAGCGCCCGTTCCCGGTCATCAGCAGCTTTTTGCCGACGCGCGGGTTCTTCTCCAGCACGGCGATCTTCAGCTTCCGCCCGTCCTCCCGTGCCCGCCGCGCCGCGGCAAGGGCCGCCGTCAGGCCGGACGCGCCGCCGCCGATCACGACAATGTCATACATCCCTGCATCAGCCTCCCCGTTTGTTGATTGCGTTGATTTCGTATGGACCGCGGAGCCGGACCGCCCCGCCGGGCCCGCGCGGAAGCGGGCCCTATGAAAGGAACAGGAACAAAAAAGCGGACGCGGCGACCAAAGCGGCACAAACGGCCGCCACAATGCGGGCCGCCGTGGAATGATTTTCGCCTGTCTTGCGTTTCACCGGACATCGCCTCCCGAATAAAATTATTATAAACAGGAAATCCCCAAAAAACAACATTCAAATGATTGCCGCGGCCGCGCGCCGGCCTCTTTCCAGGCCGCGTTTTGTTGACAAGCCCGCCGTTTTGCCATAGAATAAAAGCACTTTCATGAACGAAAAACGCCCGATCAAATCCTGAGGTGATGGAATGGGAAACAGAAGTTACGGCCGCTCTTCCGGAAACGGCGCGGGCCGCTCCGCGCGCGGGGGGCGCTACCTTTCGTCCTCATCCGGCAACGGCCGTTCCGGCGCGGGAAGAAACGGCTACAACCCCGACGACATCGACCGGTACAACTACGTGGACCGCGACATTTACAGCAGCGCGGCGGCGGAGCGCCGCGGCGGCCGGCCGCCGCGCAAAGGCGGGTGCGCCAAAAAATTCTTCGGGATGCTGCTGGCGGCGGCCCTGATCCTCACGGGGGCCGGGCTGGTCTATTTCCACGTTATGGCTTCCCGGCTGAACCGGTCGGGCGGCGTGGACAGCGGCACCCTTGCGAAATATGTCCAGCAGCCCGCCGCCGCGCCGTCCTGGGACGTAAAATCGGACGGCGACGTGATGAACATCCTGCTCCTCGGCGTGGATGAGAACGAAGACGGCTCCGACGGCCGCTCCGACAGCAACATCCTGGTTTCCATCGACCGGAAGACAAAGAAGCTGCACCTGGTTTCTTTTCTCCGCGATTCCTACCTCGAGATCCCGACCGTCGGGAAAAGCAAGCTGAACACCGCCTATGCGCGCGGCGGCGTTGCGCTGACGATGCAGACGCTGGAAAACAACTACCGCGTCAACATCGACAAATACGTCTCGGTGGATTTCGACAACTTTGCCGCCGTGATCGACAAAATGGGCGGTCTGGACGTTCCCATGTCCGCCGCGGCCTGCGTGCAGGAAAACGCCAACATGGGCACGCACCTCAAGCCCGGGGTCAACCACCTGAGCGGAAAGCTCTGCCTGTACTACGCGCGCATCCGGAAGGCGAGCGACGACTTCGGCCACGACGACTACGGGCGGGCAGGCCGCCAGCGCCAGGTGATCCAGCTCATGGTCCAGAAAATGAAGTCCATGAACCCGCTGGAATCCAGCAAGGTGATGTACGACTACCTGCCGTACGTGAAAACGAACCTGAGCGACTCCGAGCTGCTGTACCTCGCATCCATCGGCGCCGCGGTGTCCGGCTACCCGGCCTCAAGCCAGCAGATACCGGCGCCCGGCACCTTCAACGACCAGTACAAGGTGCGGGGGATCGGGTATGTCATCAAGCTGGACCTGGAAAAGAACTGCGCCATTCTCCGCAGCTTTCTTTACGGCGAAAGCACCGCTTCCGCGGGAGCCGGTGAATAAAGGAAAAGCCGGTACCGCGGGGATTCATCCGACACGGCGGGGCGTTTTTGAAAAACTCCTTCCATATAACCCGCCAACAAGGGCTGAAATTAGCCTGCAAAGTCTAATTTTTGAAAACTTTTTTAAATTTTTTTCGGCAGGCGGGAAAAAATCGTCCCATGCCCGGCAAGTCCGGAAGATCCTTTGCATCTTTTGAATAAAATGGTATAATAATGAAACTGTGGGTTTACAAATTTAGTTCCCGGAGGCTGAAAAAATGGAGAAAAAGACCTTTTACATCACAACGCCCATTTACTACCCGTCCGGCAAGCCGCATATCGGGCACTGCTACTGCACGCTGGCCTGTGACGCGATTGCCCGCTACAAGCGAATGCAGGGCTACGACGTGATGTTTTTGACCGGGACGGACGAGCACGGGCAGAAGATCGAGCAAAACGCGGAAAAAGAGGGCATCACGCCGAAACAGTACGTGGACCGCGTCGCTCAGGAATTCAAGGACCTGTGGAAACTCCTGAATATCTCCAACGATAAATTCATCCGCACGACGGACGACTACCACGTGAAAGCCGTGCAGAAAATCTTCGCGGAGCTTTACCGGCGCGGGGACATCTACAAGGGCGAATACAAAGGCTGGTACTGCACCCCGTGCGAATCCTTCTGGACGGAAACGCAGCTCAAGGACGGCCGGTGCCCGGACTGCGGGCGCGAAGTGAAGATGGTGAGCGAAGAAGCCTACTTCTTCCGCCTTTCCAAATACGCCGACCGGCTGCTGAAGCTGTACCGGGACCACCCCGACTTTATCCAGCCGGACAGCCGCAAAAACGAAATGATCCGCTTCATCAACCAGGGGCTGGAAGACCTGTGCGTCTCCCGGACAAGCTTTTCGTGGGGCATCCCCGTCACGTTCGACCCGAAGCACGTCGTCTATGTGTGGGTGGACGCGCTGACGAACTACATCACCGCGCTGGGCTACGGCTCGGACGACGACTCGCTCTACCGGAAATTCTGGCCGGCGGACGTGCACTTCGTCGGCAAGGAGATCGTGCGCTTCCACACCATCATCTGGCCCGCCATGCTGATGGCCCTCGGCCTTCCTCTGCCGAAGCAGGTCTACGGCCACGGCTGGCTCCTGTTCGGCGACGGCAGCAAGATGAGCAAAAGCAAGGGCAACGTCGTCGACCCGCTGATCCTGTGCAGCCGGTACGGCGTGGACGCCGTCCGCTACTTCCTGCTGCGTGAGATCCCGTTCGGCGCGGACGGGATCTTCACCAACGAGGCGCTCATCAGCCGCATCAACTCCGACCTCGCGAACGACCTCGGGAACCTTCTTTCCCGCACGACGGCCATGGTGCGGAAGTACTTCGGCGGAAAAATCCCCGCCGAACGGGAAAGCGCCCCGCCCGACGACGAGCTGATCTCCACGGCGCTGGCGCTGCGCGGAAAATGCGACGCGGCGGTCGGCGGCTACCAGTTCTCGGCCGCCCTGACGGAAATCTGGAAGCTGGTTTCGCGCGCAAACAAATATATTGACGAAACGGCCCCGTGGGCCCTGGGCAAGGACGAAACCAAAAAAGCCCGCCTCGCCGCCGTGCTTTACAATCTATGCGAGTCCCTGCGCATTCTTTCCATCCTTCTCGCCCCGTTCCTTCCGGACACGGCCCCGAAAATCCAGGCGCAGATCGGCGCGTCCGCGGACGAACTGACCTATGAATCCGCCGGGAAATGGGGCGTCCTTCCCCCGGACGCCGCCGTCACCAAAGGGGAGCCGCTTTTCCCGCGCATCGACGTGGACCGGGAGATCGGGGAGCTGAACCGGCTGATCCCGAACCCGGCCGCGAAAAAAGAGGAAACGCCCGCCGCGGCAAAGCCGGAAGGCATCGCTCCCATCTCAATCGACGATTTCGCGAAAGTGGACCTGAGAGCCGCGAAAGTCAAGGCCTGCGAGCCGGTTCCGCGCTCGAAAAAGCTGCTGAAGCTGACGCTGGACGACGGCGCGGGCGAACGGACGGTCGCCTCCGGCATTTCGCAGTGGTACAAGCCGGAGGACCTCGTGGGACACACGGTGGTCCTGGTTTCAAACCTGAAGCCCGCCAAGCTGTGCGGCGTGGAAAGCCGGGGCATGATCCTCGCCGCGGACGCGGGGGACGACAGCGTAAAAGTGCTCTTTGCGGACGGCGTTCCCGCCGGCGGCAGGATCCGGTGAAGTACTCGAATATCTTCGACAGCCACGCGCACTACGACGACCCCGCCTTCGACCCCGACCGGGACAAGCTTCTCGCTTCCCTGCCGGGCCTCGGCGTGTGCCGCGTGGTCAACTGCGGCGCGGACCTCGCGACCTCGGAAAAGTCGATTGCCCTTGCGGCGGAATACCCGTTCGTCTTTGCCGCCGCGGGCGTCCACCCCGAGGAGGCGGGCCGCGTCCCTTCCGGCTGGACGGAACGGCTCGACGCGCTCCTTTCCCGGCCGAAAGTGGCCGCCGCCGGGGAGATCGGCCTCGACTACCATTCGGAGCAGAACCCTCCGCGCGGCGTGCAGAAAAGCGTTTTTGAAAAGCAGATCGAGCTGGCGGCGGCGCACGGCCTTCCCATCATCGTGCACGACCGGGACGCCCACGGCGACACGATGGCGGTGCTGAAAAAATACAGGCCGAAGGGCGTCGTCCACTGCTTTTCCGGAAGCGTGGAAATGGCGCGCGAAGTCCTGAAGCTCGGCATGGTGATCGGCCTCGGCGGCGCGGTGACGTTCAAAAACGCGCGCGTGCCCGTCGAAGTGGCGAAAATGGTGCCGGAGGACCGCTTCGTCCTCGAAACGGACTGCCCTTACATGGCGCCCGTCCCCTTCCGCGGCAGGCGGAACGACTCGTCGCTGATCGCCTTTACCGCCGAGCGGATCGCCCGGATCCGCGGGACCGGCGCGCAGGCGCTGATCGACCGGGCCTGCCAAAACGCGAAAGCGCTGTATGGAATCGAATAGAAAAACGACTCCCCCGCCGGAAAGCAGCGGGGGAGTTTTTTTCTATATTTTTTCGATTTTTTTCATTCGTACCGCAGCGCTTCGATCGGGTCGAGCCGGCTGGCTTTTTTCGCCGGGTAATAGCCGAAGAACACGCCGATCAGCATGGAGAACCCGACGCTGATGAGCACGATCGGCACCGAAACGGTCAGCTTCATCCCGATCAGCGTGACGCCGAGCCACGCGAGCAGGATCCCGAACACCACGCCGATGACGCCGCCGATGAGGCAGATGATGACCGCCTCGACGATGAACTGCGCGCGGATATAGCCGCTGCGGGCGCCCAGGGCTTTGCGCGTGCCGATTTCGCGCGTGCGCTCGGTAACGGACACCAGCATGATGTTCATCACCCCGATGCCGCCCACCAGGAGCGCGATGGCCCCGATGGCCGCCACGGCGATGGAAATCGTGTTCATCACCGAAGTGACCGAGGACATCATGTTCTCCATGTCGTACGACCGGCAGGTGTATTTTGAATTGTCCGCATAGATCTTGGAAAAGTATTTGTCGACCTTTTTGGAAAAGGCCTGGGAATCGGTGACCGATTTCGTCTTGAGCGAGAAATAGAGGTAATTCTGGTAGCGCGCCTGCTCCTTCGCGACGCTGACGGGGATATACATCTGCGTCCGGACATCCTTGTCCGCGGACGCGGCGCCGCCCATCATGCCCGACCGCTCGAACTTGTAGACGCCGACGATGGTGAACGTTTCCTCCCAGCCGCTCGCATTCATGCTGACCTCCCGGCCGAGGGGGTTCTCCCGCGAACGGAACATGTTGGAAACCAGCTTGTCGGAAACCACCGCCACGCGCCGGCCCGCCTTGACGTCCCGGTCCTGGAGGAAACGGCCCTGCAGCATTTTCACGTTGGAAACCTCGCGGTAGCCCGGGTTCGCCCCGACCGCGCTGATGTTGGCATACCGGTGCCCGTCCTGCACTTTCCCGACGCCCACGTCCTCCTCCAGCGAGACGGCGGAGATTTCGTCGGCGAATTTCCGCTGGAACGAGCCGATCTGGTCGGAGGTAATCAGGTCGCTCTCGTCCATGTTGTTCCCGCCGACCGTCACGTTCGTCGTCGTGTTCTGCGCTTCCCTCGGGGTCACATAGACCTGGATCATATTCGCGCCGATGCCGGCCATGGTGTCCGACACGCTGGCGGTGACCGCGCCGCCGATGGAGACGATGGCGATGACGGAGCCGATGCCGATGATGATGCCGAGCATGGTCAGAAACGAGCGCATCCGGTTGGACTTCAGGCCCGCGACGGCGAGCTGGATATTTTCTTTTAAGAACACTGCCGGCCCACCGCCTTTCCTTCCGCGGCGCGGTCGGAGACGACCGCGCCGTCCTTCAGCGTGACGATCCGTTCCGTCTCCGCCGCGAGCTCCGGGTTATGGGTAATGAGGACGATGGTTTTCCCGTCCTTTTCATGCACCCGGTGGAACAGGTCCATCACCAGGCGGCCCGTCTCGGAATCCAGCGCGCCGGTCGGCTCGTCGGCCAGAAGGATGGGCGGGTCGTTCGCCAGCGCGCGCGCAATGGCGACCCGCTGCTTCTGCCCGCCGGAAAGCTCGTTCGGCTGGTGGTGCATGCGGTCCCCCATCCCGACCAGTTCCAGGAGCTCTTCGGCGCGCCGCACGCGCGTTCCGGAAGCCATCCCCGCGTACAGCATGGGCAACTCCACGTTCTTCAAAGCGTCGTTGCGCGGGATGAGGTTGAACGTCTGGAACACGAACCCGATCTTCCGGTTGCGCACGCCGGACATCTGGTCGTCGGTCATCTTTCCGACCGGGGTCCCGTCCAGCACATAAGTGCCGGAGGTCGGGCGGTCCAGCACGCCGATCAGGTTCATCAGCGTGCTTTTCCCGGAACCGGACGCCCCCACGATGGAAAGAAACTCCCCCTCCCGCACCGTCAGGTCGATGTGCTTTAAAATGTGCAGCTCGTTCGGCAGGCCGATGAAGTAGTTTTTGACGATGTCGGTCATCCGGATGATTTCATGTCCCACGGCTCATTCCTCCCCGGAAACGGACGGGACGGACGAGGCGGAAGGCAGAATCGTCTCGCCGCCGGAAAGGCCGTCGGGGCTTGTGACGACCTGCATGCCTTCTTTCAGGCCGGGGCCGGAAACCTCCACCGAAACGTCGGTTTCCATCCCCGCCGTGACCGGGACTTCCACCGTTTTGTAAAGGGTGCCTTCCTTTTGGGCGCCGTAGATCACATAGCTGCCGTTCGGCTTTTCGACCAGCGAATCGTACGGGACGACGAAGATGTTCTGCTTCTGCTCCAGGACGATGGCCAGCTTGGCCTTCATGCCGATTTTCAGGCCGGGGTTTTTGCCGGTGACGCGGATCTTCACCCCGAACGTGACGTCCGTCGGCGCGCCGGACACACCGGCCGCCGCTTCGGTGGCCGCCGGCGCGACACGGGTGACCTCCCCCGCGATCTGATCCGAACCCGTGGCATCCGTCGTGATGGTGACGGGGCTCCCCGCTTTCACTTTCGCGATGTCGACCTCCTTGACATCCGCGTCCACGACCAGGTCGGACGTGTCCTCAATCTTGAACAGGGCGCCCTTCGGGACGTCCCCCACGGCCGCGCTGCTCTGCGTCACCGTTCCGTCCCGCGGTGCGGTGATGACGGACTGCCGCAGCTGCCTGCGTAGCTTTTCCAGCGCGACGTCCCCGCTTTTGTCGGCATTCTTCACCGCGGCGAGGTCGTAGGCGTTTTTCGCCGCCTTCAGGTTCTGCTGCGACTGGTTCCGCGCGGACGCGACCGCCCGCTCCGCCGAATCGCGGGCGCTCTGGGCCTGGTCCAGCTTCGCCTTTTCCGCGTCGAGGTCCTTCCGTGCCGCCTTTCCGCTCTGGAAGGCCGCTTTCACGGCGGCGTACGCCTGCTTTTCCGCGCTGAGGGCGGATTCCGCGGAATCCAGGTTCGCCTTCGCGGACGTGAGCTCCGTCCCCATCTCGTTGTTATACTGGTACAGGGCGTTTTCATAATCCGACCGGGCTTTGTCCAAGGTCAGGCCCGCGCTGCTGTCCGCGGACTTTGCGGCGTATTCCTGCTGGCGGATGTCCGCTTCCAGCGAAGCCGTGTCCAGCACCGCGAGGACGTCGCCCTTTTTGACGGAGTCGCCCACGGAGACGGAC
Organism: Oscillospiraceae bacterium; assembly: GCA_022650455.1. Classification (GTDB taxonomy): domain Bacteria; phylum Bacillota; class Clostridia; order Oscillospirales; family Acutalibacteraceae; genus Thermocaproicibacter. The sequence continues at coordinate 17,362 of JALCPO010000003.1, forward strand.
ACCTTCTGCACCGGCGCGGTCAGCGTGGTATAGATATAGGCCGAGGAGCCGCTGCGGACCGTCCCGGTCACGCTGACGGAATCCCGCAGCGTCGTCTTTTTGAGCGTCATACAGGTAACGTTGGTTTTCGTGCTTCCCGCCCGGGAGCTGACGATGCCCGCCGCCACAAGGACGAGCACGACCGCCGCCGAAACGGCAGCGATGAGAATCCCTCTCCTGCCGAACCTGCTTTTCTTCATGAAACGGCACTTCCAATCCTGCGAATTCCGGAAAAGAGTCTTTTCTGTATTAATCTCTTAATACAATGATATCCGATTCTGGCCCGTTGTCAATCCATTTCCATGAAAAAGGGAGAGAAAAATGAAAATTCGGCAGATTTGCGGAAAACCGCGGCCCCGCTTTTTTATTCTTATGAAAAATGCTCCGCCGTTTTCCGCGGCGGAGCGTCGAAACTGTTTTTATCAGCCGATCCGGCTCAGCATCAGCGCCAGAACGGTAATGTCGTCGTCATGGCCGTCCCCGCGGCGGGCAATGGCGTGGGAGACGAGGGACTCGGCCAGCTCCTGCGGAAGCTTGCCGTTCCACTGCTCGATCTCCTCGCAGACCCAGTCGCTCCCGGAGCTGAGCGCCCCGTCGGAAAGCATGACGAGCAGGTCGCCGTCCCCAATGGAATCCGAGGACCGGGCGAACTGGGTCTCGTTCAGGATGCCGATGGGCAGGCCGGGCATGTCCATCACGACGGCGCGGCCGTTCTTGCGGAGGATGGCCGCCGGCGCGCCCGCCTTCAGAAGCTCCACCTCCCCGCTGTAAAGGTCGAGCGCGGCGATGTCCATGGTGGAAAGCGACTCGTCCCCGGACTTGGCCAGCAGGGCGGAGTTCACGATTTTGAGCGCCGCGTCGAAGCCGATGCCCGCCTTGACGAGCCGCTCCATGATTCCGCACGCCATGGCGCCGTCCACCGCCGCGCGGCCGCCGGTGCCCATCCCGTCGCTGATGATGGCGATCTGCCGCCCGTTGCCGTCCGGGAAGCTCGTCCAGCTGTCCCCGCAGAGGCTGCCGCCCCCGCAGACATGCTGGGTGCAGCCGGTCCGGACCCGGTAAAGGGGCTGCTCGTTCATCCGGATGCGGCACTTGCCGCCCGCCGTGCTGATGCAGGGCGCTTCGAACTTTTTGCCGCAGACGCGCGAAATCTCGCCGGCCAGCTGCGCCCGGTTCAGGCGGACGCACTCCGCGGGCGCGGCCACGGCTTCCACGGACATGCGGCCGAAGCGGTCGATCCGGCAGCTCACGTCGAGGGGGCGGGTCCCGGCAAGGCGCAGGACCTCTTCCACCCGCTGCGCCGCCGTGAGGTCGAAGCGGTCGTACATCTCCAGCTCGGCGGACATGTCCTCCAGCATCCTGCCAACCGTGGTGAACTGCCCGGCGACCACGTCGCGCACCTGCTGGGCGCGGCTTTCCGCGGCTTCCAGCACGGCGAACTCCGCATAGCCCCGGTTCACGGAATCCAGGATCTGGTTCAGGCGGCTGCAGTGGGACCGGAACTGGGAGCAGAAGTCGTCCCGCTCCACCCGGCCCTTCGCCCTCAGCTTGTCCGTCAGGTCGTTGAACGCGCCCATGGTCCCGCCGTAGCCGCGCTCCCAACAGTATCCCTTCAGGCCGCAGGTGGCGCAGACCTCCCCGCTCACCCTGCGGTAGACCCCGTTAATGTCCGGGGCGCAGGTCTGCGCAAGCTTCCGCGAAACCTCTTCCACGGATTCCGACACGCTGTCCAGCGCCTTCGCCGCGTAGTCCAGCTTCATGACGACCGAGCGCCGGAAGCCCTCGGCGCGGTCCGCGTCGTCGCCGCGCGAAAAAAGGCCGATGAAAGAGCCGCCCGCCTTCGGGGGGATAATCAGATAGATCACCGTGGCGGCGGCGACCTCGTAAAGGCCGCTGACGACGTTTTTCTGGCTGCCGACCTGCAGGGACGCCACCCCGTTGGAAACCACGAACGCCGCCGCGGATGCGAGCCGCCCGAGCGGCGAGAACAGCCCGGCCGTCAGCCCCCCGAGCGCATAGGCGCCGGAAAGGTAGTTCAGCCCGGATGTGGAAAGGCTGAACACCAGCCCCGCGGCCGTGCCCGCGACGCTGCCCCCCGCGACGCCCCCGTAGCGCGCCGCGAACAGGATGGCGATCACCGCCAGAATTCTCCCCACGGAAACGCCGCCGATGCTCAGTCCGGAAAAGGACAGCAGAAAAATCCCGGCCGAAAACGCGCCGCAGGCCGCCTCCTGCGCGCTCCACTCACCCGCGCCGCGCCCCGAGCGGACGGCCGAAAGCGTGCGCCGGAAGAAATACGCCGCGCAGCCTGCCAGCAGGGACTCCGCCAGGTACATCATCGCGGTGGAGAAGCCCGAGCCGTTCACCGCCACAATGGCGGCCGAGGTGACCAGGAGCGGCAGGCAGGCGGCCGCCGGGGCAAAAATCGGGTGCATGCGCAGCCGGACCAGGTCGTTCAGCGTCCAGCGGATGGCGCCCGCCGCCAGAAGCGCCGCAAGGTAATGGACCGGAACCGAGGCCGCCGACGGAAGCAGATACCCCGCCGCGCCCCCCAGCACGGCGCTCAGCAGGCCGGAATACGGCACGGCGGCCACCGCGGCCACCGCGAAAGGGGCGTACTGCCCGAAAACAATGCCCCGCGAACAGAGAAGAACGGCGGCAAAAACGGCAAGCTGCCGGGCCGCGGCTTTCGCCGGGCGGGCGGCCGCCTGGGAAAAACGGACCCGCTTTGTTTTGACAACCATCACTTTCACTCACATCCATTTAATTTACCGTTTGTCCATAATTTTCCTTTCTCTATTATACGATCGGTATACCGTGTTTCTTGTCATAACATGATGTAATTTTTGGGCAGTTCCGCTCGAAACGGCAGGGATGCCAAACTTATTCCGCTTTTTCCTGTTCACGGGGCGGATTCTGTGCTACAATAAAATTCATAAAAATGCAGGGCCTACCACCGGCCCGGGCAGGCCAGGGAGGGCGATCCGAAAATGAATTACAAGTTTTCCGAGCGCGTGCAGGCGCTGAAACCTTCGGCAATCCGGGAAATCTTCAAATACGCGGCCGACCCCTCCGTCGTTTCGCTCTCCGCGGGGAACCCGGCACCGGAAGCTTTCCCCGTGAGGGAGATTGCGGAGATCTCCGCGGAAATCTTAAAAGAACGGCCCATCGAGGCCCTTCAGTACAGCGTGACGGAAGGCTACGCCCCGCTGCGCGGCTACCTGAAAGACTACCTGAAGAGCCGGCACAACATCGGCCGCGATTTCGACGGCATCCTGATTACGAGCGGGGCGCAGCAGGTGATGGACCTGCTGACGAAGTCCCTGCTGAACGAAGGGGAAACCGTCCTGTGCGAGGCGCCGAGCTTCATCGGCTCGCTGAATACCTTCCGCTCCTACCGCGCGCACCTGCGCGGCGTCCCGATGGACCCGGACGGCATGAACCTGGACGCGCTGGAGCAGGCGCTGAAGGAAGAGAAAAACGTCAAGTATATCTATACGATCCCGAATTTCCAGAACCCGACGGGCATCACCATGAGCGCCGAAAAGCGCCGGCGGCTGTACGCGCTCGCGAAGCGGTACGGCGTGCTGATCCTGGAGGACAACCCGTACGGCGACATCCGGTTCGCCGGGAAGCACATCGAGGCCGTCAAATCGCTGGACGAGGACGGGATCGTCGTCTACGCGGGCACGTTTTCCAAGGTCATTTCGCCCGGGATGCGCGTCGGCTACTGCGTCGCGCCGAAGGAGATCATCCAGAAGATGGTCGTCTGCAAACAGGGCGAGGACGTCCACACCAACATCTGGAGCCAGATGGTCTGCTACGAGCTGATGGCGCACCGCGATTTCGACGCCCACCTGCGGCGGCTGCGGGAAATCTACCGCAAAAAATCGAAGGTGGCGTCGGACGCGCTCGACCGCTTCCTCAAGCCGAAAATCACCTACCTGCCGATCGAGGGCGGCCTGTTTTTCTGGTGCACCCTGCCGGAAGGCGCGGACATGCCGGATTTCTGCCGCCAGGCGGTGCTGCGGAAGGTCTGCGTGGTGCCCGGCAACGCGTTCCTGACGGACGAAGCGCAGCCCTGTTCGTCTTTCCGCATCAACTACACCACCCCCGCCGACAAGGACCTCGTCCGGGGGATCGAAATTCTCGGGAGCCTCGCCCGCGACGTGATTCCGTAAAAAATATTCCCGCGCCGCTCCCCGTGCGGGGCGCCTGGATGGAAAGAATGGAGAATCAACTATGGAACCTGCAAAAACCGAAGAGCCCCAAAAAGTAATTTTCAGCGCCATCCAGCCGAGCGGAACCATCACGCTCGGCAACTACCTCGGCGCGCTGAAAAACTGGATCAGCCTGCAGGACGAATACGACTGCATCTACGCGCTGGCCGACCTGCACACCATCACCGTCCGGCAGGATCCGGCGGCATTCCGGCGCCACACGCTGGAAGCCTACGCCCTGCTGCTCGCCTGCGGGATCGACCCGAAAAAGAGCCTGTTCTTCATCCAGAGCCACGTGCCCACCCACGCCCAGCTTGCCTGGGTTCTGGACTGCTACACCCAGTTCGGGGAACTGCAGCGCATGACGCAGTTCAAGGATAAATCCGCCAAGCACCCGGACAACATCAACGCCGGGCTGTTCACCTACCCCCCGCTGATGGCGGCGGACATCCTTCTGTACCAGACCGACCTCGTCCCCGTCGGCGTGGACCAGAAGCAGCACCTGGAGCTGACCCGCAACATCGCCGAGCGCTTCAACGGCATCTACGGCCCGACCTTCAAGCTGCCGGACGCCTACATCCCGAAAAACGGCGCGAAGATCATGTCCCTGCAGGATCCGACCAAAAAGATGAGCAAATCCGACGAAAACGCGAACGCCTCCATCGCCGTGCTGGACAAACCGGAGGACATCATGCGCAAATTCCGGCGCGCCGTGACGGACAGCGAAGCCTGCGTACGCTATGCCGAGGGCAAGGACGGCGTGAACAACCTGATGGGCATCTACTCCTGCGTGACCGGAAAAACGAACGCGCAGACCGAAGCGGAATTCGCCGGAAAGGGCTACGGCGATTTCAAGGCCGCCGTCGGCGAGGCCGTGGCGGAGCATCTGCGCCCCATCCGGGAAAGGTACGCCGACTACATCAGGAACCGGGATTATCTGGAACAGTGCTGGGGCGAGGGCGCGCGGAAAGCATACGCGATCTCCATCCGGACGCTGCGCAAGGTCATGAAAAAGATCGGCTTCGTCCCCCCGAAGCCGATGTGAGCGCAGCGGCCTTTCCCGTAAAGCAGGCGTTTTCGCCTGCTTTTTTGTTTCGGTGAAAATCCGACACAATTCGGCACCATCCCCGCATTTTCTGATACCATAATTATGGTGAATCAGAATGATGCAAACGAACCGAAAAAAGCGGATTGTGCTGTACGGCCTGCTTCTCCTGCTGTTTTTATGCGCCGTTCCGGCCGTTTCCCATGCCGCCGGGCAGCAAAGCGCTCTGCCGGAGCCGATGGGGACCATGGACGTGCCGCCCGGGACCACCGTGGCATCCCTGCGGGCGATGCTCGGCATACCGGGCACCGGCGAAACCCTCGCGGTATGGAAGGCGGACGGCAGCGTGCGGGAAAGCGGCCCGGTGGAAACGGGGGATCTGTTTGTCCTGACCGGCGCGCGGGGCTCGGTCGACGACTGCGAAACCATCCGGGTCGCCGGCTCCGAGCCCGGCTCTTCCCTTCCGGAATCCGAAAAGCCGCCGGACGGGAGCACGTCCTCTCTGCCGGATTCTTCCCTGCCGGAACCGGATGTTTCGTCCGGCGCGCCCGCGGTGCCGCAGAGCGGGGAGCCCTCGCCGTCTTCCCCGCCCGCGTCTTCCGGCAGCCGGGACGGCGTGGTTTCCGTCTTCGCGGAGCCGGTGACGGTCGCTGCCCTGCAGGCGACGCTCGACGCGCAGGGAAGCGCGGACGCGGACCGGGCCGTCGTAACTTCCGCCGACGGCGTCCGCCGGGAAAGCGGCTACGTCTGCACGGGCGACCACATCACCGTGCTGGACAAAAGCGGCGAAACGTCCGGCACGGCGACGGCCGTGGTCCTGGGCGACCTGACGCGGTGCGGCGGGCCCACGCGGGACGGATGCGGCCTGCTGTACAATTACCTGACGAACCGTTCCGGCCTGGACGCCGACCTGCGGAACGCGGCGGACATGAACCGGGACGGATGCGTGGACACGGCGGACCTTCTCTCCTTGAAAAAGAAACTGGACGGCTCCGATTTGACCAAATCGTAAAATCGAAATATAATAGATCGAATACCGGAAAGTAAAAATAAGGAGAGTCTGCCGATTATGTTTGAACCTGCCCTTGTAAAAAATCTCTACGATCTGACGCATACCGCCGCCCGGCCGCTGCTGGAACGGGTCGGCTACCCGTGGGAGGCGCTTCCGGAAATCGGGGAATTCATCCGCAAGCTCGGCGCCTCGCTTTCCCCGGACGAATACGAACGCCGCGGCGAGGACGTCTGGGTGGCGAAATCCGCAAAAGTATTCGATTCCGCCTACCTGCACGGCCCCTGCATCATCGGCCCGGACACCGAAGTCCGCCAGTGCGCCTTCGTGCGCGGGAAGGCCCTGGTCGGCGCCGGCTGTGTGGTGGGGAACTCCGCGGAGCTGAAAAACGTGATTCTGTTCGACAACGTTCAGGTTCCGCACTACAACTATGTGGGCGACTCCATTCTCGGGTTCAAGGCCCACATGGGCGCCGGCTCCATCACGTCGAACGTCAAGTCCGACAAAACGCCCGTCACCGTCCGCACCGGCGCGGGAAGGCTGGAAACCGGCCTGAAAAAAATGGGCGCCATGCTGGGCGACCACGTGGAAGTCGGGTGCAACTCCGTGCTGAACCCGGGCACCGTGGTCGGAAGGAACACCAACATTTATCCGCTCTCGATGGTCCGCGGATTCGTCGCCGCGGACAGCATCTTCAAACGGCCCGGCGAAATCGTGGAAAAGCGCTGAGCGGCTCCTCTTCCGCAGGGCGGCTCAGCGCCGGAAAATTTTCAGGCGGCCCGGCGTTTGCCCGGGCCGCTTTTCCGTTCCCGGCCGCGCGGCGCGCGGATCGATTCCCCAAAAAGAGGGAACCCTACCGGCGGACCGGAAAACGTTGATTTGCAATCTCCGCCGTTTCCGGTATAATGGAAAGCGGACAAACGGAAAGGAGGATTTTATTTGGACCTCTCATCGCTGTCGTCGGATTTTATTTCCGTTTTGCTCTTTGTTTTCCGAATTGCCGTACCGATCCTCTGCACCGTCGTGGCCTGCCGCTGTTTCACTTCCATGCGGCTCGGGAAACGGCGGGAAGAGCCTGTGGTCGTTTTGGAAGATATGGCAACGCATAAGGTCATCCCGGTGCTGTACTGGGAAAACTCCCTCGGCCGGAGCCGCAGCTGCGACGTGGTGCTGCAGGATCCGACCGCAAGCCGCGCGCACGCGGTGCTGATGCGCCGGGAAAGCGGCTGGCTGATTACGGACACCAACTCGAAGGCCGGAACCTTCGTCAACGGAAAAAAAGTGAAGGAAAAGGCACCCGTCCTGCCGGGCGATGTCATCGCGATGGGCTCCACCGCGCTGATGCTCAAGCGCACGAGCGAGGTGGCCGCGCTGCCCCCGCAGCCTCCCACGCGGCGGGCCGCGCCCCCTTCCGGGCTGATGGCCACCGTCATGCTCACGCAGATCCTGCTCGGCCTGCAGCTGTGTCTCGCGTCCGGGAAGATCAGCGCCGCGCCGCTCGTCCCCCTCGGAATTCTGATGCTGGTGGAATGGGCGCTGTACCTCTACTCCATCAAAATTCTGCATCACGTCAGCTTCGAGCTGGAAACGATCGCCTTCCTGCTCTGCGGCATCGGCCTGGCCATGCAGGCCGGGACGAACTTAAAAAACACCTACACCCAGCTTGCGGCGATCGTCATCGGCGTGCTCTTTTTCCGGTTCATGATCTGGTTCCTCGGGGACATGGACCGGGTGATGCGCTGGCGCGTGAAGATCGGGATTCTGGCGGTGCTGCTGTTCGCCGCGAACCTGCTGCTGGCGCGGGAGCGCAACGGCGCGCGCAACTGGATCGTCCTCGGGCCGGTCACGGTGCAGCCTTCCGAATTCATCAAAATCGCCTTTATCATCGTCGGCACGTCCACGCTGGACCGGCTGCAGACCTATAAAAACCTGACGGGGTTCATCGGCTTTTCCGCCATATGCATGGGCGCGCTGTTCTTTATGCGGGATTTCGGCTCGGCCTGCATCTTTTTCGTGACGTTCCTGATCATCGCGTTCATGCGCTCCGGCAGCGTGCGCACCATCTCGCTGGCATGCGCCGTGGCGGGGTTCGGCGCTTTCCTGATCCTGAAAATCAAGCCCTACGTGGCGCAGCGCTTCGACGTCTGGCGGCACGTCTGGGAACACCCGGGGGACGCGGGCTACCAGCAGGTGCGCGTGCTCAGCTACGCCGCATCCGGCGGGCTGTTCGGGGTCGGGCTCGGAAAGGGCTGCCTGAAGAGCGTGTTTGCTTCCACCAGCGATCTCGCGTTCGGCATGCTCTGTGAGGAAATGGGCCTGGTCCTGGCGGTCACCGTGATCCTGATCCTCGCGTTCCTGGCGCTTTATGCCCGGTCCGACGCGACCCGGAGCCGCTCCACGCTGTACTCCATTTCGGCGTGCGCGGCCGGGGGGCTTCTGCTGTTCCAGGCGTGCCTGAACGTTTTCGGCGCGACCGACGTGCTCCCCATGACGGGCGTCACGCTTCCGTTCGTCAGCCTGGGCGGCTCCAGCATGGTCGCCGTCTGGGGGCTGCTCGCCTTCATCAAGGCAAGCGATGAGCGCACTTACGCGGCAAGGAGGCGGAGAAGATGAGAACAACCGGAACGCGCTCTCTGATTCTGTTCATCCTCGTACTGGGGTTTTTCACGGGGCTCGGCGTCTTTCTTTACGGTCTGGTGACCGAGGGGGGAAGCTGGGCCGTGCAGCCGTTCAACGGGCATCTCTACGGCAGCGGGACCTCCGCCGCGGAAGGGAGAGTCCTCGACCGGAACGACACCGTTCTGGCGCAGACCAAAGACGGGAAACGGGTCTATAACAGCGACCCGGCCACGCGCCGCGCCATGCTGCACGCGGTCGGCGACACGCGGGGATACCTTTCCGCCGGCGTCCAGTACAACTACCGCTCCGAACTGACCGGCTACAATTTCATCACCGGGCTGTTTTCCCCGACCGGCAAAACCAACGGCAGCGACATCCGCCTGACGCTGGACAGCAGCCTGTGCCGCCTCGCCCGCGAAAAGCTGAACGGGCGGCACGGCGCGGCGGCCGTGTACAACTACAAGACCGGGGAGCTGCTGTGCATGGTGAGCACGCCGGACTTCGACCCGCAGAACCCGCCGAAGGACCTGGACACCGACAAGACCGGCAAGTACAGCGGCGCCTACCTGAACAAGATCCTTTCGTCCTCGTTCACGCCCGGTTCCATTTTCAAGGTGGTGACCTCCGCCGCCGCGATTGAAAACATCCCCGACCTCGACAGCCGCACCTGGAACTGCAACGGCAGCGTCACGGTGGACGGCAACAAGATCACCGACATGTACGCGTACGGCAGGCTCTCGTTCAAAAACGCCCTGGCGAAGTCCTCGAACGTCGCCTTCGCCCAGATCGCCATAGAAGTTGGGGCGGACAAAATGCAGGCCGAGGCGAACCAGATGGGGTTCAACCGGACGTTCCTGCTGAACGGCATCCCCTCCGGAAAAAGCGTTTACAGCGTGAAATCGGCCAAGCCCAACGAGCTCGGCTGGTCCGGCGTCGGGCAGTACACCGACCTTGCCAACCCCTACCACATGCTGGTGCTGATGGGCGCCGTCGCCAACGGCGGGACCCCGGTGACGCCGTACATGATCAAGAGCGTCACCCCGTCCATCGGCGTCCCCTCGGAGCAGGGCTCGGCGAAAACCGGCAGCCAGCTGGTCCGGCCCGACACGGCGTCCCGCCTGAAGGACTACATGCGCTACAATGTTTCCCACGAATACGGGGACAGCCTCTTCCCCGGGCTCGCGGTCTGCGCGAAGACCGGCACGGCGGAGGTGGGCGGTGGCAAAAACCCCACCTGCTGGATGGTCGGTTTTTCTTCCAACGACAGCACCCCTTTGGCGTTCGTCACGCTGGTGGAAGATTCCTCGACCGGGAGCGTGGCCTCCGCCGGGCGGATCGCCTCGGCCCTGATGACCGCGGCGGCAAAAATAAGCTAAGCCCCGCCCCGCGTTTCCGCTCAGAGCGCAGGCGCAAAACAAACGAAAATTAGTCGCTTTCGCCCTTTTCTGCGGCGGGCTGTTGTGATAGAATAGGAAGGATTATTAAACTCAGCTGTCAATACGGCGGAACGGGGGAAAACATGTCTGAAGTCATCCGGATCTTTGTTGAGAAAAAGCCGGGGTTCGACGTCGCGGCGCGCCAGACAAGAACGGATCTGATCGAAAATCTCGGCCTGCGATCCATCGAAGACGTCCGGCTGGTGAACCGGTACGATATTGGGGGGCTCTCCCGGAACGATTTCGTCCGGGCCCGCGACACCATCTTTTCGGAACCGAACGTGGACAACGTCTACGAGGAAGAATATCCGCTGCCGAAGGGTTACGCCGCTTTCGCCATGGAATACCTGCCCGGGCAGTACGACCAGCGCGCGGATTCCGCCGCGCAGTGCGTCCAGCTCCTCACGCAGGGGGAACGCCCGCAGGTCCGTACCGCCAGGCTGGTCGCCGTGAAGGGCCGGCTGGCAGAAGGCGGGCTGGAAAAAATTGAGAACTATTTGATCAACCCGGTGGAAAGCCGCCCGGCATCGCTGGAAAAGCCATCCACGCTCGACGCGAAGGCGGACGTCCCGCCGGACGTGGCCCGCGTGGAAGGCTTTCTTTCGTGGGGCGAACCGGAACTGAAACAATACCACGCGCGGATGGGTTTCGCCATGAGCTTCGCGGACCTGCGGTTCTGCCAAAGCTACTTCCGCGGCACGGAGCGCCGCGACCCGACGGTGACGGAGCTGCGCGTGATCGACACCTACTGGAGCGACCACTGCCGCCACACGACCTTCCTGACCCGCCTGGAAACCATTGAGGTGGAGCGGTCGGCGGTCAGCTCGGCCATTGAGGACGCGCTGAAAGCGTACCGCGAGGCGCGGGACGAAGTCTACGGGAAAGCGTCCGGCCGGCCCGTTTCCCTCATGGATATGGCCGTCATCGGCATGAAGGTGCTCCGTAAACGCGGCAAAATCCCCGACCTCGACGTCAGCGAGGAGATCAACGCCTGCTCCATCGAGGTCCCGGTGACGGTGGACGGAACGGTGCAGAAATGGCTCGTCCAGTTCAAGAACGAGACGCACAACCACCCGACGGAGATCGAGCCGTTCGGCGGCGCGGCCACCTGCCTGGGCGGGGCCATCCGCGACCCGCTCTCCGGCCGGGCGTACGTCTACCAGGCCATGCGCGTCACCGGCTCGGGCGACCCGCGCGTCCCGTTTGAAAAGACGCGCAGGGGAAAGCTGCCGACCCGGAAGATCACGACGGGCGCGGCGCAGGGGTACAGCTCCTACGGCAACCAGGTCGGGCTTGCGACCGGGCAGGTGACGGAGCTTTACGACCCCGGCTATGTGGCCAAGCGCATGGAGATCGGCGCGGTGATCGGCGCGGCGCCGAAGGAAAACGTGGTGCGCACGGAGCCGCGGCCGGGCGACGTGGTCGTCCTGCTGGGCGGCGCGACCGGCCGCGACGGATGCGGCGGCGCCACCGGCTCTTCCAAAGCGCACACGGCGAAATCCATCGAGGTCTGCGGGGCCGAGGTGCAGAAGGGCAACCCGCCCACCGAGCGCAAGATTCAGCGCCTGTTCCGCCACCCGGAGGTCGCGCGCATGATCAAGCGCTGCAACGACTTCGGCGCGGGCGGCGTCAGCGTAGCCATCGGCGAGCTGGCGGACGGGCTGAAGATCAGCCTGGACAAGGTCCCCAAGAAATACGAAGGGCTCGACGGCACGGAGCTCGCCATTTCCGAATCGCAGGAACGCATGGCGGTCGTGCTCGCGCCAAATGACACGGACCGCTTCCTTGCGGCCGCGAAGGAGGAAAACCTGGACGCGACCGCCGTGGCGCTCGTCACGGAAGAGCCCCGCCTGAAAATGGACTGGCGCGGCGACACCATCGTGAACCTGACCCGCGCGTTCCTCGACACCAACGGCGTGACCCAGCGCGCGGACGCCCGGATCGCCGCCGTCGACCCGAAGGAAAACTACCGCGAAAGGGTTCCGGAACGCCTCAAGGGCCTTCCGCTGGCGGAAGCGTTCCGGGAAAACCTGGCCCGGCTGGAGGTCTGCGGGCAGAGGGGCCTTGCGGAGCGGTTCGACTCCAGCATCGGCGCGGCCACCGTGCTGATGCCGTTCGCCGGAAAGTACCAGCTTACCCCGGAAGAGGCCATGGTGGCGAAAATCCCGGTCGTCCGCGGGGAAACCGACGACGCGACGGCGATGAGCTACGGCTTCATCCCCGGAATCTCCCGGTTTTCGCCGTTCCACGGGGCGGCCTACGCCGTTGTGGAAAGCCTTTCCAAGCTGGCGGCCGTGGGCGCGGACCCGCTGAAAAGCCGCCTGACCTTCCAGGAATACTTTGAGCGCATGACGGACGACCCGCGGCGCTGGGGCAAACCGGCCGCGGCACTGCTCGGCGCGCTTTCCGCCCAGCTGGGCATGGGCCTGCCCGCCATCGGCGGCAAGGACAGCATGAGCGGCACGTTCGAGCAGCTCGACGTGCCGCCCACGCTCGTCAGCTTCGCGGTCGCGGTGACGAAGGCGAGCCGGACGATTTCCGCCGCTTTCCAAAAAACGGGTTCCAAGGTCGCGCTTCTCCCCATTCCCGAAAACTCCAAAACCATGCTGCCGAACTGGCCCGCCCTGAAAAACTTCTACGGAGCCGTCCGGAAGATGACGGAGCAGGGACGTATTGTTTCCGCGTCCGTCGTGCGGGAAGGCGGCGTGGGGGCCGCCGTGGCGCGCATGTGCTTCGGCAACCGGATCGGCTTCGCCTTCCGGCCGTCCATCCTGAACCGCCAGTTCCTGTTCGCGCCCGCCTCGGGCTCCCTGGTCGTGGAGCTGGAAGACGGAACGGTGGACGGGCTCGCCTTCATCCCCATCGGCGAAACGACCGAAGCGCCGCAGATAACGCTCGGGAAAGATTCCCTCTCTCTGGACCGGCTCGTCGAGGCGTGGGACGGCACGCTGGAGCAAGTTTTTCCGACCAGAGCGGAAAGCCGCCCCGTACGGGAAGTACCGCTCTTCATCGGGCGGAACCGGAAAAGCCCGGCGGTCAGGGCGGCGAAGCCGCGCGTCTTCATCCCCGTGTTCCCCGGCACCAACTGCGAGTACGACGCCGCCCGCGCCTTTGAACGCGCCGGCGCCGTGCCGGACGTGCTGGTGGTAAAGAACCTTTGCCCGGCGGACATTGAGGAAACCATCGGGCGCATGGCAAAAGCCATCGCGCAGGCGCAGATCGTCATGATCCCCGGCGGGTTCTCCGGCGGCGACGAGCCGGACGGTTCCGGGAAATTCATCGCGACAACTTTCCGCAACCCGAAAATCGCCGAGGAGGTCGGCCGCCTGCTCGGCGTGCGCGGCGGCCTGATGCTCGGCATCTGCAACGGCTTCCAGGCGCTGATCAAGCTCGGGCTCGTCCCCTTCGGCAGGATCACCGCGCCGGACGGGAAGGCGCCGACCCTCACGTTCAACACGCTGGGCCGCCATGTCTCCCGCATGGCATACACCCGCATCACTTCCGTCAAGTCCCCGTGGCTTGCCGGCGTAAACGCCGGCGACGTGTTCGCGGTGCCGGTTTCCCACGGCGAAGGCCGGTTCGCGGCCGACGAGGGCACGCTGGACGCCCTCATCCAGAACGGCCAGATCGCCGCCCAGTACTGCACGCCGGACGGCGCCCCGAGCGGGGACATCCGCTGGAACCCGAACGGCTCCGCCTGCGCCGTCGAGGCCATCACAAGCCCGGACGGGCGTATCCTCGGAAAAATGGCGCACTCCGAACGGCAGGGCAAAAACCTTTACAAAAACGTCCCGGGCGAGAAAGACCAGAAGATTTTCGAGTCCGGCGTAAACTATTTTAAAATTTAAAGAAAAGCTGGCGTTGGGAATGGACTATCTGAAACGGACCTGGGCCGAGGTCGACCTCGACGCGCTCGAAACCAATTACAGGCGGATCCGCGCGCAGGTGAAGCCGGGCACCAAAGTCTGCTGCGTCATCAAGGCGGACGGCTACGGCCACGGGGCCGAACGCCTCGCGCAGCTTTACGAATCGCTCGGCGCGGACTGGTTCGCAGTTTCCAATCTGGAAGAGGCTGTGCAGCTGCGCGGGGCCGGCGCGAAGCTCCCGATCCTGATTCTGGGCTACACCCCGCCCTGCCGGGCGCGCGAGCTGGCGGAAAACGACATCGCGCAGGCGGTCATCGGGTCGGAATACGCCGAGCAGCTTTCCCGGCAGGCCGAAACGGCCGGCGTGAAAGTGCGCGCGCACATCCAGGTGGATACCGGCATGAGCCGCGTGGGATTCTTCTACCAGGACCCGTCCCGCGACGGGGAATCCATCGGCCGGATGGAGCGCGCCTGCCGTCTGCCCGGGCTGAAGCCGGAAGGCATCTTCACCCATTTCGCGGTGGCGGACGAAGGCGAAAACGGGCGCGCCTACACCCGCAGACAGTTCGTCAACTTCACCGGGGCGATCGAACGGCTGGAACGGCGGGGAATCCGTTTTGCCATCCGCCACTGCGCGAACTCGGCCGCCATTTTCGACTTTCCGGAAATGCAACTCGACATGGTCCGCCCCGGCATCATCCTGTACGGCCTGATGCCGTCCGGCGACATCATCCATAAGGTCCGCCTGATCCCCGCCATGGCCCTGAAAAGCACCGTCGCGCTGGTCAAAACGGTCCCGCCGCGCACCTGCGTCAGCTACGGCCGCCGGTTCACTTCCGAACGCCCCACCGCCGTCGCCACGGTTCCCCTCGGCTACGCGGACGGTTACCTGCGCCGGTTTTACGAAAGCGCGTCCCTGCTGGTCCGCGGCCGCAGGGCCCGCATCATCGGCCGGGTGTGCATGGACCAGCTGATGCTGGACGTGACCGGAATCCCCGGGGTGAAAGCCGGCGACACCGTGACCGCCATCGGAAAAGACGGGGACGAATGCGTCACCGCCGACGAACTGGCCGGGCTGGCCGGAACCATCAGCTATGAGATCGTCTGCGACGTCGGGAAGCGCGTCCCGCGCGTCTTCCTCAAAGGCGGCAGGGAAACCGGCGTTCTGGACTACCTGAAGCGGAAATAGCAAAATCTGTTACGCCCCTTCGCGGGGCGTTTTTCGTTTTCCGGCAAGAATCTGCAAAGCGCCTCCGGATTTCCGCGTGCCGCAGCGGGCAACAAATAGCTTTCCCCCCCTTAAAATAATAACAGTTACTATTATTATATACAAAAATTCATGGAATTCTTCCCGATAATCCGGTCCTTTTCCGTATGGATTTTTTTGCAGTTCCGGTCTATACTGATGACAGGGAAAAAATAGAAGGAGGTCCTTTTCCATGGACAAGAGTGATAAAAGAGAAGTTCTCAACGACCTGAACAGCGCGCCTTCCGAAGAACCGGAAGAGGCCTATACGATCCCCAACGAAACAAGCTGCTCGGCGGAATTCCCGCAGGGGTGCATTTCCGGGGAATGATCCCGGACCACGCAGAAAGGCGGTTGCCGTCATGAAACTGTTTGAACCTTTTCGACTGAAGAATATGGAGCTGAAAAACCGGATCGTGCTGCCGCCGATGTGCATGTACCAGGCGACGCAGGACGGTTTCTCCACCCTGTTCCACATCTGCCACTACGCCACGCGCGCGCTGGGCGGGGCCGGGCTGATCATCGTCGAATCCACCGGCGTGACGCCCGAAGGCCGCATTACGGACCGCGACCTCGGGCTGTGGAACGACTCGCAGACCGACGGCCTGAAACGAATCGTCGACGCGTGCCGCAAGTACGGCGCGAAAATTGCCCTGCAGATCAACCACGCGGGGCGGAAAAGCAAATCGGCGGCCGGGCCGTGCCTCGCCCCGAGCGCCCTGCGCTTCAGCGGGGACTGCCGCGTCCCGGCCGAGATGACGGAGAACGACATCAAGCGCGTGACGGCCGCATTCGTCCGGGCGGCGCACCGGGCGGACGAGGCCGGCTTCGACGCGCTGGAAATCCACGGCGCCCACGGCTACCTGCTGCACGAGTTCCTCTCGCCCCTGACCAACCGGCGGACTGATTCCTACGGCGGAAGCCTCCGGAACCGGGTCCGCTTCCTGCGGGAGGTGCTGAACGGGGTCCGCGGAAGCTGGCCGGACGAGAAGCCCCTCTGGCTGCGGGTTTCCGCCTGCGACTACGACGACCGCGGGATCGACGGCCCCATGATGGTGCGGATCGTGGACGAGATCCGGCCTCTGGTGGACCTCGTCCACGTAAGTTCCGGCGGGCTGCTCCCCGCAAAAGTGAAGGACTACCCCGGATACCAAGTTTCCCTCGCGGAGCAGATCCGCAAAGAATGCGGCGTCCCCACCATCGCCGTCGGGCTCATCACGAACGAGGAAATGGCGGAGGAAATTCTTCAGGACGGCAGGGCCGACCTGGTCGCGCTCGGCCGCGAGCTTCTGCGCAACCCCTACTGGCATGTGGATACCGCGGTCCGAAACGGCGTCCCGGGCTATGTGCCCGAGTCCTACAAACGCGCGTTTCCCAAAATCAAATAACCATTCGGAAAGGAAGATCAATATGCCGGAAAAATTTTTAGACGCGGTTCGGAACCGCCGGACTTACTATGCCATCGGGCGCCGGGCCGTTCTCCCGGACAACGACATTCTCCGCCTGGTCGAGGACGCGGTGAAGCACGCGCCGACCGCGTTCAACTCGCAGGGCGCCCGGGTGGCCGTCCTGCTCGGCAAAAACCACGACAAGCTATGGGACGAGACCACGGAGATTCTGCGGGCGGTCGTTCCCGCCGAACAGTTTCCGAAGACGAAGGAGAAAATGGAATCCTTCCGCAGCGGATACGGCACCATCCTCTTTTTCGAGGACCAGAAAACCGTCGCCGACCTTCAGAAGAAATTTGCCCTGTACAAAGACAACTTCCCCGTCTGGTCGCTCGAGTCCGCCGGAATCCTTCAGTTCATCGTCTGGACGGCGCTGGAAGAAGCAGGGTTCGGCGCGAGCCTTCAGCACTACAACCCGCTGATCGACAAAATCGTGGCATCGGACTGGAAGATACCGGAAGGCTGGAAGCTCCTCGCGCAGATGCCGTTCGGCAGCCGCGAAGGCGAGCCCGGGCCGAAGGCCTTCCTCCCCGTTTCCGACCGGGTGAAAATTTTCCGCGGAGGGACGAATGCCTGAGAACGCCGGCTTTCCGGCCGGACGCGCCCGCCCCGTCCGTCGTCTTTCCCCGTTCAACCTTGAAAAAGGGATTATAATAAGGATGAAGGCTCCGGGCCCCGTTTGATCGGACAGGCCCGGGAAACGAATCGGGCAAAGCGGGGCAGCCCGCCGCCCGACGACGGAAGGTGGTATTTTTATGGCACTGGTCGGCGCGTTCATTCTGCCGCATCCTCCGGTTATCATTCCGGCGGTCGGCAAAGGGGAAGAAAAAAGGATTCATAAAACGACGGAGGCTTACCAAAAAGCCGCCGGGAAAATTGCGGAGCTGAAGCCCGAAACCATCGTGGTCACCACGCCGCATTCCGTCCTCTACTCGGATTATCTGCACATCTCGCCGGGGAAATCGGCTTCCGGAAGCTTCCGCCAGTTCGGGGTGTCGGGCCCCTCCGCGGAATTCGCCTACGACACCGGTTTCGTGAAAGCCCTGACTGAGGAAGCGGGAAAGGCCGGTGTTCCGGCCGGGACATTCGGGGAAAAGGACCCGTCGGTGGACCACGGGACGCTGGTGCCGCTCACATTCGTCAACGGGGCATACCGCGGTTACAAGCTGGTCCGCTGCTCCATCTCCGGCCTCGGGCCCGCGGTCCACTATGAATTCGGCCGCTGCATCGCCAGGACCGCCGAAAAGCTGGGCCGCCGGACCGTGCTGATCGCCAGCGGCGACCTTTCGCACAAGCTGACCGAAAGCGGGCCCTACGGCTACGCGGAGGAAGGACCCCGGTTCGACCGGGAAGTCACCGACGCCATGAAAGCCGGCGACTTCCTGCGCTTTCTGACCTTCGACCCGGACTTCTGCGAAGCGGCCGCCGAATGCGGCCTGCGCTCATTCCAAATCCTCGCCGGGGCGTTCGACGGGGCGGCCGTCCGGCCGGATTTTCTCTCCTACGAAGGGCCGTTCGGCGTGGGCTACGCGGTATGCGCCTTTCTTCCGGCCGGGCCGGACACGAGCCGGAACATTGGGGAGCAATACCGGAACTGGGAGCGTTCGGCCATGCGGGAATGCCGGAAACACGAAGACGAGTACGCCCGGCTCGCAAGGCTTTCGCTGGAAAGCTGGGTCCGGGACGGGAAACGCGCTTCCCTTCCTAAAGAACTTTCCTCCGGCCTGCTGAACCGGCGGGCGGGCGTGTTCGTTTCGCTTAAAAAGGACGGGGAGCTGCGCGGCTGCATCGGAACCATCCTGCCGGTTCAGGGCTGCGTCGCGGACGAGATCGTGCGCAACGCCGTGAGCGCGGGCACGCGCGACCCGCGCTTCGACCCGGTCACGGCGGACGAGCTGCCCGACCTGGTTTACAGCGTGGACGTGCTCGGCAAAACGGAGCCGGCTCCGTCCATGGATGCGCTGGACGCGAAGCGGTACGGCGTGATCGTCCGGTGCGGCGACCGCTGCGGGCTGCTTCTGCCGAACCTCGCGGGGGTGGACACGCCGCACCAGCAGGTGGAAATCGCCCTGCGCAAGGGAAGGATCCGCCCGGACGAGCCGTTCCGCATGGAGCGTTTTGAGGTGGTGCGCCACAAATGAGCGAAGCCGTCTGCGAAATCTGCCCTCATTCCTGCCGTCTGGAAGAAGGAGGAACCGGGCTCTGCGGCGCGCGCGTGAACCGGAACGGGACGGTCGTGTGCGGCAGCTACGGCTGGCTGACGTCCATCGCGCTCGACCCGATTGAAAAGAAGCCGCTGCGCCGGTTCCACCCGGGCTCGAAAATCCTTTCCGTCGGCAGCTACGGGTGCAATCTGCGCTGCCCGTTCTGCCAGAATTACGAAATCTCCATGGCGCGGGACAAGGGCGCCGGGGCGGTGTACGCCGCGCCGTCCACGCTGGCGGAAAAGGCCGCCGAGCTGCGCCCCGCCGGGAACATCGGCCTTGCCTTCACGTACAACGAGCCGCTGATCTCCTTCGAGTATGTGCGCGACTGCGCCGGTCGGGTCCGGGCAAACGGCATGGAAACCGTCGCCGTCACGAACGGATTTATCAGGGAAAAGCCTCTGCGGGAACTGCTTCCGCTGCTTTCCGCCGTGAACATCGACCTGAAAGGCTTCACAACGGAGTTTTACCGGAAGATCGGCGGAAATCTGGATGACGTAAAGCGGACCATCGCCCTGGCTTCCGAAGCCGGGTGCCATGTGGAGGTCACCACGCTCGTGATCCCCGGCGAAAACGACTCGCCGGAGGAAATGGACCGCCTGTCGTCGTGGCTTGCGGAAGTCAGCCCGGAAATTCCGTTCCACGTCACGCGGTTCTTCCCGCGCTACCGCATGGCGGACCGTCCCCCCACGCCCGTCGCGGCCGTCTACACGCTCGCGGAGCTGGCAAGGAAACATCTGCGCTATGTGTACGAGGGCAACTGCTGAAAATTTTCCGCACACAGAAAAACACCGCCGGGGCAAAACCCGGGCGGTGTTTCTTTCTTGTTTTGATTTACTTGACGTTTTCCAGCTTTTTGATGAACGCCCGGGACGTGTCCCCGCCTTTGATGACGCCGGTGTAAGTCACTTTGATCTTATCGCCGATCTTCATGCTGGTGAGGCCGGACGTGTCGATCCCGAGCCGGCGGACAACCAGCTCGCTTCCGTCGGGCGTTTTCAGCACGACGCTCATCATGGCGCCGTCGACCATCGTGCCGGTGACGGTGTGCACCGTCTTGTCGAACGCGGGGTCCTCGGACGCCGGAACCGGAGCGGTATCCGAAGCCGTCCAGGTATAGACCTTCCCGTCGGACGGGTCGACCAGGACCTTCGGGCCTACCTGATAGTCCTCATCCCAGATCTCATACTGTTGGTACGTTTTTCCCTCAATCGTCTTTTTCTGGGAAGACTGACGCAGCGTGTACTTTTTCCAGTTCAAAGGGATTGTATTTTGAACGATTTCCGTCGGCTGCCGTTTCGTTCCGTTTGCGGCGGAAGGCTGCCGCGCCTGCGAAGAAACCGGAGGCTGGGACGGTTCTTCCGCCTGCGATGACGAGGATGCCGGGGCGGCGGACGATTCCGCCCGCGAAGACGGCTGCCCGGAAGACGGAGCGGACGAAGGCGGCGTCTGCCGGTTCTGCGAGCCGCCGTACCGGTAAACGAGATACCCGGCTCCCGCGACAAAAAGGACGAGAACGGCGGAGAGTAAAATTTTTTTCATCTGGATCCCTCCTTTGCTGATTCGTTGTGTTGGACCATTCCCTTCCCAACTATATCGCATTATTTTCAAAAAAACAAGAAAAAAGACAACTCTGTAAAGACTTCCGGCGCGCTCGGCGGAAAGATTTGCAAACCGGCCCGCGATCCGGTATAATAAGAGAATAAAATCAAAACAGGAATCGGGTGCGGAACCGGGCCGTGCCCGTTTTTTCACGCGAGGAGCCCTATGATGAAACAGATCCGTCCCTATCCAAAAGTCACCGTCACGCGCAAAGCGGAAAGCAGCGTCCTTTCCGGCCACCCGTGGATTTACAACACGGAGCTTACGAACGCCGACCCCTACCGGAACGGCGGACTGGTCGACGTGCTGAACCCGCACGGAAGCTACCTCGGCACCGGGTTCATCAACGACCGCTCCAAGATCCGCGTCCGGCTGATCTCCCGGAACGCGAACGACACGTTCGACGAAGCGTTTTTCGAGCGCCGCCTCCGCTACGCGTGGGAATACCGCAAATCCGTGATGGGCGGGGACCTTTCCTGCTGCCGCGTCATCTTCGGGGAGGCGGACTCCTTTCCCGGCCTGACGGTCGACCGGTTCGGGAATATCCTGGTCACGCAGACCCTTTCCCTCGGCATCGAGAAAATCAAGCCCATGCTGTTCCGCCTGCTGTACGAAATCTTAACCGGGGACGGACAGAAAATCGACGGAATCTACGAGCGGAACGACGTCGGCATCCGCGGCCTGGAAGGCATGGAACAGGGCAAGGGCTTTTTCCCGCTGGACGGCGTGCCCGTGCCCGGTTCGACGAAAACCCGCATTTCGGAAAACGGCGTCGAATACCTCGTCGACTTTGAAAACGGGCAGAAAACCGGATTTTTCCTCGACCAAAAATACAACCGCCGCGCCGTCGCCCGCCTCTGCCGCGGGAAGCGCGTGCTGGACTGTTTCACCGACACCGGTTCCTTCGCGCTCAACGCCGCGCGCGCCGGGGCCGAGCGGGTCCGCTCGGTGGACATCTCTGCCACCGCGATTGCCGCCGCACAAGAGAACGCCCGGCTGAACGGCCTGGAAAGCCGCATCGATTTTGAAACCGCCAACGTGTTCGACCTTCTCCCGAAGCTCGCGGAGGAACCGGGACACGACTACGACCTTGTGATCCTCGACCCTCCCGCTTTCACAAAGTCCCGCCAGACGGTGCGGAACGCCGAGCGGGGCTACAAGGAGATCAACTACCGCGCCATGAAGCTGCTGCCGCGGGGCGGCTACCTTGCCACCTGCTCCTGCTCGCACTTCATGACGGACGAGCTGTTCCGCAGCGTCCTGCGGTCCGCCGCTTCCGACGCTCAGGTTTCCCTTCGGCAGATTGAGGCGCGCCAGCAGGCCCCCGACCACCCGATCCTCTGGAACGTGCCGGAAACCGACTACCTGAAATTCTACATCTTTCAGATCGTATAGGGTCGAACCGCCAAAATTTTATGCCGAATCGTAGTATTTTATGAATATATTACGATATGGAAAGAATGTTCGGCCGAAAACAGACTGCCGAGCCAAATTTTGTTCCCATTTTGTTGCGCAGAAGCAAATTACAGGTTATAATGAGATAATTCTGAAGCGGGGAAGGTTGTATTCCGATGAAAAAAATCTGCATCGCCGCGCTCTTCTGCGGCATTCTCTTTTCTCTGACCGCGTGTTCCAACGGCGGCAACGCATCATCCGGAGTTCTCTCCTCTTCCCCGGTTCTTTCCGGCGTTTCTTCCGCCGCCGGGGAATCTTCCGGCCGGAGCGCGTCCTCCTCCCCGGATTCCCTGCCGGCCGAAACATCCTCGGCGCCGTCTTCCGGAAAACCGGTTTCCGGCGGGACATCTTCCCAGGCTCCGGCCGAGCCGGAACAGCCCGACACCGTGTCCCTCACGTTTCCCGAAGGATTCACGCTCGCGCAGGTCGGCGCCCGTCTGGAAGCGCACAACGTCTGTAAAAAGGCGGATTTCATCCAGGCCGCGCAGACCTATAACTTCAATTATTATTCGCTCGTAAAGGCGATCCCGTCCAGTTCCAAACGCGCCTATAAGCTGGAAGGCTACCTGTACCCGGACACCTACGAGATGTACACGAATATGAAGCCGCAGGACGCGGTGGGCAAGTTCCTGCGGAACGCCGAGCAGCTTATCAAGGGCCGGTACAGCTACGCCGGCATGACGGCCGACCAGGTCATTACGCTCGCTTCCATCATCGAGCGCGAAGCGGACAACGCCGCGGACATGAAAAAGGTGTCTTCCGTGCTCCACAACCGCCTGAAAGCGGGCCAGCGCCTGGAAGCGGACTCCACGCGGGAGTACTGCAACCAATACCTGCTGAAACCCAACGGGCCGTTCACCGACAAGTTCAAATATTACTACAACACCTACCGCTGTGCCGCCCTGCCCGCCGGGCCGATCTGCAACCCGGGGACGGCAGCCCTTGAAGCGGCGGCGCGCCCCGCTTCCACCGGCTACTACTACTTCATCACCGCAAACGGAAAATACTACTACCAGAAAACCTTCGCCGAGCACAGCGCGAAGCTGAAAGAGCTGGGGATCACCCCCGGCGCCTGAGCGCCGCCGCCCGCCGTATGACCCGGAAGGCTACCGGGGCCGGGGCTGTAAAGTATTTCCCCTTCCGGAAAGTTTCTTTGCTTTCCGGGCTGGTTTCCAAGTGGGAAGGGACTTCTCTTGACAAAAGACGGCTGAAATGGTTTGCCCCGGAAGGATTTCTTTCCTTGCGGGGCATTTTCTGTAATATTGTCGAATTATTTTACTATTTGTAATGTGCTGCCGCTTACGCCGCGGTGGACGACGATCTGCCGGTCGATCTGCTCCCGGAGCTCCGAAACATGCGAGATAATGCCCACCAGGCGGTTGCCGTCCGCAAGCTCGGCGAGCGCGGCGATCGCCTGTCGGCGGGACTCGTCATCCAGCGAGCCGAACCCCTCGTCGATGAACATGGTTTCGATGCGCACGCCGCCCGAACGGCTCTGGACAACGTCCGAAAGGCCGAGCGCAAGCGCAAGCGCCGCCTTGAAGGATTCCCCGCCGGAAAGCGATTTCACGTCGCGCGGCAGGCCGTTGTAGGAATCCATCACGTCGATATCCAGCCCGAAATGGGCGCGCAGGTCGGTTGCCGTTTCCCTGCGCCGGAGCGCGTACCGGCCCCCGGTCATCTCGGAAAGCCGGATGTTTGCCTGCTCCAGCACGCGGTTGAAATAAGCCGCCTGGACGAACTGCTCGAAATTCAGGCGCTGCCGGCCCGGCAGGGTCCCGTTCGCCGTGCGGTCCAGGTCCAAAGCGCACTCGTAAGCTTCGTTCAGCTTTTCCCGTTCGGCCAGTTCCCGTTTCATGCGCCGCGCGCACCGGCGGTTCCCTTCCAGGCGGACCGCGACCTTGCGGAGCGCTCCGTCGGCTTCCGCCTCCGCGTCCCGCGCGCGCGCCAGTTCAGCCTTCAGCGCCCCTTCGTCGGCGGGGGATTTCCCCTCGGTTTCCCGTTCGAGCCGCCGGACCGCCTCGCGGACGCTGCGGCATTCGTCCCGGTAGGACGTCACCGTCTGTTTCAGGGATTCCGTCTGTTCTTCCGTCAGGCGGGCGGCAAGGTAATCCGCCTCCCCCCCGAAGCCGGCGGCGGCGAGCTTTTCCAGATACGCGCGGCGTTTCTCCTCTTCCCGCCCGGACTGCCCGGCAAGATCCTTTTCGCTTTCCTCCAAAACTGCTTCCGCCGCGGCCCGCTCGTTCTCACACGCGCGGTACGCCTGTTCCGCCTGTTCCAGCGCCCGCTTCCGGGCGTCCCGCTCCGCCGCCCACGACGCGAGCGCTTTTTCCGCAAGCTCCGCGGACGCGAATTCCAGCGTGCCCCGCAGGGCTTCCGCCTGCGCCTTCTGGGATTCCCAGGCGGTCCGCAGGCGGTTTTTCCGTTCTTCCTGTTCTTTCGCGCCGGCTTCCGCGGCGGCCAGAGCCTCCGCAACCTTCTTCTGCCGCTCGGCGAGCGCCGCCTTTTTTTCGCACTGTTCTTTCAGCGCGTCAAGCTTTTTCCGCATTTCCGTGTATTGGACCCGGGCCGCCGCAAGAGTACTGGAAATAAGCTTTTCCAGTGGTTTCAAGGTGGAACAGCCGGTCAGGTCGCCCAGCACGGACTCCGCCGCTTCCCGCAGGTTTGCCAGATCGGCGGCCAGCTTCGTTTTCGTCCGGTCCAGCTCCAGGCCGGCCCGGCTCAGCTCCTCCCGGCAGCGGTCGCGGGCGGCTTTGAGTTTCTTCAGCTCCGCCTCGCCGGGCGCCTTCCCCGTCAGGACCGCCTTGCGCGGGTGGACCGTGGAGCCGCAGACGGGGCATGCGTCGCCCTCCTTCAGGTTCGAGGCCATCAGGCCGGCCTGTTCCCGGAAAAACGCCAGCTCCGCTTCCTCGGCCCTCCGGTTTGCTTCCCGCCACCGCGATTCCTCGGCGGGGTATGCTTCTTTTCGGGTCTTCCAAAGCTCCGACGTATGGAAAATCTCCCGAACCTTGCCCTGGATTTCTTCCAACTTGGCGATTCTCGCGGATTCCGTCCGGAGCTCCGCCTCGCAGGAGACCCGTTCGACATCCGCGTTCTTCCGCGCGTCCAGCTCCCGGGCAAGACCGTCCCGTTCGGATCGGAGCGTTTCCAGGTTCCGGCTCGCTTCCCGGAAGCGGCGCTCCGCGCCGTCCCACTGTTCCCGGAGCTCCTCCGCGCGCTTTTTCGAGGTCTTGACCGTTTCATACTGCGGCATAGCGGCTTTCAGACCGGAAATTTTTCCTTCCAGCTCCGTGCGGAGCGGCTCCTTTTCCTTTTCCGCTTTCCACGCTTTGGCAAGCACGGCACGCTTTTTTCCCAGCTCTGCGATTTTTTTCCGCGTTTCCGCGGCGGCACGCCGAAGCTGTTCCGAAGCGTCTTTTTCCCGCAGGTACGACTGATGCGCCGGAAAGACAAGGCTCTGCGCCCGTTCGGCGTGTTTCAGACTCGCCTCGTTTTCCGCCGTCTCCCGCGCGCGGCTCTCCAGCTCCGCAGCACGCCCGCGCGCCTGCTTGAGCTCCGCGAAAGACCGGTTCCGCTGCTGCGCTTCCGCAATCCGGGCGGTCAGCGCTTCCACCTGCTCTTTCGCACGGCGGCGTTTTTCGGAAATCTCCGCCGCCGCCGTTTCATCCGCGGCGACGGAGCGGGAAAGGCACGCCAGAAGGTCCGCCGCCAGGTTGACGTTGTTCTGTTCCGAGAACCGGGCGGATTCCTCCGCCGTAAAAATGGTTCCGTCCGGCTGGACGGACGCGGCGTCCTGAAAAATCGCCCGCGCGTTCTCGTCCATCCGGCCGCCAAGCTCCTGCGCCCGCTCCCGGAGCCGGTCCTGAATCCGCCGGTAGACCCCCGTGTCGAACACGCGGCGGAAAATCTCGGAGCGGTCGGCGCTGTCGGCCAGCAGAAGCTTTAAAAATTCGCCCTGGGCGATCATGGAAGTCTGGCGGAACTGCCGGCAGTCGAGTCCCAGCAGGCCGACGACCTCCCGCGTGACCGCCGTGGCTCCGGAGCACACCGATCCGTCCGGGCGGGTCAGGGCCGCGTCGGCGCTTTCCATCGTCGTCCCGCCGCCCCGCTTCGGGCGCCGGTAGCGCGGGTTGCGCGCCACTTTGTAGACCTTGCCCGCATGGGAAAAGGTCAGCTCCACAAACGTTTTTTCCGTGGGCGCGGCGAAATTGCTGCGCATGGATTCCGCGGTGCGGTTGCTTCCGCTGGCTTCGCCGTACAGCGCGAACGTGACGGCGTCGAAAATGGTGGTCTTGCCCGCGCCGGTATCCCCGCAGACCAGGAACAGCCCTTCCGGGCCCAGTTCCCGCAGGGGCACCTCCGTCCGCCCCGCATACGGGCCGAACGCGTTCATGACAAGGTGAAGCGGTTTCACGGCTCATCCTCCTCCGAGGCCGCCCGGACGGCCCGAGCCAGCTCCTCGCGTTCCCGTTCCGGAAGCTCCCCGCCGTTCTGGTTCCGGTAAAATTCCGCGAAAAGCTCTTCCGGCGGCCGGTGGGCGACATCCCCGGAAGCCGCTGTTTTCGACGGCTCCGGCGACGCACTCCGGGCAGCCTCAAAATCAATCGCCATCAGGTTGGGGTAAACGGCGCGAAGCCGCCCCGCCGCGTCGGCGACGGCGTGCCCGTCCGTCAGGGTCGCGTGGATGTAATCGTCCGGGTTGCCCGGCGCGGCGACCTCCGGCCGGGTCAGCTCGGCGATCGGGCCGCGGATCTCGCGCATCTCCCGTTTCGGGGTCAGAGGCACCGCGGAAATCTCGACCGTGCCCTTTTCCTTCAGCTCCACGACCGTAACGGATTTTTTCTGCCGGGCCTCGGAAAAGGAATACTTGAGCGGCGAGCCCGCATAGCGGACCTCCGGCCTTCCTGCCTGCTGCGGCCCGTGCAGATGCCCCAGCGCAACATAATCGAACGCGGAGAAAACGGACGCGTCCACCCGGTCCACGCCGCCGGCCGAGACCGTTTCGGAATCGCAGCGCTCCGGCTCTTTTCCGGCGGCCGTGACAAACTGGTGCGCGACCAGAACGTTCCGCTCCCCGGTGTCGATCTCCCGCGTTCCGAGGGCGGCGCGCACCGCGTCCTCATAGGAATCCGCCTGCCCGGGGCGGAAAAACGGAGCCGCCGCTGCGGGCTTCAGAAAGGGCAGAAGATAAAGATGCACCGGCCCGTACCGGTCGGTGAGCGTCGTTTCCGCCAGGTGCCCCCGGAACGCGCCGGCGATGGTCACGCCGTTTTTCGCCATAATGCGGCTCCCGAAATTCAGGCGCTCCGGGGAATCGTGGTTGCCGCTGACCGCAAACACCCGGACACCGCGCCCGGAAAGCTCCGTCAGGAAATCGTCCAGCAGGCCGACCGCCTCGCCCGGGGGGACGCTGCGGTCGTAAAGATCCCCGGCGATCAGGACGGCATCCGGCCCGATGCGGGCGATGATGGTCAGGATCTCCTCCAGAATGAACCGCTGGTCGTCCGTCATGTCGAATTCATTGACCCGCTTTCCGATATGCAGGTCGGCAAGATGCAGGAATTTCATGGCGGGCCCCCTCAGCGGTCGAGGATTTCGATCCAGTAGCCGTCCGGGTCGGAGATGAAATACAGGTCCATGTCGCGGTTCTCGTAGCAGATACACCCCATGCGCTCGTGCAGATCATGCGCCGCTTTCTTGTCCGGAACGCGGAAGGCGATGTGGATTTCGTTGTCGCCGAGGTTATAAGGCTCCTTCCGGTCGCGCATCCACGTGAGCTCCAGGCCGTAGTCGGTTTCGCCGTCCCCCAGGAACGCGATGACGAACGAGCCGTCCGGCGCGTTGACCCGGCGGACTTCCCGGAGCCCGAGGGCTTCCCGGTAAAACCGGATGCTTTTCTCCAGGTCGAGAACATTGAAATTGGTGTGCAGAAACCTTGCGTGCATAAAAAATCCCCGCTTTCCACGGCCGCCCGCATGGCGCGGGCAAAGCCCGGTATGATAAGCCAATTATAGCATATCCTGCCGGAAAGCGGGAAAAATGTTTGCCAAAAAGCGGATCAGCCCGGACTTTCCTCCGTACCGCTGCACCCGGCGATGTCTTTGACGGCCTCGCCCGCGAGGATCATGCCGGCCACCGGGGGGACGAACGACACGCTGCCGGGGATCGCCCTCCGCGCCGCGCAGATCCGCTTCGTGCCCGGCGGGCACACGCAGTGCTGGCGGCACATCGCCTTTTGCCCGCCCGGCGGCGAAAGCGGCGGTTCTTTGGAATACACCACTTTCAGATGGCCGATGCCCCGCGCGCGGAGCTCGTGGCGCATCACCCGCGCAAGCGGACACACGCTGGTCTTGTAGATGTCCGTGACCTCGAACCGGGTCGGGTCCAGCTTGTTCCCCGCGCCCATGCAGCTGATGACCGGCACATGGGCATGGTCGGCCCGGACGATCAGCTCCAGCTTGGCGGAAACCGTATCCATGGCGTCCACCAGGTAGGTATAGCGGGAAAGATCAAAATCGTCCGCGTTTTCCGGCGTGTAAAAGCACTGGTGCTTCTCCACGCGGCAGTTCGGGTTGATATCCAGAATACGCCCGGCCATGGCGTCCACCTTCTGCACGCCGACGGTGGAATGCAGCGCGATGATCTGCCGGTTGATGTTGGTCAGGCAGATTTTATCGTCGTCGAACAGGGCGATGGAGCCTACGCCCGCCCGGGCCAGCCCTTCCGCCGCATAAGAACCCACGCCGCCGATGCCGAAAACGGCAACGGCGGCGCTCTGCAGTTTTTCAATTGCGTCGCGGCCCATGACAAGCTGCGAACGGGAAAACTCGAATGGAACAGTCCGCATTTTTACAATCATACCAGGTAATCCGGGGTGGAGAGATAGCGCATGCCGGTGTCCGGCAGAAGCGTGACGATCAGTTTGCCGGCATTTTCCGGCCGTTCCGCAAGGATCTTCGCCGCATGGACCGCCGCGCCGGACGAAATGCCGACCAGAAGGCCCTCCGAACGGGCAAGCTCCCTGCCGGCGGCGTATGCGTCCTCATTTTGAATGGTCAGGACCTCATCCACCAGCGACATGTCCAGCGTATCCGGCACGAAACCCGCGCCGATACCCTGCAGCTTGTGGGGGCCCGGCTTCCCGCCGGAAAGGACCGGGGAAGCGGCCGGCTCCACGGCGACGATTTTGACGTTCGGATTCTGCCCTTTCAAATACTGCGCGACGCCGGTGACCGTGCCGCCGGTGCCGACCCCGGCGATAAAGAAATCCACTTTGCCGTCGGTGTCCCTCCAGATTTCGGGGCCCGTCGTTTCCTTGTGGGCCTTCGGGTTTGCCGGGTTCACGAATTGGCCGGGGATAAAAGAATTCGGCGTGCTTTTTGCCAGCTCATCCGCCTTCGCAATCGCGCCCTTCATCCCTTTCAGCCCGTCGGTCAGAACGACCTCGGCGCCGTAGGCTTTCAGAAGGTTCCGGCGCTCGACGCTCATCGTCTCCGGCATGGTAAGGATCACGTGGTAGCCCTTCGCCGCCGCGACCGCCGCCAGGCCGATGCCGGTGTTGCCGCTCGTCGGCTCAATGATGACGGCGCCCGGTTTCAGAACGCCCCGCTGTTCCGCGTCCTCGATCATATACTTGCCGATGCGGTCCTTCACGCTCCCCGCCGGGTTGAAATATTCCAGTTTTCCGACAACCGTCGCTTTCAACTCGTGCAGTTTTTCATAGTTTGTCAGTTCCATCAGCGGCGTTTTGCCGATCAGGTCCAGAATACTTTTTGAAATCATAAAATTCCTCCCACTGTTCTGCATGGTTTGTTTGCCAACCGATCCGTTTTCCGTTTTATATTATAATATCGATCCGAGGAACGTGTCAATGCATTTACTTTGAATATATGTTTAATAATATTTCATGGCTTGACTTATGGGCCAAATAAAATTATTATATTGATAGGTTTTCCATGAAAAGGAACAAGGAAGGAGCACGGCATGAGAATCTCTTCAAAAGGCCGGTACGGTCTGGCCGCGGCCATCACCATGGCACAGAATTACGCAAGCGGCGCCTGTATGACGGTGGTAAGCCTTTCGAAAAGGCTCGGAATCTCTAAAATTTACCTGGAGCAGGTGTTTTCCCTTTTGAAAAAGGCGAACCTCGTGAACTCCGTGAAGGGCGCGCAGGGAGGCTACCGGCTGGCAAGGCCGCCGCAGGACATCCATGCGCTGGAAATTCTCACCGCGCTGGAACAGTCGCTTTTTGAAAAGACGGAGAAATCCGTTTCCGAAAAAGCCAGCGACATTGAAAAGGCGATGCAGGATTCGGTTTTCTCCAAAATCGACCGGGCGGTCGCCGAAGTTCTTTCGGACATCTCGCTTTACGACCTCGCCATGAAAGCGGAAGAATACCGTGAAAACGAAAGCTATATGTTTTACATCTGACCTTCCCCCGCGGCCGGGACGGAACCGGATCCCGGGAGGAAGAATATCGGGAGGCGCCTGAAATGGACGCGGAAATCACGTATCTGCACCACAGCTCCTTCGCCGTAAAAACTTCCGGCCATTTTCTGATTTTCGACTACTACCTCGACGAGCCGAGCGGGTGCGGCCTTGCCAAAGGGGTGATCGACCCGAAGGAAATCAAGGACGAAAACGTCGTTGTTTTCGCTTCGCACCGCCATCCGGACCACTTCAGCAGCCGCATCTTCAGCTGGCGCCGGGAAATCCCGAAGATCCGCTATGTTCTGGCCGATGACATCCGCACCCGGGAGCCGGCGTCCTTCCTCTCCGCCGGGCAAACCGCCGACGTGGGCGGGGTCGCCGTGCGCGCCCTGAAATCGACCGACCTCGGCGTGGCCTTTCTGGTCCGGACGGACGGGCTGTGCCTCTACCACGCCGGCGACCTGAACTGGTGGAAATGGGACGGCGAGCCGGATGCCGACAACGAAAAAATGGGCCGGGATTACCGGCGGCAGATCGACACGCTGAAAGGTGAAAAAATCGGCCTGGCTTTTCTGCCCGTCGACCCGCGGCAGGGGAATGACTGCCTGCTGGGCTTTGACTACTTCATGCGGACCGTCGGGGCGGAGCGCGCCGTCCCGATGCATTCCTTCGGCCGGACGAAATTCTATGAACGGCTCAAATCCGACCCGGTCACGGCCGATTACCGGGACAGGATCCTGTTTTACCGCAACCGCGGCGACCGGCTGTCCTACACGAAAAATCCCGGATAAAGCCCCCGGAGCCGGGCTCAAAAACGGGGCGTGCGGAATTTCCGCACGCCCCGCTGTTTTATGCCGCCTTATGACTGCGCCGCCTGTTCCGAAAGGTGGAACCGCGCAAGGGTATCGTTCATCGAAACCGCAAGCTTGCTCAGTTCCTCGCTGGTCGCCGCGCTTTCTTCCGCCGTCGCGGAGTTTGTCTGCACCACGGCGGTAATCTGCTCCACATTGGTATTGACGCGGCCTACGGATTTTGCCTGTTCGCCCGCCGCCGACGAAATCGACTGGAGCAACTCGCTCATCTTTTTCACCGTTTCGACGACGTTCTTAAGGTATTCGGCCGTCTCTTCCGCCGTCTTCTGCCCGTCCTGCACGGCCTCGGCGGACGCCTGGATCAGCGCCGACGTGCTCTTGACGGCTTCGGCACTCCGGTTCGCCAGATTTCGCACTTCGTCGGCAACGACGGAGAAGCCCCGGCCGGCTTCGCCAGCCCGCGCGGCTTCCACCGCCGCGTTCAGGGCAAGGATATTGGTCTGGAAAGCGATGTCCTGAATCGTCTTGATGATTTTTTCGATCTTGCCGGACGATTCCCGGATTCTCGCCATGGCGGACGACATGCGGTTCATGCGCTCCGTCCCGCCGGAGACATCCTTCACCGCCCGGTCGGAAAGCTCGTTGGCCTGCGAAGCGTTCTTCGCGCTCTGGTCGGCCTGCTCCGCAATCTTCCGAACGGAAGACGAAAGCTCCTGAATCGTCCCGCTCTGCTCGGAAGCGCCCTGCGCCAGGGCCTGCGACGCGCCGGCCATCTGCCGGGAACCGCCCGCGACCTGCTCCGCCGTGCCGTGGATTCCGCTGAATGTCTCGCTCATGGAAGCGACGATGGAGTCCAGGGCTTCCTTGATCGCCGCGAAATCACCACGATACTCCAGCCGGGCGCGGACCGTAAAATCGCCCTGCGCCATGGAGCCGAGGACGTTCGATATTTCGGCAATATAGCCGTTGAGGGATTCGATGGTGCTTCGGAGCGTATCGGAAAGCCGCTCGATCTCGTCATGCGTGTGCACGGCCGGAACCTCGCTGTGCAGGTCGCCCGACGCGAGGGTCCCGATCCGCTTCATCATCTTCTCAATCGGGCGGACGACCGGTTTGGCAACCAGGAAAGAACACACGACGGACACGATGATCAGCAGGACCGCCACCCCGATGATGTAATAGATGGACCGGTTGAATGTGCTCATCATCTCGTCCACATCGGCCACCACGCCCAGGGACCAGGTCGTCCCGACAATCGGCGCGTAAAACATGAACTTCCGCGAACCGTCCATATTGAAATAATTGCTGCCCGCCTGGAAGGCCGTCATCCTTTGGACCAGGGCGCCGATCCCCTGGTAGGAAGAATCTTTTTTCGCCAGTTCCAGGTAGTTGACCTGTTTCAGCACCTTGTCGATATCTTTGTGCGCAACGATTTTCCCGGTCGCGTTCACCAGAAACCCGTATCCCTTGTCACCGACGGACACCCCGCTGATGACCTGGTTAAACGTATTGCAGGGAAGGGTTGCGTAAAAGACCCCTTCGTAGCCCGTCCCGTTGGAGATTTTGGACGCGACGTAAACCACCATTGTGCCGTCGTCCAGCTTGGTCGGGTCGGACATCACGGTCGACCCGTAGCTCGCCTTGGTAAAATAATCCTCTTTTGAAATATCTTTGCCGTCGAGCGTTTTCCCTTCCATATTGGCAATGCCGCCGTCGTCGAAGCCGGCGCTGGTCAGCAGGACGTTCAGCGTCGCCTTCCACTCGCTTTTCGCCTCTTTCGGGTCGGTGATGCCGGGGTTGGCGGCAATTGCCTCAGCGTTCAGCTGATAATTGCCGATCGCGTTTTTGACGGCCTCGTCATAGGCAAGCGCAACCTTCGTCACCTGCTTTTCCATGTTGTCCTTTTCGCTGCGGTAAAACAGCACGCACATCAGCACGGAAATGACCACGCACACGGCCACCGTCAGGCAGACCATGCTCCCCAGAAGGCGCCTGCGGATGCTTTTTTTCTTCGCCCCGCCCGTTGTTTCCGCCTTTTTGCGGAATGCCGGCCGATGGATAGGAAAATGGAAGCGGAGCGGAACTTTCCCTGTTTTTTTTCTGTCACCCAACATTTCAATTTCTCCCCTGTTTGTAAAATAAATGATAAATCAACCCATTTTATGACCTATCATTTTCAATACATCCTCTTATGCCATACAAAAATTTCCCTGTGCCAATACCGGTAAAATCAGCCCGGCCTTCCGTCTCCGGCGCCTATCCCTCCCTCACTTTCCGGACCAGCATTCCCGCTATCCCGGCGCAGGAAGCCTGCTGGATCACCGCGCCGGCCTCGTAGGCGGCCATCGGCATACCGTAAACGACGGAGGATTCCCGGTCCTGGCCGATGGTATACGCACCGGCCTTTCTCATATGAAGGAGCCCTTCCGCCCCGTCGCGCCCCATGCCGGTCAGAATGACGCCGATCGCGTCAGGGCCCGCGGCCTTTGCGGCGGAATCAAACAGTTCTCCTACAGACGGACAGTGCCCGTTCACCTTTTCCCCTTTGGCACAGCGGACATAATAACCCCCCCTGTCTTTTTTCAGATACATATGCAGCCCGCCCGCCGCCACCAGAGCGGTGCCGGGCTCCACGCGGTCGCCGTCTTTCGCTTCGGCCACTTTCAGCTTCGAAATCCGGTTCAGGCGCTCGGCATACATTTTTGTGAAATCCGGGGGCATATGCTGAACAATCAGCACCCCCGGCATTTCTTCCGGAAGCTGTTCCATAATCTGCGCGGTCGCCTCGGTCCCGCCCGTCGACGCCCCGATGGCGACGACATGGTAATGCCAGGCGGAGCTTTTTGCCGGTTTCGCCGGAAGCGGCACCGGCAGGCGGCGGGAAAGCGCCGGGCGGGCGGCCAGCTTGATCTTCACGCAGATTTCGTTGCAGAACGAAGCGAGGCCGCCTTTGGAACGGAGTTCCGGCAGGCGGATGAACTCGCCGCCGTACCGGCGGGACGTCCCGGCCGCCCCGGGCTTCCCGGGACCGATGACGAGAAACGGGGTGGAAGAGGCGGAACGGATCCGCTCCAGCCTCCCGGCAAGGGCTTCCCCGTCTTCCGGGATCTCATTGAAAATGACGACGTCGGGCAACAGGCTTTTCAGAGCCTGCCCGAGGTCCCCGCCGCGCCCCGCGCTCAGGATCTCCATACTGGAATCGCCGCGCACCGCCTGCCGCACCGCCGTCTGAAACGGCATGGAATCGTCCCAAATCAGGACGCGAATCTTATGTAACCGCATGGAAAGCTCTCGTTATCCTTTCTGGTAAATTGAAGGCTCGATATACCGGAACTCTGCGGCGTCCCTCTGGATGGTCTCGGAATGCCCGATGAACAGGTACCCGCCGGGCTTCAGGACATCGCAGAACTTGCGCACCAGCTTGTCTTTGGTCTCCTGCTTGAAGTAGATCATCACGTTCCTGCAGAAAATAAGGTCGAAGGGGTTCCGGAAGCGGAAATCGTCCATCAGGTTCAGGCGCTTGAAAAAAACCTCGCGTTTGATCTCGTCGCTCAGCAGGTAAGCGTCACCGGACCGTTTAAAATAGAGCCGCTCCCACGCGGGGGGGATGTTTTTCAAGGACTCCGGCGCGTAAACCCCGGCCCGGGCCGCCTCCAGCACATGGGTGGAAAGGTCGGTCGCGAGCATCCGGTAATCCCATCCGGAGTTGGGGCCGAAGTAATCCCGCATGGTCATCACGGCCGTATAGGCCTCTTCCCCCGTGGAGCAGCCCGCGCTCCAGATGCGCAGGCTGCGCATGCGGTTGGTCCGCTCCTGCTGCGGCAGGATCACGTTCTTCAGAAAATCGAAATGGCTCTTCTCCCGCATAAAGTAAGTGTGGTTGGTGGTCAATTTATTCAGCATCGTGTTCAGTTCGGAACCGTCGCGCCGGATCAGGCTGAAATACTCCGTAAAACTCGAAATTTTCTTTTCGGAGAGGACCGAGTACATTCTCGCTTCAATCAACAGCCTTTTCTTGCTGAGGTCAATTCCGAAATTGGACCGGACAAATGCAACCAAATCGTGAAATTCACGGTCTGTCAGCTGTATCATACAAACTCCACTCTTGTATTCGGGCATCTCCGCCCATGTTGCGGGGCGCCTTCCGTTAAAATCAGCCGCTGCGGAAAAGGGCCGCCCGCTCCCGGCCTTCCCCTGCGGCCGGGGCGGGCGGAAACCCGTGCTCTCCTCTCCCGCGGGCATCAGTTGTCGTTATAGAGGTTCTGCACGTTGAGGATCAGGCTGATGCTGCCGTCGCCGAGGATCGCGCAGCCGTCGATGCCGGATTTCCGGACGCGGAACTGGTTCAGGTAGGTCGGCAGCGTTTTGACCACGACCTGCTGCTCGCCCAGAAGGGCGTCCGCAAAAATGCAGTAGGCATTGTCGTGCGTGCCCACCAGAATGACGATGCCGCCGGCGATGTCGGTGACCTCCGTGTCGATCTTGTAGGCCTGGTGCAGACGGATCAGCGGATAATACTTATCGCGCACCATAATGATCTCGTGCATGTCGGTGTCGTACATGATGCTGTCGTCCGAAGCCTTGAACGACTGGCGGATGTTTTTGATCGGGATGGTGAACATGGTGCCGCCGACGGAAATCTTCATCCCGTTGATGATGGCCAGGGTCAGCGGAATCTTGAAGGTCGTTTTGGTCCCCCTGCCCGGCGTGCTTTCAATGGAAACCTCTCCGCCGATTTTCTCCACGTTTTCCTTGACGACGTCCATGCCGACGCCGCGCCCGGAATATTCGGTGACGACCTCATTGGTGGAAAAGCCCGGCATCAGGAGAAACTGGTAAACCTCCTGGTCGGTGTACTCCGCGGCGGGCTTGGTGAGAAGGCCCTTTTTCTGCGCCTTTTCCAGAACGGCCCCGCGGTCGATGCCCGCCCCGTCGTCGGTGACGCTGATAAGGATGTCGCCGCCGGTGTTCTGTGCCGAAAGCGTGACGGTCCCTTCTTCCGGCTTTCCCGCCTTGATCCGTTCCGCTTTCGGCTCGATCCCGTGGTCCATCGAATTGCGGACGAGGTGCATGATCGGGTCGGAGATGCTGTCGACAATCGTCTTGTCGACTTCCGTCTCCTCGCCGATCAGCACGAGATGCGCGTCTTTTTCCAGCTTCTTATTCATATCGCGCACAATGCGCCGCATTTTCTGGAAAACCGTGGAGACCGGAACCATCCGGATGGACATCACGATCTCCTGAAGCTCGTCGGTCAGCTTGCGCAGCTGCCGCGAGGCTTTGGTGAAGTTGTTGTCCAGCCCCGCGCTCTGAAGCGCAGGATTCGACGTCACCATCGATTCCGTGATGACGATTTCGCCCATCAGATCCATCAGGTTGTCCAGCTTGGAGAGGTTCACGTTGATGAGGCTCTGTTTCACCGGGGCATGGGTCTGCACCGCCGCGGATTTCCCGGGCGCGGCGCCGGCGGCCGCTTTCCCGCCGCCCTTTTCGGCCGGGATGGGGGTGATTTCGCTGTAATCCTTGGTGTAAGTGAAATGCTCGATGACCGGCAGGGCCTTGGCGGCGTCTTCCTTCCCGGCAAAGAAAAGGAAGAAGCCGTCGCGCAGGATGGCGTCCGCCGTGGCCGGGTTGGTCTCGATGTCGTCCGGCGAATACTCGAAGTTGCCGACGATGTCCCGCAGGTCGTTTACCAGCATAAAGGCGCGCAGGTTCGCCATCTGCGACTCCTCGTCGAAGAAGACCCGCACGGCGAACGGATATCCTTTTGCCGTTTCCTTTTTCAGCGCGCCGTCGTCCACAATATGCTCCGCCGCCTGCCGGGCCGTTTCCTGAGGCGCGGCACCCGCGGCCGTCCCTCCGGCCGTGTCCCCGGAAATCTTTTTCAGAAAATCGTTAATTTCCTGCTCGAAAGTGCCGATATTGGTAGTAAGCGGCTGCCCTCCGCGGACTTTTTCCGTTTCCGCTTTCAGGAAGTCGCTGGAACGGAACATCAGGTCGATCAGATCTTCAATATATTCTTTCGCCACGCCCTTTTCGCGCACAAAGGAGAAAAGGTCTTCCATTTTATGGGCAATGACCGTGAGGCTGTTGAACTGCATCATGGCCGAGGACCCTTTGATGGTATGCATGATCCTGAAAATCTCATTGACGCTGTCCGGGTCGAAATTTTTATTTTTTTCACATGCCAGCAGAATATCGTCCAGATGCTCCAGCAGGTCGTCCGTTTCAAACAAAAAAACATCGAGCATGGATTCCGTACCGTTATCCATTTTTTTCACTCCCAATTTTACGTCATTTGTCCGGTGAAGCCGCAAAGGCCCATTTTTATTAACTATAATTATATCGGCCCGAAAAGGCCTTTCTTTAGTAGGAACGGCCGAAATCCGTCGATTTTTTGAGGAAAGAAGTGTTTTTCATGCCGGATAATCTGCGCATATCAACACCGGTTGCCAATACCGAAGGAATCAACAAACCCAATCCGGCTGGAGAACCGCCGCGGCTGAACCCCATCAACCCGAACCGCGTGCCGAAAACCGCAAACGAGGAGGATACCGGCCGGCAGGCGGCGGATCTGCTGCTGAACCGCAGTTCCGTCTACAGCCAGTTCATCCGGCAGCTCGGCCAGACGCCGGACCTTTCCCGCACCCTGCAGAAGCTCCTGGGCGACGCCGTCGTCCGGCAGGGCCTTTCCCCTCTGGGGCAGGCGGGCGCGGCTTCCCTTCCGGCGGATTCCCCCCTGCGCGCACTGGTCGCCAGCATCGTCACGCGGAAGGAAGGCATTCTGGAGAACCTCGCGCTCCAGCAGGACGACCGGACCCTGTTTTCCGGCGCGCTGTTCCGGCTGCTCGGGCAGATTTCCCAGAAGGGCGGCGACGCGCAGTTCGACCTGCGCCTGGCGGATTTTCTGAAAGCGTTCAACGGCTACTACACCGCCGCGGACACGACGCAGGCGGTCCTCGGCGACCTGGAGCAGCTCAAGTCGACCCTTCCGCTGCCGTTCGCCAAAAAGCTGGCCCCGCTTCTGGAGAAGCTCTCCGGCGGCGCGGACGCCGACCATGTGAACGCCGACCTGACCGTCATCAAAAGGGAAATCATCCCCCTGCTCGGCCGGTACGTGGCAAAAACCAACGACTACGGAAAATCGCGGGACATCATCTCCCTGTTCCTGCACAACACCGCGATCCTCAACGAGAGCTCCAGGGAAAACCTGGGGGCGAAATACGACCAGCTTCTCCGCTACTGCCGGGAAAACCTCAAGCTGCCGGACGCGACCGTCGGGATGCTGCAGTCCCTGTTTGCGGAAGAAATCTACACGCGCAGGCAGGCAAAGCGGAACGAATTTCTGGACGCCCTCACGTCCCTGCTGTCGCACGCAACGGACAAAACGCCGCCGGACGGGCTGGACAAGACCGCCCTTCACGACATCTGCCGTTCCCTTCTGCTCGACAGCAGCGTCTATATGCCGTTCCACCATATCTTCCTCCCCGCGGACATCGACGGCCGGTTCTTCTTCACCCAGATCTGGATCGAAAAGAAAGAGCCGGACGAAGACCGCCGGCGGGGCGGAGGCCGGGGCCCCGAGGCACGGTCGGTCTACCTGACGTTCGATATCCAGGACCTCGGCTATTTTGAGGCCTCGATCCGGATGACCGGCAAACAGGTGGACCTGAAGCTCGCCTGCCCGCCGGCGCTGAACGGCTTCCGCGGCGAGATCCGCGCGGAAATCACGCGGATCCTTCAGGACAACGGCTTTTCCGCCGAAAACATACGGCTTTCGCCCTCGGCGGAGCCGCAGATTCCGCGGATCATCATGGAAAAAATCCAGGAAAGGAAGCATGCGATCGATGTCTCGGTTTGAAGAACTGCAAAAAGCCGCCGCCCTGAAATATGCCGAAAACGAGCCGGAGAGCGCGCCCGTCGTGGTGGCATCCGGAACCGGCTGCGCCGCCCGGAAGATCATCGACATCGCGGAGAAAAGCGGCGTCCCCGTCTTCCGGGACAATTCGCTGGCCACGCTCCTCTCCCAGCTGCAGGCCGGCACGGAAATCCCCAGGGACCTGTACCGCGCCGTCGTCGACATCTACGTTTATTTTCTGGGCTTCCGCGTCGATGAAAACGGAAACGTCACGCGCCCCGCCGCAGAGGAGCGGACGGAGCCCGCCGGGAAAACGGAATAAAATTCGGAAATTTTCCCGGCTTCCCCTAATGATTCAATTTCCGCTGCCGATATAATCAGATGGATAGAATTTTCTGTTTTGTTCCGGCGCTCTGCATTCCGGAACGGAAAGGAAGGGGTCGGTTGGCA
This sequence comes from Oscillospiraceae bacterium, assembly GCA_022650455.1. GTDB lineage: Bacteria > Bacillota > Clostridia > Oscillospirales > Acutalibacteraceae > Thermocaproicibacter. The sequence goes on from JALCPO010000003.1 coordinate 57,101, forward strand.
AAATCCTTCCCGGTTTCAATTCTACGGCAGAAAAGGTGAAATTCATGAAAAATTTTAAAAAGAGCCTGAAGGAAAAAGATCCGGCCGCAGAGGCCGCAATGGAAAAATACCTCACGTTCTACATCGACGACCAGCTTTATTCCGTTCCCACTTCCCGGGTGGTCGAAATCATCCGCATGCAGCCCATCACGTTCATGCCGAATGTGACCGACTATGTGAAAGGGGTCATCAACCTGCGCGGAAAGGTCGTGCCCGTTCTCGATATGCGGCTCCGCTTCCACAAGGAAGAAAAAGCCTACGACGCCCGGACCAGCATCATCATCGTGGAAAACGGCGATATGACGGTGGGCCTGATCGTCGACGCGGTGAAAGACGTGCGCGACGTGGCGGCTTCGCAGATCAATCCCGCTCCAAAATCCAAAAAGGTCGCCGGCAGCGGCTTTGTGAACGGCATTGCCGCCCTGGGGAACGAGTCCGCCATGCTGCTCGACGTGACGAAGGTTCTGACGCACCGCAACGCGGAAAACAAGAAGAAGGAAGCCAAGGCGGATTCGGAGCACCCCCAGGACCAGTCCGCAGCGCAGTAACGTTTCCGCCGAAACAGACCACCGAGGAGGTTTTGGCATGCTGCCGATCTCAGAGCAATACCTTCTTTCCCCCTGCGAAATCCGATCCATGGAAAACGCGCCGATCCTGATGGGCTACCTGAGCCGATTTCTGGACGACGGAATCCAGATTTCCAGGAAAGGAGAAAGCCTGCCTCTGATCCACTGCAACTCAACCGTAAAGGTCAGCATCCTGAACAGCACGCTCGGGTTCAAAGTGCTGATCGGGAAAGTGTACCTTTCCACGAAGGATTTCATCCGTATTGTCGACGTGCAGAACGCGATGGACTATGAAAGGCGTCAGTTTTTCCGCGTGAAAGTGGACCTCGACACCAAGGCGTTTCCGGTCGCCCCCGACGAAAACGGCGGCATCCCGGGGAAGCCGTTCCGGGTCCGTATCCGCGACATCAGCCTGAGCGGCCTGTTCCTCATCAGCGACTTCAGCATGGAACTGGGAGACAAACTCATCGTAAGCCTGAACCTGTACGACACGGCCGTTTCCCTGCTGTGCAAAATCATCCGCAAATTTCCCGTGGAGCTGGGCACGGCGGACGGCTACGGCTGCGAGTTCCTCGACAATACGGGCAAACAGTTCAACCTGCTGTGCAAATATCTTTTCGACTGCCAGCGTGAGCAGATCGCGCTGATGAAGCAAATCCATCCCCAGAATTGAAAATACCGGATCCGCCCGTTCCGGACGGGCCCGAAACTATAAACGAGGTGAAAAAGTTGCAAAACGCAGCCATGGAAAAGGAAAACGAGGAGGCGGAAAGCCGCCGGGAAGAGGCAAAATTTCTGACCTTCTGGACGGGCGGGGAACTGTTCGGCATCCCGATTTCCGACGTCGTGCAGATCATCAGCATGCAGGAGATCACTCCGCTCCCCGATTTCCCCGATTATGCCAAAGGGGTCATCAATCTCCGCGGGATCATCATTCCCGTAATCGATATGCGGATCCGGCTGAAAAAGCCGGAAGCGGAATACAATGAAAGCACCTGCATCATCGTAACAAACATCGAAGATGCCTATATCGGCTTCATCGTGGACACGGTGGACGAGGTAACGGACATCGGCGCGGACGACATCAGCCCCGCCCCGAAAGTCTCCAAAGACGTCACGAACCATTACCTGACCGGGATCGGGCAGGTGGGCGAGAAGGTCGTGCTGCTGCTGGACGTTTCCAAGATCCTGTCGGAAAGCGAGTTTGTGCAGGTAACGCAGACCGCGGAAAAAGCAGGCGAGGCGGAAACGGAGCGGCCGGAGCCGGACGAATCTTCCGCAAAAAAAGAAACCGCTGGGTCCGGGGAAGCCGGCCTTGAGAAAAAGGAGTAAATCGAAATGCGTCACAATGCGCCAATCCGAAAAAAAATCCTGTTCTATGTATTCGCAGCCATGATTCTGTTTCTTGTGCCCCCGGTGGTGCTCACGGTCCTGACTTACGGCGCCGGAAATTCCAAAGCGCTGGGGCAGTCCGCGGCCCTTTACTGCTGGATTTACTACGCGGTGCTGATCGTTGCGAGCATATTCAACGCTCTCCGGTTCACCAAGCGGGATTTTTCCGCCCTGCAAGACGTCGCCGAATCCCTGAATCAAATGGAACAGGGCAGCCTGGACATTCACATCGACGACTCGTCCGTTTCCTCTTCCGCGGCGGAAATTGCCGCAACCGTCCAGGCACTGAACGGATTCGCCGGCCAGCAGCAGGCGGCGCTCGGGGCATTGATCCGTTACCTCGGGAAACTTGCCGGGGGCGACCTCTCCGCCAAAAGCGAATATGACTGGCACGGCGACTGGGCGGAAATCGGCAACGCTCTGCATAAGCTGACGGATGAACTGAACGGAATGTTCGGGGAGATCAACAACGCGGCCGAGCAGACCGCCAGCGGTTCCGAACAGGTTGCAAGCGGGTCGCAGGCACTGGCGCAGGGCGCCACCGAACAGGCCAGCTCCATTGAGCAGCTCTCCGCGACCGTGACGGAGATTTCCGAGCACGTGAAGCACAACGCCACCAACGCCACCGACGCCGACCGCGCTTCGGCCCTCGCGGAAGAAAAGATCAACGAGGCCAACGAAAGCATGCAGCAGATGGTTCAGGCCATGGCGCAGATCAGCGATACATCCAATAAGATCAGCAACATCATTAAGACGATTGACGACATTGCGTTCCAGACCAACATTCTCGCGCTGAACGCCGCCGTGGAAGCGGCCCGTGCTGGGTCGGCAGGCAAGGGCTTCGCCGTTGTCGCGGATGAAGTGCGGAACCTGGCAAGCAAGAGCGCCGAGGCCGCAAAAGACACCACCGCCCTGATTGAGGACGCTATTAAAGCGGTGGACGGCGGCAAAAAGATCGCCGAGGTTGCGGAAAAGACCCTGCAGGAAGTGAAGTCCGCTTCTTCCGACTCCAACAAACTGGTCAATGAAATTGCCAGCGCATCCAACCAGCAGGCCGCGTCGATCGGCCAGATCACCCAGGGCGTCCAGCAAATCTCCGCCGTCGTCCAGACGAACTCCGCGACCGCCGAACAGAGCGCCGCCGCCAGCGAAGAGCTTGCCGCCCAGGCGAAGGCGCTGAAGCACACGCTCGCCAACATCAGGCTGCGGGAAGACGCCGGAAACAGGCTGGAAAAGAAAAAGGCCGACGCTCCGGTTTCCCGCCCGCCGCAGGCCAAGGCGGCCGCCAGGGCGCCGGAAAAAGCGGAAGCTCCGAGCAGCATTCCCGCCGCGTCCACGGCCGTCGCCGACAAATACGCCTGACCGGAATCCAACGGAATTTACCGTCCGAATTTTCATTCGGGCGGTTTTTTTTCGGCCGTGCCGGAAGGCAAATTCCCGCTTTTTTGCTAAAGAATCGACTGGAAAGGCCGATATATATTATAAATCTTTTCGCAACAAAACCGAATGACAACTTTATGCCGGATCGGAGGACCACATATGAGTACTTCTCCTTCTTCTTCAACTTCCATCGCCTCCTTTTATTCCAGCGGGGGCGTCCTGCGCATGAACGGTTCGGAGTTTGCCTCCGGGCTTGACACGCAGAATCTGATTAAAGCTCTGACCGCAAAGACCCAGTCGAAGATCGACAAACAGGGCCAGCTGAAACAAATCGCCCAATGGAAAAAGCAGATGTACCAGGACGTGGAAGATCTGCTGCAGTCGTTTTCCGACAATTACTTTTCCTATGCGATGGCCGACACCAATATCATGAGCTCCACGTTCTTTGACTCGGGGGCCCTCGTCAGTTCCAACGACGGCGTGGCGAGCGCCACCGGAAGCGCGCAGAACGCGGGGAATGTCGTCATCAACAGCATCACGTCGCTTGCTACGTCGGCTTCCCTCACCTCAAACGATCCGATAACGGCGGAAAACATCACGTCCGGCACAATCCGGAACACCTGGGAGCAGTCGTCCGTCGGCGGGAAATCCATCGTCGTCAATTACGGCGGGAAGGACTACACCCTCACGCTGAGCAATTCCGTAGCGCTGGACAATTCCGCTTCCGTAACCGACAACCTCGCCAAGATTGCGGACGGGCTGAACAAGCAGATTCAGTCGACATCCGGCCTGAACGGGAAAATGTCCTTTTCCGCCAGCGACGGTCACCTGGAGCTGAAGCTGACTGCCTCGTCGGATACCGCCGCCATCAAGGCTTACAAAGCCGACGACACCGACACCAGCGGCGCCGAGTTTTTGGCCGACCTGGGATTTTCTTCGGCCGGCATGGCCACGATCGAGGGGGCTGCCGTAGGAAACACCGTCAGCGACCAAAGCGCGTTTTTCACAACCGTCAACCTCGGCGACACCTTGGCCGGTTCGACGGTTACGTTCCAACTGGACGGCGTCAGCAAGACCGTCACGTTCAATCAGAGCGAGGAAGCCAGTTACTACAACCCCGCCAATACGGACGAAGAAAACGCCGCGCTGCTCGCCTCCTATCTGGGGGAAAAGCTCGACGCGGCTTACGGAAGCGGCAAAATCAATGTCGACGGATCGTCCGGCAAGCTTGTGTTTACAACGGCCGATTCGACTTCCGTCCTCGCGGTTGCCTCGTCTTCCGCATCCAACGTTCTCGGGGCAGACGGCGCTCTCCGGATCGGGATGGGGGAAACCAACCGGCTGGAAACGTCCAAAACGCTGAAAGACCTTGCGTCGGAACTCAACACGCCCTTCACGGCGAGCTACACGGATGAAAACGGGGTTGCCTACTACAGCCTCGCGATCAACGGCAAAACGTTCACCTTTGACGAAAACACGGAACTGAACACCGTCATCAACACCATAAACAGCGATCCCGATGTGGGCGTTAATCTGTCTTATTCCCAGACCCTCAACAAATTCCGCATTACCGCGGACGACACCGGAGCGCAGGGAAAGATTTCCATCGCGTACGGGGATGTGCTGGGAAGCTCGTCCCTGACCGGCAACGGAACGGGCACAACGGTTGCGACCGGGGACCTTGGAACCGGCTCCATCTCAACGGGCACCAGCGACTCCGAATATACGTTCCGGACGGGTTCCACCGCGCAGACCATCACCATAGCCGGCGGAAAAACATACGGCAGTATCTCCGACTTCAAGGCCGCGGTTCAAAGCGCGATCGACGGCAACGCCGAGCTGAAAGGCAAAATCACGGTGGATGTGTCGGATGATGGAAACGGGCTGAAATTCCTGTCGTCCGACGGGAACCTTACGGTATCGCAGAGCAACTTCGCCGGATCGCTCTTCGGGGCGGCAGGCGACGCCACGCTGACCCAGGGGACCGACCTGGTGATGGACGCGACGGTGGGCGGTACGGAAACGCCCATCGAACGCAGCACGAATTCGTTCGTCCTGGACGGCCTCACCATGACGGTCACCGGAACAACCTCGGAGGGGAGCGCGCCGATCCAGTTCACCGCGTCCAACGACGTGGACGGCCTGTATCAGAAAATATCCGATTTTGTCGACGCGTACAATAAAATCATCGACAAAGCCTATACCTATACTTCCCAGACTCCTTACGGCCTGAATTCGGAAGCGGGGACAAACGACCGGTATGATCCGCTGACGGACGACCAGAAAAAGGAAATGACCGACGACGAGATCAAGGAATGGAATGAAAAAGCGCAGCAGGGCCTGCTGCAAAACGACAATGCCCTGAATACGCTTCTGAGAAGCCTCAGCTCCGGGATGGAAAACGCGGTGGAATCGGTGGGGCTGTCGCTTTCCGACATCGGTATCTCGACCGCCGCCTACGATTACAAATCCGGCGGAAAGCTGGTCATTGACAAAACCAAGCTGCAGAACGCCCTTCAGAGCGAGCCCGAAAAGGTCTCCGAGCTGTTTACCAACACCGACGGCGTCGCATCCCGGGTCAAGGATGTCATCACGCAAAATATCGGCATATACGGCAACAGCGGCACGCTGGTGGAGCTGGCCGGAAGCAGTACGCAGATCGGCGTCGACAACAGCCAGCTCGGGCTGCAGATCTCGGATTACAGCCAGACCATCACCAAGCTGCAAACACAGCTGCTGACGGAACAGGACCGCTGGCAGGTCAAGTTTACCAACATGGAAACCGTGCTGAATACCCTCACCGCCCAATACGACTATCTCTCCAGCATGACGAGCTCCGGCTCCTAAAGGCGAGCCCGTCTCCATACGGCAGGCCCCCGCCCTCAGAAGGGCGGCACGATGAAAACGGAGGTTCCCTATGTATGAAAGCAGCAGCCTGATTGAAAAATACCAGGAGCAGGCCATCAAAACGATGTCCCGGGGCGAATTGGTAATCAGGCTTTACGATGAGGTCATCAAAAATTTAAAGTACGCGTCCATTCTGTTCCAGCAGAACAACGTTCCGGCCGCAAAAAAGTGTACCGGAAAGTGCAAGGATATCCTCAACTACCTGATTGCCGTCCTCGACCGGAAATACAACCTTTCCGACACGCTGAACAAGCTGTATTCCTATATGCTCGGCCAGATCATCCAGACCAACGTGACGGGCGACACGTCCCACATCGAAGGGATCGTCCCCAAGCTTCAGGAACTGCGCGAAGCATGGGCGGAAGCGGAAAAAAACGTCCGTTCCAAAAGCGGGGCGAAACCCGGGCCGCGGGGAAACTGATGGAGAAAAAAACGATCTCCGGCCAAACGCTGGCCGTCTGCCTGGAACAGAAGTTCATCCTTCTGACCAGGATCTCGGACATCACCAAACAAATCGAGGTGCAAAGCCGGCAGGATACCATGCAGCTCGGCGACCTGCCGGTAAAGCGGCAAGTGTATATCGACCGCCTCAAAAAATGCGGGCGGATGATCGCCGCATCCTGCCGGGCGCTGCCCGAAAGGGAACGGGAACGCCGGGAAAAAATCCTCTCCGGCGATTTTCCGAAAGAAGACTGCACCCCGGAAGAAACCGTGCTGCTGAAGTACGCGGTCCAATGCCGGGACGTTTTGCAGAAGACACTGAAAATGGACCGGGACGCACGCGGACGAATCCAAAAAGAATGCGACCGGCTTCAGCAACTGCTGCACGCCGCCCGCAATACAAAGAAAAGGAAAAGTCCCCGCTTTTAAAAAGACCTTGTGCCCTGAGCAAACGATTTCACCACCATTTCTCCGTTTTCCGTATAAAAATAAACCGTCCTGCCATAATTCAGGCCCGTATCTTCCGCAATGATACGGACCTGTAATTGATTTAAGGTTTCTTTTACCGCCGCGATGTTTCGTGCCCCGATGCTCCCGAAAGCGCTGTCGTCCGCCACGTCGAACATCTTCGCCCCGCCGGCGATCTTGGCGGTGATCCTGCCCCGGATGCACCCCAGGTCTTCCATGGCCCGGATCATCCGGGGAAGGCAGGTGTCGGCATAGCGGTGAATCTGCTCGTTCGGGTTGTCTTTCGGAAAATACGGAAGCATGATATGCGCCAGGCCCCCTACCTTGAGGCACGCGTCGTACAGGCAGATGCCGACGCACGACCCCAGCGCATAGGTCACGAAGGACGCGGGATTCACCGAAACTTTCATGTCGGAAATCCCGATGGTAATCAGTTCGCTCATAAAGCTATCCCCAGACTGTTCATCAATTTATTCAAGGATTCCAGATTGGGGATGAGCATCATGTTGGCCGTGATAATGTCGTTGGAGTTGATGAAGTCGTCCTCAATAAAAATGATCTTATCGGATACCGAACCCATTTCGGCCGCCGGGACAGTCAGGAGAGACCCCACCATGTCGGCTGTTACGGCGGGGACGGAAATCTTGATTTCCAGGTTGGAAAGGGACGCGATCGCCGCCGTGTAGGAACCGATCATGATGTTTCCGATTTCCGAAAGTGCGGAATGTTCCATATCGGAAAGATGAAGGCAGTCGGATTTTTCTTCGCCCAGGAGGCCCTGCAGGAGGGTTTGTGCAAATTTCTGGCCGATGACAAACATCATGATGCCACGGATGTCGCCGTGAAGCTCCACCAGGATGGCGACCACGGGCGTTTCAGGGCCTCCCAGCGCCCGGTCGGCGTCGGCGATGTCCAGAACCCGCACCGCCGGCGCCACCATGTCAATCTTTCGGTTCATCATCTGCGCCAGGGAAGTGGCCGCGTTGCCCGCGCCGATATTCCCGATCTCTTTCAGCACATCGATGTGCATATCGTTCAGCTGACTCAAATCTTTAATAGACATTTCACACCTCAAACCCGTTCCATCCGCACGTCTGCCCGGGCGCTTCAGTAGCTCATCCGGTCGGACGGCAGAATCGGCCCGGCCACAACCTGGCCTTTTTCTACATAAAATTTCATGCTGCTGTAGTCGTTGGCCACGGACATCACAAAACCCCCGATGGTGATCTTGGTACCGGAATAAACGATTTTCAGCCCGATGACGTTATAATCCGCCGTGGAAGCCGGAGGGGCCTGCTTAATTTTCTCCGCCTTTTCCTGACAGGCCCGGATGCGGTTTTCGCACTCTTTCTGCTGCTGTGCGAGCGTTTGGGCAAGCAGCCGTATTCTTTCCCCGTGGCTTCCCGCCTTCATCACGCTGTCCACCGTTTCGATCTGCCGGTCCAGAACGTCCAGCCTTTTCTGCTGTTCCGCGGCTTCCCTGGTCAGGCTGCCGATTTCCTCCGCATGGGCGGCATTGCCCGCCAGCATTTGGGTCAGGGCTTGGGAATCGATGACGACGTCGGTCTTTACGTAGCTGTCCGTGCCGATGTAATTTGCGTAGACCTGCCGGCCGGCGCGGCACCTTCCCCCGATCAGCCGCGCGCTGGGCCCCCGGAGAATCACCGCGTACCCGGCGGCAACGCTGCTGTTCATAATGACGTCCGCGCAGACGTCTCCCCCGCACTCGAGCACCGTGTTCTGGAAATATTTTGCGGAAATGTTGCCGCCTGCCTTCAGCTTCCCGCCGTGCATCCCGTTCACGCCGTGGGTAATGGCAATATTCCCTCCCGCTTCCAGCGTTGCGCCCTCCACCATGCCGCGGACGGTGATGTCCCCGCCGGCTTTCACCTGGAATCCTTCCATCACGTCGCCCTGCACGATCACGGAGCCCAGAAAACTGATGTCCCCGGAAGAGCTCCCGACATTCCCGTGCACAATAAAGACTTCATTGACGTTCAGGACCAGATTTTTGTACTGGATACAGCCGTCGATCTTCGCGGAAAGCTCCAGGCCGTCTTCTGAAATCCGCGTGTTTCTTCCGGACGGGAAGGATGGAAACCGCCCTTTTTTGTACGGGATCGGTTTGCCCAAAACATCGACGCCCGGTTTCCCTTCGGCCGGCGGCAGGATGCGGCACAGCACGTCGCCCTTTTTCACGTTCTGCACCAAACCCAGGTCGTGAAAGTCCACCGTGCCGTCTTCGCGCTCCACCGGCAGGCCGCTGCGGTCCGTGTGAAACAGGTATTCCATGTCCGCATCTTCCTCGTCGACGGGCGCAAGGCCCCGCGCGCACGGCAGCTCCAGAAAATATTTTTTGTTCTCGCAGAAATCCCGAATGGAATCTCCGCAGATCCCATAGGTGATTCCCTTCCCATGCAGAAAATCGATCACGTCCTGCTCGGTCAAGATCTCGTCGGGCTGCCTGACTTTTACCGTCAGGTAAGCCGTCAGGCGGTCTGCGGAAACACGGACGCCCATTTCCGGGACTTTGTGTTCCGCTCCGCCGGGTGCAGAGATTTCCTCATGTCTGGCACTCCGGTTCGGATCCATCTCCATACTCTCTCCCCTCAAAATGAGCCGCCTCCAAGGCGGTCAATCAGCGCAGATTATTCACCGTCTGCATCACTTCGTCCGACATCTGAACCATTCTGGCATCCATCTCGTAGGAACGCTGCTGGACAATCATGTTGGAAAGCTCCGTCGCGAGATCAACCGACGAATTTTCCAGATAACCCCCTTTTACCTCCGCGCCCGGCACGGCCTGCGCCCCGCCGGAACGCGCCGTCGGCGCGTAGCCGTTGCTTCCGGTTTTCACCAGCCCGTCCAGATTCCGGAATGTGAACACGCCCACATTGACAGGCGCGTTCGCTCCGGTTTGTGCAATCGGGCGGTTGTTGCGGTCCAGAACAAGGCTGCCGCTCGTATTTGCCAGATAAAACCTTCCGTCATTCTGCCTGGACCACTCAAACCGGCCGTCCCGCGTATATTGGACCGTGCCGTCCGAAGCCCGGACCGCAAAAAAGTTCCGTGCGTCCGTCAGGGCATAGTCCAGCGTTCTGCCGGTCTGGCTCAGCCCCCCCGATTCGTACAGCGTGTCCGTTTTGCCCAGCTTTGCCCCGTGGCCGACTTTCAGCGCGGAATTTCCTTCCTCGGCCTTGACGTTGGTATAGAGCAGGTCGGCAAAAGAGGCCTTGTCCGCCTGATACCCCTCGGTGGAAACGTTGGAAACGTTGTTCGCGGTCACGTCGAGCGCTTTCTGCTGCCAGATCATCCCCGTCGCCGCCGTGTTAAAACCCGTTGTCATTTTTCCCCCTCCCTTCTCTTAAATCTTACCAATATCCGTCGCTTTGTCAAGGACTTGATCATACATTTTCAACGCCTGGGAGCAGGACTGTAAACCCCGCTCGGCGGAAATCGCGCTGGTCATCTGCTGCGCCATGTCCGCGTTGGAGCCTTCGACGCATTTCCACGAGACCTGCGGGGCCTGTTCCACGACCGCGCCCGCCCCGCTGAACATGCCCTCGCCGATTTTTTTCAGCGCCTGGTTGTCGGGGAAGCGGTACACCCCGATGCTGCCCGCCGGGTTATTGTTGACAAAGAGGTTTCCCTGACCGTCGCTCTGGACATTGTCCGTCCCGAGAGCAATCGGCCTTCCGTCTTTTCCGAGGACGCGGCCCACGCCGTTCAGGGTAAGGTATCCGCCGTCGTCCAGGTTGAAGCTGCCGTTCCGCGTGTAGACGACGCCGTCGTCCGACTGCACGGCGAAAAAGCCGTCGCCGCCGATGGCGAAATCGAGCGGGCGGTCCGTCTGCTGCAAGGTCCCCTGGGAAAAATCGGTGACTGCTTTGTCGGCCGTGGTCATCAAGTTGACCTTGCCGATTGGCGTGCGCTCGGAATCGATACGGTCGATGACCATGCTGCCGAAAGTTTTCGCGCGGACCTTGTCCGCCTTGAATCCGTTCGTCGCGGTGTTCGCCAGGTTGTTGCTGATCGTGTTCAGCATCCTGTTCTGGGTCAGCATTCCCGACGTAAGCTGATAGAACCCTCTGACCATTTTGGTATCCCCTTTCCGCAAAGGACGTTTACTGTTTTAGATATTTTCCGACGCTTTTTTTCAGTTTCTTCAGGGCGCTGGAGTGGATCTGCGAAACCCTGGAGTCGCTGATCCCCAGAATGCCCGAAATTTCGCGGATTTTCAGCTGTTCTTTATAATACAGCGAAATCACGATCTTCTCCTTTTCGTCCAGGCGGTCGATGTTCTCCGCCAGAATATCCTTCAGCTCTTTTTCCGCCATCGCCTGTTCCGGACCCGCAATGGAATCGGAAAGATGCAGCTTCAGGTCTTCCGTCCCTTTTTCGTAGACGATCTCCTCAAACGAAAGCATATTCATGGAACAGGTTTCCGCCAGCATCTTTTCATATTCGTCCACATCAACCTTCAGGTACTGGGCCAGTTCCGCGTCGGTCGGCGACCGGCCGAACCGCTGGTTCAGCACCTCGTCCGCTTCGTTGATGACCCGCGCCATTTTTTTCAGCCTGCGGGGGAAGCAGTCCTGCTTGCGGATGTAGTCGATCATGGCGCCGCGGATGCGGATGGAAGCATAAGTTTCAAACTTCACATTCTTGGAAACGTCAAACTTCTGGACGGCGTCCATCAGGGCGATGAGGCCCTCGCTCACAATGTCGTCCATGTAGTTAAAGTACTGGTACCGGCCCACGACCTTGATGGCGATGCATCGCACCAGATAGCTGTACTGCCGGATCAGCTCGTCCCGGACCGCGGTCTCCCTGCCCCTGCAGTAGCGCAGCCAGAGCTCCCGGACGGGAATTTTTTCCGTTTCACATTTTTTCATCCCTGCCGCAGCCCCTTTCCAAAGGTTCCTGTTTCCCGGCGCAGACGGTCAGTTGAGCGCCACGTTCGCCACCGCCTGAATCTGCACGTTGTTTTCCAGCTCATTGAACGACAGCACCACCGCCTTCGGGTAGAACTGCTGCAGCAGCTTGCTGAAATACAGCCGCACGACCGGCGACGTTAAAATGATCGGCGTCGCCACAACGTCTTTCACACCGGAGATGCACTCGGACAGCTTCGTAATGATCTTCTGGGTCGTCTGCGGATCGAGCGCAAGGTAGGTCCCGTGCTCGTTCTTGCTGATGGAATTGACGATCGTCTTTTCCACTTCGCCGTCGAGCGTAATGACGCGGATCTGGCCGCCTTCCGACCACTGGCGCGTAATGGTCCGCTTCAGGGCCTGCCGGACAAACTCCGTGAGCATCTCCGGGTCGTGGACGCTGCCGGCGTTGTTGGAGATCGTTTCGAGGATCGTGTCCATGTCGCGGATGGGGACGCCTTCCTTCAGAAGGCCGCAGAGGACTTTCTGCAGGTTGGCCTGAGTGATGACGTTCGGCACCACATCATTTACCAGAGGAGCGTTGTACTTCTTCCGGTTCTCCAGAATCTGGTTGACATCCTGGCGGGAAAGCAGCTCAAACGCATGTTTCCGCACGGTCTCGGAAAGGTGCGTCATCACGACGGAAAGCGGGTCGATGACCGTGTAGCCGTAGATTTCGGCCATATCCTTTTTGTCGGGGGTAATCCACTTGCTCGGGATGCCGTAGGCGGGCTCGATGGTGTCAATACCGTCGATCTCGCCCGTCAGGTTTCCGGGGTCGAGCGCCAGGTAATAATCCATCAGGATTTCGCCGCGGGCCACTTCCTCGCCCTTGATCTTAATAACATACTGGTTCGGGTTCAGCATCCCGTTGTCCCGAAGACGGACGGCGGGAACCACCATGCCCATATCCGTCGCAAACTGCTTGCGGAACATCACCAGGCGGTCGATAAAGCTGCTGCCGCTTCTCTCATCCACCAGAGGGATCAGGCTGTAGCCGAACTCCATTTCAATCGCGTCCAGCGGCAGGAGTTTATAGATGTTGTCAATGTCCTTAAAATACTCGGCCTCGTTCCCGGGCTGCACGGCGGAAACCGCTCCGCCCGGCTCCGGCCGGGATCCTCCTTCCGCCTCTTTCTGCTTTTTGGCGAGGGCCGCGCCCATGCCGATGAACAGAGCCGCAAAAAACAGAAGCCAGAGGATCGGCATATTCGGGATCAGGCACATACCCAGGATGGCGAACCCCACCAGCATGATGACGACCGGCTGGGCCATGAACTGCCGGGTCAGGTCCTTGCCCAGCGTGGAATCCGACGCGGCGCGGGTCACGATCATGCCGGTCGCCGTGGAAACCAGAAGCGCCGGAAGCTGGGAAACGAGGCCGTCGCCCACCGACGCGATGGTGTAGATCTGAAGGACCTCGTTGATGCTTTTTCCGCCCTGCACCATGCCGATGATGATGCCGCCGAGAAAGTTGATGAACGTGATGATAATCGCCATGACGGCGTCGCCCTTGACAAACTTGCTGGCGCCGTCCATGGAGCCGTAGAACTCGGCTTCGCGCTGGATGTCGTCCCGGCGTTTGCGGGCCTGCTCCTCGTTGATGAGGCCGGAGTTCAGGTCGGCATCGATCGCCATCTGCTTGCCGGGCATGGCGTCCAGCTTAAACCGCGCGGCAACCTCCGCCACGCGCTCGGAGCCTTTCGTAATGACCAGAAAATTCACCAGGACGATGATCAGGAAAACGATGAATCCGACCACGATATTGCCCTGCAGGACGAAGGTGCCGAACGTCTTGATCACCTGCCCGGCGTAGCCGGAGTTCGTCAGGATCTGCCGGGTGGACGAAATATTCAGCGCCAGGCGGAACAGGGTGCAGATCAGCAGGACGGACGGGAAAACGGAAAAGTCCAGCGCCGTCTTGATGTACATGGTCATCATCAGGATGACCAGCGACAGGGTGATGTTCAAAATGAACATCGCATCCAGCAGCGTCGGCGGCAGGGGGATGACGATGAGAGCGATAATCAGAATGACGAAGATGGAAACCGCATTGTTGAGAAACTTCAATTACCGCTTCAGCTCCTTTTTCATCCGGAATACCCATGCCATAATCTCGGCAAGGGCGGTGTAGAATTCCGGCGGAATCTCCTGGTTCAGGTCCACCGCCGCGTACAGAGCCCGCGCAAGCGGCTTGTCCTCTTTCATGGGAATGTGGTATTGTTCGGCGACGGCAAGAATCCGGAATGCAACATAATCCTGCCCCTTGGCCACGACGACCGGCGCCTCGTCTTTTTCTGAGTCGTACCGCAGCGCCACGGCAATGTGCGTCGGGTTTCGGACAATCACGTCGGCGGTCGGCACCTTCTGCATCATGCGCTGCTGCGACATGCTCTTCTGCACCTGGCGGATCCGGCCCTTGATCTCCGGGTTCCCTTCCAGTTCCTTATACTCTTCTTTCAGTTCCTGCTTGGTCATCTTGATGTTGCGCTCATATTCCCACCACTGGTAGAAGTAGTCCAGAGCCGCAATGCCGAGGAACACGATGGACATCTCAATGACCAGCTCCATAATATCGTTCAGGACCAGCACCGAGGACTGCACGATGTCGTTTTCCGCCATGTTGGCGCACTGGACGGCGATGTCACGGATTTTCAGAAAAAGCAGATACCCGATGATCGCGATCTTGACGGACGCTTTCAGCACCTCGACGACGGAGCGGAGGGAAAACAGGCGCTTGACTCCCTGCAGGGGGCTGATATTGGAAAGCTTGAACTTGATCTTTTCATGGGAGAACTTGAACTTTGTCTGCATCCCCACCGCCAGGACCGCCACCGCCGCCGACACCACCATCACCGGCCCGGCAAGCAGAAGGATCGTGGCCCAGCCGTTCCGGTTGACGTCTTCAGCAAAGGTCCGGCTCAGGGAATTCGTCGTTCCGGCATAGGCGAAGTACTGGATGATGAGGTTGCTCATGGAACGGTAAAAGTAGGGAAAAATCAGGCGGAGAACCAGGAAAACGCTCAGAATGGAAAGGGCGGTCACAACGTCCGTGCTCTGGAACAGATTGCCCTTTTTGCGTTCGTCCCTGCGTTTTTTCGGTGTGGCTTTTTCGGTTTTTTCTTCCGCAGACGCCATGAAATCCCCCCTTTGCGAACCGGCCGGCCCCTCCGCTTATGTGAGCATCGAGTACACTCCGCTGATGCTTTGGAACATCACGTCGATCAGCTTTTCCAGAACCCCGGAAAAGACCGGAACCAGCACGAGAATCGCGACAAAGCCGATGATCAGCTTCAGCTGGATTTCAATGGTGAAAATGTCGATCTGGGGGACGGCCCTCATCATGATGCCGATTCCGATCTGGCTGATCATCTCCACCGCGATAACCGGCAGGCAGAGCTTTGCGGAATAAATCAGCATCAGGCCGAAGCTGGCCACAAGGTTCCGGAAAAGGCCGCTGGAAATCAGGCCGTCGCCGTACGGAACCGCCGTCCCGAGCCGGATAAAGACCTGAATCAGGGTCAGGTGGGCGTTGGTGAGGAAAAAGATCAGGACGAACATCGCGTTGATGAGGGACGCGGAAAGCGGCATGGAAATGCTGCTCTGCGGGTCGTAGATTTTCGACATCGACAGGCCGATCTGGATATCCATCTGTTCGCCCGCCATGATGATGACGGACTGGATCATCTGGATGATGAACCCGACCAGAAAGCCGACCATCACCTCCTTCACCGCGCACACCGTAAAGACAATCGGCGAGCTGATCTGCAGCGCCTGACTCGGAACGAACGGATAGGTGAACAGGGAAAGCAGCAGGGAAAGCGCCACCCGGAAAATCACGGGGATATTGTTCCGGCCGAGAATCGGGTTGAACAGGACGCACCCGGACATGCGCAGAAAAATCAAAAGCAGAAGGGTAAAATTATAATCAAGCTCCACGCACTCACCACGCCCTTAGGCCATCTTGACGATCTGGTCGAAAATATACAGGGTAAAGCTTTTCATGTTTTCGAGCATCCAGGAGCCCATGATTACCAGGATGACGGCGATGGCGACCAGCTTCGGCACAAACACGACCGTCTGCTCGTGAACCTGCGTGGCCGCCTGCAGAACGGCGATGACCAGCCCCACCGCCATGCTGGCGATCAGGATCGGCGCGGAGACCTTCAGCAGGACAACCATGGAAGCCTGGATGATCTGCATAACCTGAGCAATCGACATAGGTACTTCCTTTCAATTCCGGGCGGCCCGTACTCTCATAAGTTGAACGAAGTGGCAAGCGTCTTGAACAGCAGATCCCAGCCGCCCACGATGATGAACAGCAGGAGCTTGAACGGGAGGGAAACCATGTTCGGCGGCAGCATCACCATTCCCATGGACATCAGCGTGCTGGAGACGATCATGTCGATGATCAGGAACGGGATATAGATCAGGAAGCCCATAATGAAGGCCCGCTTCAGCTCGCTCGTCATGTACGCCGGGGTCACAACAGTGATGGAAAGGTTTTTCACCGGGGTGTCGGTTTTGATCTTGGCCAGATTGATAAACAGGTCCAGATCGTCCTTCTGGGTGTTTTTCAGCATAAACTCCTTCAGAGGGGCGCTCGCCTTCTGGAAAAATTCCTGCTGCGTGATCTTGGACTCCTTGTACGGCTCGTAGGCGGCCGTGTTGATTTTGGAGACGACCGGCGACATGATGAACAGGGTGAGGAACAGCGAAATGCCGATCAGCACCTGGTTGGGCGGGGTGCTCTGAAGGCCGAGGGCGTTGCGCAGAAACGAGAGCACAATGATGATTCTGGTGAAGCAGCTGGTCATGATCAGAATCGTGGGCAGCAGCGCGAGGACCGTCATCATCTCGATGATCTGCAGGGTGTTGACGCCCTGCCCGTTCACGTCGACATTGACCGAGGCCGCGGAAGCCTTCATCGGCATCAGCAGGGCACAGACGCAGAAAACCGCCGTAATCAGGAAAATCTTCCGGAGGACCTTTCGTTTCTTCCCGGCCGATTTTTTACAATCCGCCTTTTCTATTTTTTCTGTCATAACCAGTCAAACCCCATTTTCCCTTAAGGGCGGAATTCAGTGCTTCCATAAAATTCTGCTGCGGTGCGGATTTTGCCTGCTTCAGCAGGGTTTTGTCCAGTTCCTTCAGGATCTCCACGCGCTCGTTTGAGAAGGAAAGCAGGTAAACGGAGCCGCAGATCTCCGCAATGGCAAGGCCTTTGTCCTGGGCAAGGCTGACCCGCTCCAGGATGCGGATATTGTTGGAGCCGGCCATGCCGCCCGCCCTTTTGGAAATGTACTTGCTGAGCCGGTAGCAGAGCCAGAGCAGAAACACGACCGCCAGCAGCTCCAAAACCAGCTGCAGGGTGTCGGAAAAGCCGTAAGACAGGCGCCACGGAAGTCTCATCGCGTCAACCCAGAATGCTCTTGACGGTTTTCATGATGCGGTCGGCCTTGAACGGCTTTACGATGAAATCCTTCGCCCCCTGCTTCAAAGCGTCGACCACCATGGCTTCCTGACCCATCGCGGAACACATGATGATGTTCGCGTCCGGGTAGGACTTTCTGATCTGCTTGAGCGCTTCCAAGCCGTCCATCACGGGCATGGTGATGTCCATGATGACAAGGTCCGGCTTTTCGGTGGGGTAATTGGTGACGGCGACCTGACCGTTGTTGGCTTCCACAATATTGGTGTAGCCGTTTTTCGAGAGTGTGTCCTTAATCATCATTCTCATGAAAGCCGCGTCGTCCACCAACATGATCTTTTTGTCCATTGTCGTTCCTCCTAAAATACCGAAATTGGAATTTGCTCGGTCGCGATGATTGAGATTGATTTCATGTCATGATTTTGCCGTCGGCGACAGCTTCATGATCTCACTGTTGATGACTTCCGTAATCCGGACGCCATAGTTATCGTCGACGACGACGACGTTGCCTTTCGCAATGGCCTTCCCGTTCACATAAACGTCAACCTGCGAACCGGCCTGGCGGTTCAGCTCGACAATCGTCCCGGCCGAAAAATCGAGGATTTCCTTGATTTTCTTCGTCGTGCGGCCGATCTCGACCGTAATCTGCAGCGGAACCGACATAATCATGTTCAGATTATTGGATTCACTCTCCGTCAGCTGCGACTCATCCGCATCGAAGCTGGGGTAAACCGCATTCGCAATGCGGCCCGCCGGCTGCGGCGCCGGGGAATACGGCTGCGGCGGGGCCGCCGGAGAAACGGTGGGCTGTGCGGGTGCGGGAACCGGTGCGGCCACTGTGGCGGGCTGTGCGGGTGCGGGAACCGGTGCGGCCACTGTGGCGGGCTGCGCGGGCGCCTTGGGAGCCGGTGCGGCCGCAGCGGCGGGCTGCGCGGAAACTTTGGGAGAAGGCGCGGCAGCAGCGGCGGGCTGCGCGGAAACTTTGGGAGAAGGCGCGGCCGCAGCGGCGGGCTGCGCGGATGCCTTGGGAGCAGGCGCAGCAACGGGTTTAGCGGGGACCGCGGGCTGTTCTCCGGCGGCAGACGGCGGATTCAAGCCGAAATTGGAAACCAGCTCCTTCGCAAAATCCACCTTCATCAGATTGATAAACTGGCTGTTTACCATGTCGCCGATCATCAGGTTGAAGTAGACCGCGACGATGTTCCCGTCGTCTTCCAGATACTTGGACTTGAACTGCTCGCTGTTGTCCACCGGGAAGGAGCTCGGCGGCGAAATGTTGATGGAGCGGTTCAGGAACTGGGAAAGCGCCGTCGCGGAAGCCCCCATCATCTGGTTCATGACCTCGCAGATCGCGCCGATATTCATTTCATCCAGCACGAATTCTTTGTCGGAAAAATCGGTCTGAAGGAGCAGTCCGACAATGACCTTGACATCCGATTCTTTGAGAATCAGGATGTTTTTGCCGTCGAGGCCCTTGACATAATTGATCTCCACGCCGATCGCCGGCTCGTAGGTCTTGATGTCGAAGTCCTTCGTTTTAATCAGCTTGACTTCCGGCGTGGTAATATTGACCGGCTTGCCCAGCAGCTGGGAGACGGAAGTCGCCGAAGACCCCAGGCTGATGTTGAGGATTTCTCCAATGGCGTCAATTTCCATATTGGACAGGATGCCCGCATCATTTGATCCCAATGAAATCACCTTTTTCCAATAATTTTATTGCAGGACTTTATCGATTCGTACCGCATATTTTTTCTTTTTGGTCCCGATGGTGCCGGTAAACCAGTGCAGTTTTTCCACATTTACCGTAACGGAACCGTCCGCGACTTCCGTGTTCAGGGGAATGATGTCGCCCGGCTGGAGCTCCAGAAGTTCTTTCAGCGTGACCTGGGTCTCGCCGAGCACGGCGGCGACCGTAAGGGGCGTGTCCTTCAGCTCGGCCAGGATCTCTTCCCTGCGGCGTTTGACCACTTTCGGGTCGTCCCGTTTATTGACCTTGACGTATTTGGAGTCAAAGCTCTTAAAAATCTCCTCGAGGGAGCTTGCCGGCAGACAGATGTTCAGGTTGCCTTTGAGGTCGTTCATCGTGATCTCAATCACGACGATCGCCACCGACTCGTCGGGCTGGATGAACTGGATCATCTGGGCGTTTGTTTCAATCGCATCCATGCTGAACGAGATTTCAAAATAATTGCTCCACGCATTCCGGAGCAAACCGGAAAACTGCTTGAACAGGTACTCCAGCAGGGAAAGCTCGATTTCGGTATAATCCCGGTCGATCAAATACCCGGAACCGTCCCCGCCAAGCAGCTTGTCGAGAATGCTGAAAGAAATCGGCCGCGACATCTCGAGCAGGATCTGCTTGTCCTCAATGTTGTAAATATCGCTGTGGAGCCCCATGACGGACAGCAGCACGGAGTCGTTCAGCGCGTTGCCGAATTCCTTGTACTCCTCTTCCTCCACCTGCACGACTTCCGCCTGGCAGGAGATGCGCAGCTGCCCCGAAAGATACAGGGAAAGCATTCGGGAAAAGTTTTCAAAGATATTCTGTAGAAAACGGATCTGCTCTCTCGTAAATTTTTTCGGCGACAGGAAGTCATAGTCCTTGATCTTCTGCGCGGAAGTCTGCTCTTCGATCTCCTTGATGTCCGTATTCCCGCTTTGCAGGTTTCCGAGAAGTTCATCGATCTGCTGCTGTGACAAAACCTCTGCCATATGTACCACCATTCTTCGCACAAAATGAAAGGGAAACACCCATCTATGTAAAACGCCGACCCCGTGCGCCGGGCCTGGCGAAGATCTCTCCGATCCGGTGAAAACACTGTGAGGCCCCGAAAGGCCGCAGCCGCCCCGGCAGCCTCCGCCGAAAACCGGCGGAGACCGCCCGCGGCCGCGCGGGCCTTATTCCTTTTCCCTGGTCGGCCCTTTGGACGGGCCTTTTACCGTGATGATGTTTTTAAAGACGCGCCTCTGGTAGGCGAGCACCTTCCGTTTGATCTCTTCCCTCGTTTCGCGGACGAGGTAATATTTGCCGCTTGTGAGCGAGATTTTCGTCTCCGGAATGTTTTCGATAATTTCAATCAGGTTGGTGTTGAGCGAAAACGGGGTCCCGTCCAGCTGGGTCAAATCAATCATAACTTCCCCCTCTTTTCATTGTTCCGCCCGTCTTTCGCGGGACGGGCGGATAATCCGGCTTTCCGTTACTTCATGTTGACAAGGGACTGGAGCATTTCGTCCGCCACGGAAATGATCTTCGTGTTGGCCTGGTACCCTCTCTCGTAAACGATCATGTTGGAAAATTCCGTCGCTAGGTCCACGTTGGACGATTCCAGCGCGCCGGTGACCAGGCCGCCCGAGCTGCCGGAGCCCGGGACGTTGTAGGTCGTCGTCCCGGCGTTATTGGTCGTCCGGTAGTAGCTGCCGCCGACCTGTTCCAGACCCGAGGCATTGGTAAAGGTGGCTACGCCGATCCGCCCGACCGTCGCGACCGTCCCGCCTACGTTGCAGGTGATGGTGCCGTCGGAGCCGATCGCCGTGTCTTTCGCGTTTGCCGGCAGCTTGATTGCCACCGGCTGCACTCCGGCGCCGTAAGCGGGCGTAAAGTTGGTGCCGTCATAGGTCTGCCCGCAGACGTAATTGCCGTTCCCGTCGGTCAGGTAGCCTTGGCTGTCGACGGAAAGCTCGCCGACGCGCGTGTATTTGTAGCCCGGAAAAGCGTCTGTCCCGCCCTTCGCGCCGTCGCCGATGATCAG
Organism: Oscillospiraceae bacterium; assembly: GCA_022650455.1. GTDB lineage: Bacteria > Bacillota > Clostridia > Oscillospirales > Acutalibacteraceae > Thermocaproicibacter. The sequence continues at coordinate 78,408 of JALCPO010000003.1, forward strand.
GTAGCCTTCGCCGTCGATATAAACGTCGTTGTTCTTGCCGGTTGCGTTCTCACCGCCTTTGGTGTTGTCCACGGTGACGCCGGCCGCCGTGGCGCCGTAGCCGATCTGCGAAGGGTTCACGCCGGCTCTGTTCGCGTCGCCTGCGGACCCGGCCGCGATCTGCTGGTACATGGTGTCCCGAAAGGATGTGCTGCTGCTCTTAAAAGAGTTGGTGTTCACGTTGGCAATGTTGTTGCCGACTACGTCCATGGCGGTCTGATGGGCCTTCAGGCCCGCGATCGCGGATGTCATGCATCTCATCATAATGCTCAGTCTTCCTTTCCGTTTTCGGAACCGCACGGGCTTTTCCGTCATTCCAAGCCCGCTAACCCCCTGTGAAAGGTCCGGTTATAAAATTACGGCTCCGTCAATATTAGTGAAAATATTTTCCTTCATTTCCCCACCATTCATGGTTGTGACGACCGTTTTACTGGGAACGTGGACGATAAAGGCCGTTTCGCCGTTCAGGATTAACGCTTCCTTTACGCCCTTGCTCCGGGCTTTTTCAACGGCGCTGTCCATTTGGGCCACCAGCCGGGGGGAAACCTCAATCTGCCTGGCGTCCATGCGCTGGACGGCATGTTTGGAAAAGGTAAGCCTGGAATCGCTTTCTTCCACGCTGTTGCGCAGCGCCTGCGCAAACGTGCTTTCCGCCGAACCCGTCTTCTGTGCCTTGGAGCCGCTTTCCTGCGGATACCGCGCCGCATAGGCCGGGTCGATCCAGGCGGAATAGTTCTTTTTGAACTGAATCTCATTCATCTGGGTCACCGCCTTCCGGTCTGCCGGGACATCCGGACCCGTTAAGTCGTTGGGTTCGTCGGCTCCGATCCGCTGCCGCCGTCACCGTCATCGCCGGAACCGCCCGACGAATCCGCCGAATGGTAGCCCAGCACCTCGATGACGTCCGACAGGTCGTAGACCTTATCGTTTACAAGCAGGTAACTGTCCCCCGAAGAATTGAAGCACGCTTTCTGAACGGTGCCCTGCGTCAGGGTCGTTACCCCGGTATTTTTGTCGGTTGTG